>NCEH01000055.1 GCA_002304505.1 Rhizobiales bacterium 32-66-11 | reverse complement strand
CGGTTTCGGGAGAGCCGGCATGATCCTGTGGCTGAACGGCGCCCTGGTGGAACACGGCGCAGCGCGCGTCGCGCCCGATGATCGCGGCTTCACCCTCGGCGACGGACTGTTCGAGACCGTGCGCGTCAAGAATGGTGCGCTATGGCATCTGCATGCCCATCTGGCGCGTCTCGCCGCCGGGGCGCACGTGCTGGGCCTGCCGCTGCCACAGGTGGATTTCAAAGCGGCGGCGCTGGCGGTTCTGGAAAAAAACGGGCTCTGCGACGGTGTGGTCCGCATCACGCTGAGCCGAGGCTCAGGACCACGCGGCGTTCTGCCGCCGGCGGAGCCCCAACCCACGGTGCTGATCACCGCCGCACCCGCCCCGCCGCCGGCGCCGCCGGCCCGCCTGATCATCGCCCGTGTGACACGACGCAACGAGCTGTCGCCGCTGCACGCCGTGAAATCCCTGAATTACCTGGACAATATTCTCGCCCGCCAGGAGGCCGCAGCGCAGGGGGCGGATGATGCCCTATTGCTCAATACGCGCGGACGGGTGGCGGAAAGCACCATCGCGAACCTGTTCGTGGTGATCGGCAACATGCTGCTGACGCCGCCCGTGTGCGAAGGCGCCCTGCCCGGCATCATGCGCGCAGAGGTGTTGCGCGAGCACGGCAGCGAAGTGAATCTGAGCGAAGACGATCTGGCGCAGGCGCAGGAAATCTTCCTCACCAGCAGCCTCGGCATCCGCTCCGTGTCGCACCTGGAGGGGCGGGAGCTTCCGGCCACGTATCCGGTGGCGGCGCGCTTGCGCGCGGCGCTCGGCCTTTAAGGTGGGCGAGGACGGCGGCCAGTGCCGCCGGTTTCGGACGCAGCACCGGCGCACGCAGCACCGCCACGCGGCTCCTTCAAACAAGTGACACCTTCAAACAAAACGGGCGGCCAATGGCCGCCCGCTTCGCATTCATCCCATCCGCGCGGCTCACGCCTTTACGAGGGGCACCTTGGGCACATGGCTGCCGCGCCGCGGGCCGGAACCCGTGGTGCCGCCACCGCTACCGCCCCCGCCGGAACGCGGCGTCTTCGGCGCAGCCTTGGAACCGCCCTTCGGGCCGCCGGAGCGTGAAGCCCCAGACTTGGCCGACGCCGTTTCCGCCTTGCGGCGCGGTGCGCGTTTGGCCGGCGCCGGCACGATCTTGTCCGGCTTTGGCGTCACGGGACCGTCCGGGAATTCGAAGCCGAGCTTCGATTCCTTTCCGGTCCCCTGCACCACCACCAGCACATGGCCGCCGCCCTTGAGTCGGCCGAACAGAACCTCGTCGGCCAGTGGCGTCTTGATATATTCCTGGATCACCCGCGCCATGGGGCGGGCGCCCATCTGCTCGTCATAGCCGCGCTCCACCAGCCAGGCGGTCGCCTCGTCGGAGAGTTCGATGGTGACGTTGCGGTCCGCAAGCTGGGCCTCCAGCTGAAGGACGAACTTCTCCACCACCTGGCCGATCACCTCGTGCGGCAGGTGCGCGAAGGTCACCACCGCGTCGAGACGATTGCGGAATTCCGGCGCAAACGTGCGGTTGATGGCCTCGATGTCATCGCCCACACGCTTGGTGCGGGTGAAGCCATAGGCCTCCTTCGACAGGTCCGCCGCGCCCGCATTGCTGGTCATGATCAGGATCACGTTGCGGAAATCCACGGTCTTGCCGTTGTGGTCCGTGAGCTTCCCGTGGTCCATGACCTGGAGCAGGATGTTGAACAGGTCCGGATGGGCCTTTTCGATTTCGTCCAGCAGCAGCACGCAATGCGGGGTCTGGTCCACACCGTCGGTGAGCAGGCCGCCCTGGTCGAAGCCGACATAGCCGGGAGGCGCGCCGATCAGCCGCGAGACCGTGTGGCGTTCCATATATTCCGACATGTCGAAGCGCAGCAGGTTCACCCCGAGAATGGAGGCAAGCTGCTTGGCCACTTCCGTCTTGCCGACACCGGTGGGGCCGGAGAACAGATAGGAACCAATGGGCTTCTCCGGTTCCCGCAGGCCGGCGCGCGCCAGCTTGATGGACGCGGCGAGCGCCTCGATGGCCTTGTTCTGGCCGTAGACCACCCGCTTCAGCGTGCTCTCCAGATGGGCGAGCACTTCCGCGTCGTCCTTGGAAACGGTCTTGGGCGGGATGCGGGCCATGGTCGCGATGGTGGCCTCGATCTCCTTGAGGCCGATGGTCTTCTTGCGCCGGTTCTCGGGCATCAGCATCTGCGCCGCGCCGCTCTCGTCGATCACGTCGATCGCCTTGTCGGGCAGCTTGCGGTCGTGGATGTAGCGCGCGGAGAGCTCCACCGCGGCCTTGATGGCCTCGTTGGTGTAGCGCAGCTTGTGGTAGTCCTCGAAATAGGGCTTGAGGCCCTTCAGGATCTCGATCGTGTCGGGAACGGTGGGCTCCGCCACGTCGATCTTCTGGAACCGCCGCACCAAAGCGCGGTCCTTCTCGAAATACTGCCGGTATTCCTTATAGGTGGTCGAGCCCATGCACCGCAGCGTGCCGGAGGCGAGCGCCGGCTTCAGCAGGTTGGACGCATCCATGGCCCCGCCCGAGGTCGCACCCGCGCCGATGACGGTGTGGATCTCGTCGATGAACATGATGGCGTTGGGATAGGCCTCAATCTCCTTCACCACCTGCTTCAGCCGCTCTTCGAAATCGCCGCGATAGCGGGTTCCAGCGAGCAGCGCGCCCATGTCGAGCGAGAAGATGGTGGCGGTCGCGAGCACTTCCGGGACGTCGCCATTGATGATGCGCCGCGCAAGGCCCTCGGCGATGGCGGTCTTGCCGACGCCGGGATCGCCCACGAACAGCGGATTGTTCTTCTGCCGGCGGCAGAGAACCTGGATCGTGCGCTGGATTTCCTTGTCGCGGCCGATGAGGGGATCAATCTTTCCCTCATGCGCCTTCTTGTTGAGGTTGACGCAATACGCGTCGAGGGCATCAGCCTTTTTCTTGGTGTCGTCTCCGGATTTCGTCTCGGTCTCCTCTTCAGCGCCGCGCACCGGCCGGCTCTCCGAAAGGCCGGCACGCTTCGCGATGCCGTGGGAAATATAATTGACCGCATCGTACCGCGTCATGTCCTGCTCCTGCAGGAAATAGGCGGCATGGCTCTCGCGCTCGGCGAAAATAGCGACCAGCACGTTGGCGCCGGTCACTTCCTCGCGCCCCGACGACTGGACATGGATGACGGCGCGCTGAATGACGCGCTGGAAGCCGGCGGTGGGCTTGGAATCGTCGCCGGCAGCCTGGATCAAATTCTCCAGCTCGCTGTCCACATATTCGATGAGATTACGGCGCAGCTTGTCGAGATCGACGTTGCACGCCCGCATGACGGCTGCAGCGTCCTGATCGTCGACCAAAGACAGCAGCAAATGCTCGAGCGTCGCGTATTCATGGTGGCGCTCATTGGCGAGGGCGAGCGCCCGGTGAAGCGATTGTTCGAGGCTGCGTGAGAAAGTTGGCATCTAGACCTCTATCTCGTGCGCCACCCGAAGCCCGGAACGTCCGTCGGCTCCGTTTGCGCACGCGCTCCTTCAAACTTTGTACCGGCTCTCAGATTACGCAAGAGCCTTGCCTGAACATCTCCATCACCAATTTGAGACGCCAACCGACGCGAATGCACCTATTTTTTTTCCATCACACATTGCAGAGGATGTTGGTGTTTGCGGGCGAAGTCCATCACCTGCGTCACTTTTGTCTCGGCGACCTCATAGGTGAATACGCCGCACTCGCCGACACCGTTCTGGTGGACGTGCATCATGATGACGTTCGCCTCCTCGCGCCCCTTGTTGAAGAAGCGCTCGAGGACGTGGACCACGAATTCCATGGGGGTGTAATCGTCGTTCAGCAGCAGGACGCGATAGAGGCTGGGCCGCTTGGTCTGCGTCTTCGTGCGGGTGATGACGGCGATGCCGGGATTGTCGCTGCCGCCACGGCGCGGCGGTTCGCCTGCTGCCATCGCCGGCGCATAGGCCGGAGCCCCCATGCGCGACGGGGAACGGGAAAAGGCGGGGCGAGAAGAGGACTGCATCATTTCATCGGCATCCGTGCCAGGTTTTGACGGGCCGCGCGGATGCGGTCGGGCGTCGGGCACGTGCCAGATAATAGGAACGGGGGCCCGGCAATGCCAGACCGCCGTTGGTCATAGGCTTCAAAATGACGCCTCTCGGCCCATTTTGGAAAGCCACGCGAAAGGCTCCCGTGGGAGCCTAAGCGTGTCGGACGCGATCACTGAACCTTGGCGAAGGCGCTCTCGTACGGCTTGTAGGCTTCCTTGGCGAGGTCCTTGTACAGCTCGCCGAGCTTGGTGGTTTCCGCCACCAGGCCTTCGTACGCGGTCTTCAGGTAGGACTGCTGGATCTCGACGGCCTGCTCGAGCGTCTTGGCGCCCATCAGCTTCTCGAGAGTTGCGGTGCCGAGCTCGAACGAGCTCTTGGTGTAGTCGGCGATTTCAAGGGCGATCGCCTGGGCGCTCTTGGAGAAGGTGCCGAAGCTCTTCATGGCGAGTTCGACGTTTTCCTTACCGAGCTTCTGGAAGTCTTCGATGTTCTGGGCCATGGGTGTCCTCATTGCGTTTGTTAAGGCTGCCACTCATTAAGTCCGGTGCGGTGGGCCGTTCGGATCCGCCCCAGTTGCATTAAGATGCATCGCAACAAAGCCGTCAACAAAATTGTGCAGTGCACCATGCCTCATTTCGGCTTGGTTTACGGCTTGGTAACCGCGGGTTTTTAGGCTGTAGCCAGTCATTCCCCGGTTCATGGACCCGAGCCTTCCTGAATTTTCGTGCTCTCGCGCGAAATTGAGATGCTCCACTCCAGGCCGACCCTTTCCTGGACTGTGAGATGCTCCACTCCAGGCCGACCCTTTCCTGGACTGACCCACGGGACACGGTTTCATGCGTATTGCGATCGCGAACGGCTCCTTCTCCGCCAAGCTCATCGCGGCGGCCCTTGCCGCAGTGATGGTGATGGCTTGCGCCAGTGGCGCGGATGCAAAGCCGCGCAAGCAGAAGAGTGCGCAGACGCAATCCCATTCCAAGAAAGCCAAGGCGACCGTCAACCGTTCGGACGAAAATACCGGCCCGGGATGGAAGACGGGAAGCGCCGCCATCATTGTCGACGGCAATACCGGCAAAGTGCTCTACGAGGATAATGCCGACGCCCTGCGGCATCCCGCCTCGGTCACTAAGGTCATGACGCTCTATCTGCTGTTCGAACAGCTGGAAGCCGGGCGGCTGAAGCTCGACAGCGAAATGGTGGTCTCCTCCCGCGCCGCGGCGCAGTCGCCTTCGAAGCTGAATGTGCGCGCGGGGTCGACCATCGATGTCGAGGACGCGATCAAGGCGATCGTGACCCGCTCGGCCAACGACGTCGCCGTGGTGATCGCGGAAACCGTCGGCGGAACCGAGGAGAGATTCGCCGACATGATGACGCGCAAGGCCCATGCGCTCGGCATGTCGCGCACCAATTTCGAAAACGCCAACGGCCTGCCCAACCCGCGCCAGGTGACCACCGCCCGCGACCTCTCCATCCTGGGCCGGGCGATCCAGGAGCGCTTCCCGCGCCAGTACAAATATTTCTCGACCCGCTCGTTCACCTACAAGGGCGAGACCATCGGCAACCACAATCGCCTTTTGGGCCGCATCGATGGCGTGGACGGGATCAAGACCGGCTATACCCGCGCCTCCGGCTTCAATCTTCTCACCTCGGTTCATCGCGACGACCGCTACCTCATCGGCGTCGTTCTGGGCGGCAGCAGCGCGTCGTCCCGCGATGCCCGCATGGCCAGCCTGATCGCCAATAATTACAACCGCGCCTATGCCGGCAATCGGGTCGTGCCGAAGGTCACGGAGACCGCCTCCAACGAGGAGGACGCCTCCCCGGCCGCCGTCGCCGCCGCGCGTCCCGCAACGCCTTCCTATCCCATCGCGCCGCTGCCGGCGCCCCAGCGCCTCGCTTATGCGGGGGCCGACCCGGTGGTGACCGCGAGCATTCCCGCCCGTGGTCCCGCGCCGGGTTCGGCCGAGCCCATCAAGCCGGTTGCGGTGAAGACGGTGTCGATCCAACGCCCGGTGGCCGCGCCCGTGCCGGCGCCGAGCTTCACGCCCGGCAATGGGACCCTGGGCTTCATCGGTTCCAACGGTTCGCAGGTCGCCGCCGCTGACATTCCGGCCCAGCCCCCCGCTCCGCTTCAGGCGCCGCAAGTCCACGCCGCCCCGATCGCGATGGCGCCCACCAGCCAGCCCGCAAAGCCCATCCGCACCGCATCCGCCGGCCCGATGACGCTGTCCGCTTCTTCGTTCGAGCCTGCGGCACGCGCCGCCGATCCCGCCCCCCGCGCCGCCGCCGAAAGCACCAGCCAGCCCCGCCATTCGGGCTGGGGCATTCAGATCGGCGCCTTCGGTGCCGAAAAGGAAGCACGCGCGCGGCTGGATGTCGCGCAGGCGAAAGCCAAGGGCGTTTTGGGCCAAGCCGATGGATTTACGGAGAAAGTCTCGAAGGGTTCGACGGATCTTTACCGCGCCCGCTTTGCCGGCCTCGATGAAAAAGGTGCAAAAGAAGCCTGCCGTTTACTGCAACGCAATGATTTCGCCTGCATGATTTTCCGCAATTGATGTAGTGCGTTTGGAGAGAATCAGCGATGTTTGTTGAGAATGACATCTTTCGCTTGATTCACCCTCGCAGCAAGATAACTGGATCCGCCATGATCGGGGTGGAGCTTTTTCATCAAGGCGCGATGCGCGGCTCGAACCGCAGCTTCGCCCGCCCCAGGTTCAAGCCCAAGTATTTGATGGGCCTCCTCTTCCGTCATCGCGCTGTTGCGCGCACTCATATTGTTTCCACTCCCGCTCCTGCCACCCGCATTAGTCTGCGAGTCTTCACGCCATGCGGGCGCCCTGCGGTCGAGATAAGCTTCGATTAGTGCCAGCGACTGGGGATCGAGCCCGCCGCGCAACGCCAGAAGCTCGGGAACCGTGAGATCGTCCAGCGAGACGCCCACGCGCGGGCCGGCGATGACCCGTCCGGTCAGGATCCCGGTGTCGTGGTTCAGCTCCATCTCGAACACCGGCGAGGACACGCGTGAGACGCGCGGCGTGCGTGGTCCGGCGAACCGGCCCTGGCCGAACAGGCCGGAGAGCCAGCCGCCGATCCCGCCACCGTTCACCTGCGCCAGCAGCCCGGCGCCCAGCATCGCCAGCGGAACCGCCGCCGCGAACCGCCCTGTCACGAGCGAGAAGGCCGCGCCGGCAAGCATCAGATACCCCGCGATCTTGTAGAGCGCGGTCGCCAGCGCCTGGGGCGAGGCTTTGGTCCACAGTTTCAGCGCGTAAAGGCCCAGCAGCAGCAGAAGTGCTCCCGCGATCAAAGTCACCACACGCGCTCTCCCTTGAGGGTCTTGCCCTTGAGTATCATGTCGGGACCGGACCGGCCGGTCATTGTCCCATGGCCGAAAGCAGCCGCACCGCCCCCGCCTCCCGCCCTGCCAGAAGAGCTTGCCGGCCGCCGGCGGCATAGGCGGCCACCGCCCGCAGCAGGGCCCGCAATTCTTCATCCGCGCCAGGGCGAAACCGGCACCAGGCCCCGGAAGTCAGGCGCGCCAGTTCCTTGAATACGGCTTCCACCTGCCGGTCCTCGCCTTCCTGGAACAGAAACAGGCGCACGCCGAGCACCGCGAGTTCCCCCGCCTTTGCGGCGAGGGCGTCGGGATTTTCCTCCACCGCGTCCCCCACGAACACGGCCGCCTTCAGCCCCGAGCGCTGCGCCTCCTTGGCGAGATGGCCGAGGACGCGCGAGATCTGCGTGTGCCCGCCCTGGCAGGCGATGGCGCTCATCAAGGCGCCGAGCCGGGCGGGGTCGGACACCCAGGACGAGGCGCGGCATTCCGAAAGGCCGCGATAATAGATCAACTGAACATCGAGCCCGCCCAGATCGGCGGCGGCGGAAAACAGATCGCCCTGGAGGCGGCAGGCGAGATCCCATGTCGGCTGGCGCGAAAAGGTCGCATCCATGGCAAAGGCGAGCCGGCCGCGCTGCCCATCGGCCCGCGTCGGCCCAAGCTCGCGCGCGGCGGTGAGGAAGGCCGCAAGCTCCGCTTCGCTGGCGGACCCTGCGGGCGTCAGGGGCTTCTTGGGTCCGCTCATGGGGCGATAGTCCCGTGCATCGGGCCGGGTCGGCAAGGCGGAAGGGAATCCTGATCCATCCCCAGCAAAATAAGCGTTCTCGCGTCGCGTACCAGAGGGCGCGAAGCGATGGCCGCCGAGCCGCCAGCGCGCGGTTGACCCGCAGGTTTCTAGCGCTAGGGTCTGCGCCGCAAAAAGAACGGCGGACGGTTGCGGTCTGCGGGAGAAACACGATGGCGGGCAAGCCCGAAGTGGTGGAAACGGTCGATGCTTTGCGCGCCCAGGTGGCCGCATGGCGGGCCGCGGGGGAAAAAGTCGCTCTGGTGCCGACCATGGGCGCCCTGCACGAAGGACACATCGCCTTGGTGCGCCAGGCCAAGACATTGGCGCGGCGGATCGTGGTCTCGATCTTCGTCAACCCGACCCAGTTCGCGCCCAACGAGGATTTCTCCCGCTATCCGCGCACATTCGACAATGACATCGCCTTGCTGGCGGCCGAAGACGTGGACGTGGTCTATGCCCCCACGGCCGCCGATATGTATCCGCAGGGATTTGCGACCCATTTCGCCATGGGCGGGCCGGCGCTTGGGCTCGAGACCGATTTCCGCACGCATTTCTTCGCCGGCGTCGCGATCGTGGTCAGCAAGCTGCTGATCCGTACCGGGCCGGACTACGCCATGTTCGGCGAGAAGGATTATCAGCAATTGAAGGTGGTCACGCGCCTCGCCGCCGATCTCGACCTGCCGGTGGAGATCGTGCCGGGCGCCACGGTGCGCGAGCATGACGGGCTCGCCCTGTCCTCCCGCAATCGCTATCTCTCGCCCGAGGAGCGCACGATCGCACCGGTGATCCAGCAGGCGCTGAAAGACGCCGCCGCCGCGATCCGTGCCGGCACGCCCGCCGACCTTGCGGCAAACGCCGCCGCCGACCGCATCGCCGCCGCCGGTTTGAAGGTGGATTATGTGGCCGCCCGCCACGCCGAGAGCCTCGCGCCGCTGGCCGGCCCGGGCGAACCCGTTCGGCTGCTGGCGGCCGCATGGCTCGGCAAGACCCGGCTTATTGATAACATCGGCGTTTGACACACAGCCACTCCACCGGCAGGAGCCGCTCTTATGCCTCGCTATTTCTTCCACACCCAGTTTGGCGCACAGACGCTGAAGGACGAGAGCGGGGTTGTGCTGCGCGACCCCGATGCCGCATGGGAAAAGGCGCAGGCGCTCGCGGCTTCGCTGCTGGCGACGCAGGCGGGCGATGCGCGCCTGCTCGCCGCGATCATCGCTGTGCACGACGAGGCGGGGGAGATCGTGCTGGAATTCCCGGTCTCCGAGGCCGTCCGGCACGAGGGGCACTGAGCCCTTCCGCTGCGCGCGCGGGGCTTTCCCGCCATCGCGCGGACCGTTAGCGTAAGCGCAATCTCTGGTTTGTATGTCACGCCGCCAAGCTGGCAAAGGCAAGGGTTCAATGAAGGACGCGCTTGTAGTTCTGGGCATGCACCGCGGCGGCACGTCATCCCTCGCGGGCACGCTGGTGCACCTTGGCGCGACGCCGCCAAAGACGCTGATGCAGCCGACAGAACACAATGTCCTTGGCTATTTTGAATCGACCCGGATCGTCGACCTCAATCAGGCCATTCTCAAATCGGGCGGATCGGACTGGAATGACTGGCGAGCGTTCAATCCGCGGTGGAAGGAAAGCGCGGTCGCGCAATCGTTTTCCGAATCCATCCGGCAAACCCTTGAGGATGAGTTTGGCGGCGCACCGCTGATCATGCTCAAGGATCCCCGCATCAGCCGGCTGGCGCCATTCTGGTTCGAGGAATTGAAGGCGAGCGGCTATGCGCCTCATGCGCTCCTGCCGGTCCGCAACCCGCTTGAGGTCGCACTCTCACTGCGCGAACGCGACCAGCTGCCTCTCGCCCACGGCCTGCTCGCCTGGCTGCGCCACGTCCTGGATGCGGAACACGCGTCCCGCGCGACCCCGCGGGACGTGATCTCGTGGCGGACGTTTCTTTCCGACTGGCGCGGCACGCTGGAAACCAGCGGCGCCCGGCTTCATCTTGCCTGGCCTCGCTGGTCCGACTTCTCCGCCATCGAAATCGACGGCTTCCTCTCGGACACCCTGCGCCACCAGCGGGTCGACGATGCCAACTGGCGCGCGCGGTCGGACATCCATGAATGGGTTCGCCGCGCTTATGATGCGCTTGAGGAACTGAGCCGCACCCCAAGTTCCAACAGCGCCATGGAGACGCTGGACCAGGTGCGGATCGAATTCGATCGGGCCTGCGCGATCTACGGACCCGCGCTCGCCTTCTTGCAAGATCGCCTGGAACGGGCCGATTCGCGGGTCGGCCAACTCGATCTCCATGTCGAGTACCTCGACAGCACGGCCGAAGCCTCCCGCACCGAGATGGAGGCCCTGCGCGAGCGGATCCGCGTGCTGGAGCTGGAACTTGTCGCCCTCACCACGGACCGCGATGCGATCCGGGCGCATGTGGACAATCTGCAAGCCGCCCTCGACGCCGCCGAGGCCAACCCCGCCGCCTTCGAGGCCGAACGCGCGGCGCTGCAGGCGGAGATCGAGCGGCTGAATGCCGCGCTTCAGGCCGCCGGGGAGAGCCTCGCCGCGGCCGAACATGCGCGGGAGAGCGCCGCCCAACAAGCGGAAGAGATGCATCTTGCCGCTGCAGAGGCGCGTCTCGCCGAGGAGATCGAGGCGCGCCAGGTTCTGGAAGCCCGCGCCTTGCAGGCCGAAACGGAACTCGAAGCGGCACGTGCCGAGTGTTCCAACGCGCAGGCCCGCGCCGAGGCCGAGGCGGCGCAATCCACCGCATGGATCGAAGAAATTTCGGCCCTCACCAAGGACCGCGACGCCGTTCACGCCCATTCCCTCGGTCTACAGGCAATGGTGGAACAGCTGGATGCCGAGGTCGCCGCCATACGGGGCGAATTGGCCCATGCCATTACGGATCGCGATGCGGCGCGCGCCCAGGCCCATGATGTCGAGCGTCTTTTCGAGGAGACGCGCCGCCAGAACGAGGACGCCATCAAGGCCCCCGCCTATGAGGCAGAACTCTCCGAGCTCCGCGCCGCGCTGGAAGCGAAATCCCTTCAGGAAGACGCACTGAAGGAAGAAGCGCGCGGGCTGCGCGACGAAATTCACGACCTTACAAACGGGGCGGATGCCCTGCGGATCGATCGAGACGCTGCGCACGCGGATTCGCGGCGTATGGCGGCCGAGCTTTCCGAACTCCGGGCCGTGATCGCCGCCAAGTCGCTTAGCGAGGAAGCCGGATCGGCGGAGCTGCGCGAGGAAGTAGCGACCTTGCATGAGGAGGTCGCCGCGCTGACGGCGGATCGCGACGCCGTGCATGCCCATTCGCTGCGGATGGAACGCGGCCTGAGCACCGCGCGTTCGGAATATATCGATCTTGAACGCCAGACCGCGGCCGTCCAGGCGGAGCTCAACCGCGTGCTGGAGCTGCGAGCCGCCAGCCGGCGACGTGCACGCAAGTTGCTGGGGTCCAAAATCGCAAAATGGCTCGTCCCAGACGTGACGCCAAGCAATCCGCCGCAAGGCGACGCCTGAGACGCCCTTTAATCTCCAGCCCCGACGGAGCCCACATGCCCAATGCCCCGATCCTCCGCCAGCAGATCAAGGCCGCCCGCGCGCTCCTCGGCTGGACCAAGGGCGATCTCGAACGCAGCTGCGGGATCCCCACGGCGACCATCAAGGCCCTCGAGACCGGCGGCGTGAGCGACCAGCCCGAGTCATTGCAGCGCATGCGCGCCGCCCTCGACACCGCCGGCGTGGAGTTCATCGAAGCAGGAGTTCGGCTGCGGCCGACGGGCGAAGGCCTGCGCGCGGACCAGCTCAACGCCTCGAACGACGATTAACCCGTTCTTCGCCGGCCAGGGCTAAAAAGCCCGCGCTTGTCGGCGGCCCGCTATGGTCTATCTTTCAAAGCGGGCCGCGCGCGCATGAAGAACGCACTGCCTTCATTCTGGAGGCGGAGCGCGGGTTTGGGAGACAAAAATGCTGAAGCAGCCGCGTGAACAGTTCATCGAAGGCCTCGGCGTCATCGAGACCACCCAGACCGATAATATCCTGCGGTGGGACGGCGACATGGTCTATGTGGAATATGACGTTTACCACAATGGCCAGATGGTTCATTCCAAGTATAAAAAGCGCGTGACGCGCGAAGTCGCCACCGCTTTGCTTGCTGTCCTCACGGAAAAATCCGCTTCGAACTGAGAAAGTCTTTCCCTGAAACAGCGCGGCACGGGCCCCACCGGTGCCGCGCCTGAATCTTTTGCGGCTTGCGAGGACGCAGCCCGATCGTACTCAGGTCCGGATCTGGATCTGCTTGACCTGCTCGAAATGACGCTCGAGCATGGGCAGGGCCTGGGCTGCGTAGTCCTTCAGCGCCGTCTGGTCGCCCTCCTTGGCGAAGCTGGCGAAGATGCCGATCGCGGCATCATGCACGCTGGTCTGCATCTGGACGAACAGCGTGTCGAAATCCGCGCCGGTGGCCGCCTTGAGCTGCTCGATTTTCACTTCATGCTTGGCATCGAGGGCCGTGGGCACCACGATCTGCCCATCGGCCTTGGCTGCCGCCGCCTTCAGCCCGGCCAGGGCGTGCGTGTGATCCGCGACCAATCGCGTCGCGAAGATCTTGATTTGCGGGCTTTCGCTTTTTTCCAGCGCGAGACGGCCCGCCTCGATCTCGAACCGGTCGGCAATCCCGGCCGCCTCGACGAATTTCGGCCCGGAGAGCGTGCCGGTCAATTGAGCCTGCGCCAGAGCCGGAGCGAGCAATAGCGCGAGACAGGCGAGGATGAGGGTCTTGATGCGGGGCATGGGCGCCTCCTTCCGTCGCGGAAGAAACCCTCCGCAATGGCCGGCGGTTCCCCGCACGGCCGCCCGGCCTTATGCGGGATCCCTTACAAAGGTCAGGGCGAAACCGTCATATCCCTTGCTGCCCACGGTCTGGATCGCCGTCGAGGTCAGGCGCGGATCGGCCGCCACAAGGTCGAACAGGCGCCGCACGCCCTGGACGCGGGGGTCTTCGCTGGCCGCATCCGCCACCGCGCCGTCGCGGATCACATTGTCCCACACGATCAGCGTACCCGGCCGCGACAGGCGCAGCGCCCAAGCGAGATAATCGGGATTGCTCGGCTTGTCGGCGTCCACGAAAATCAGGTCAAAGGGCCCGATCGCGTCGGCCTCCAGGGTCGGCAAGCTGTCGAGCGCGCGACCGACCCGCAGGTCGATTTGCTGCGAAAGGCCGGCGCGCCGGAAATTCTCCCGCGCCACCTGCGCATAATCGCCATCGGCCTCCAGCGTCACCAGCTTGCCGTCCGCCGGCAGGGCGCGGGCAAGCCAGATGGTGCTGTAGCCGCCGAGCGTGCCGATTTCGAGAATCCGCCGGGCCTTCACCATGCGTGCGAACAGGGCCAGCATCTGCCCCTGCGCCGGCGAGACATTTATCGCTGGAAGACCGGCTGCGGCGCTCGCCTCCAGCACCGCATCGAGCACCGGATCGGCGGGCACGAGCGCATTGACGATATAATCATCGACGCGGGTCCACCGCTGCTGGTTGAGATCGGCGTCGCTCATATGCCCCTCCCCGGTCCGGTTCATACGCGCTTCGTGAAACACGAAGCGGTGCTCAATCCTCGTCGCTCTCCCGCGCGGCGCGGATGGAGAGCACCGCATAAGCCACCACCAGCCCGAGCTCGAACAGCGTCAGGATCAGCAGGCGCCCCATGCCCGCCGGTGCCCAGGCGCCGAGGATCACCTGGCTCAGGGTCGCCAGCAGCCACAGCACCACCGCCCAGCCGGCGCCGAGCCACAAGCCAACCCCGGCGATGGGGTCGATGATCGCCGCCCAGATGATCGCCGCCTGGACCGACGGCGGCAGGCTCTCGAAGGAATTGGTGGCGCCATCGCCGATGCCGCAGATGATCGCCCAATGATAGACGCCCTCCGCCAGCAGGAAGAGCGCCACCGCCCGCAGGAAGAACACCAGCCGCCGCCGCCAGGGTGTGAGGCGCTCCAGATGGGCCCGGGCACTGGCGTCGATGGGATCATAATGGGTCATGCAGGGTCCGGCGTGAGCGTCAGTTCATGGTCGATGGGCGCGAAATGGCCGGCGATGACGGCCGGATCTATATCTTCCAGGCGCGCCGGTTCCCAGCGCGGGGCATTGTCCTTGTCGACGATCACCGCGCGCACACCTTCGTAGAAATCGTGGCCGCGCGCCACCCGGTTCACCACCCGATATTCGGCGACAAGACATTCCGCGAGGTCCAGCGCGGGCCCGCGCCGCATCTGCTCCATGGCGATGGCGACCGAGGTCGGGCACTTGGCGCGGACGGTCGCGGCGCTGTCGCGGGCGAAGGCCGCATCCTCTCCCGTGCCCGCGCCGATCTCGTCCAGCCGCCCGAGGATCGCCCAAATGTCCGGCCGGCCGAAGGCATCGGCGATCACGGCCTTGTGCCGATCGAGGGGCGCCGGGCCGGGATTGGCCGCATGGGCCGCCAAGGTCGCCGCCACGTCACCGCCGGCAACAAGCGCTTCCTCCAGCGCCGGAAAGCCGGCCGAGGGAACGAAATGCGTGGCAAGGCCGGCAGAGAGCGCGTCCGCCGCCTTGATGCGCGCGCCGGTCAAAGCGAGATACACGCCCTTCGCGTCCGGCAGGCGCGGCAACACATGGGTGCCGCCCACATCGGGAAACAAGCCGATGGCCACTTCCGGCATGGCAAACAGATAGCGTTCCCCCGCCACCCGATACGGGCCATGGGCGGAGAGGCCGAATCCCCCGCCCATGCAGATGCCGTCGATCAGCGCCACATAGGGCTTGGGATAGGTGCCGATATAATGATTGAGCTGATATTCCTCGAACCAGAAGCGCAGCGCATCGTCCACCTGTCCGACGCGCCCGTGCTCATAGATGGCGCGGATGTCGCCGCCGGCGCAGAACGCCTTCTCACCCGCCGCCTTGATGATGACGCGCGTCACGCCCGGGTCTTGGGCCCAGGCCTTCATCTGGGGGTGGATCGCGCGCACCATGGTGTGGTTCAGCGCGTTGAGGGCCTTCGGACGGTTCAAGGTGATGACGCCGGCTTCCCCCCGGCGCTCCAGCAGGACGTCTGGCTCGGTGCTCACGGCGGCTCCTTAGGAGAGATGATGCGGGCGCGCGCCCGCCGGATCAGGCCCCGCGAGGGTTAGACGGCGCGCCCGCGCGCGTCAACGCAGGGGCACGAACAGAGATGCCCGGGATGCGCGTCACCCCGCCGCTCGCCATCGTCTCGCCCTCGCGCGGATCTAGGCCTATAAGGAATGCCTTGCGGCCCTCAAGGCCCGCCGCACCATCGCGAGTGCCCGTCCATGTCGTCTCCCGTTGCCCGCTTCCCCTCCGCCCTGTCCGCCAATCCGGCCGCTCAAAGCCTTGATCTGGTGCAACGC
The DNA here is from genome assembly GCA_002304505.1 of Rhizobiales bacterium 32-66-11. Lineage (GTDB taxonomy): Bacteria > Pseudomonadota > Alphaproteobacteria > Rhizobiales > Xanthobacteraceae > NCEH01. The sequence goes on along the minus strand of NCEH01000055.1, from coordinate 32,385 downwards.
CTGCGACGCAATCGCAAATCGAGCTGGGCGCGACGGCTGGTGCGGGAAAACACGCTGACGGTGGACGATCTGATCTGGCCGGTGTTCGTGGTGGAAGGCACCGCGACGCGCACGCCCATCGCCTCCATGCCGGGGGTGGATCGCCTGTCGGTGGACGAGATCGTGCGGGCCGCAGAGAGCGCCGCCAAGCTCGGCATCCCCGCCATCGCCCTGTTTCCCTATACCGAACCGACGCTGCGCGATCCCACCGGCAGCGAGGCGCTGAACGAGCAGAACCTCGTGTGCCGGGCGCTGCGCGCCATCAAGGCCGAGGTGCCGGACATCGGCCTGATCACCGACGTGGCGCTGGACCCCTATACCAGCCACGGCCATGACGGCCTGCTGGAAGGCGAGCGCATCCTGAACGACGAGACGGTCGCGGTCCTGGTGCACCAGGCGATCGTGCAGGCCCAGGCGGGCGCGGACGTGATCGCCCCGTCCGACATGATGGACGGCCGCGTCGGCGCGATCCGCACCGGCCTCGACCGCGCCGGCTTCGAGGACGTGCAGATCATGTCCTATGCGGCGAAATATGCCTCCGCCTTCTACGGCCCGTTCCGCGACGCCATCGGCACCGCGAAAACCCTCACCGGCGACAAGCGCACCTATCAGATGGACCCGGCCAACGGCGCCGAGGCGCTGCGCGAAGCCGCGCTCGACGTGGACGAGGGCGCCGACATGCTCATGGTGAAGCCCGGCCTGCCCTATCTCGACATCGTCTATCGCCTGAAGGAAGCGTTCGGCCTGCCGACCTTCGCCTACCAGGTGTCGGGCGAATACGCGATGATCGAGGGCGCGATCCGCAACGGTTGGCTCGACGGCGAACGGGTGGTCGAGGAAAGCCTGATGGCGTTCAAGCGCGCGGGCGCAGACGGCATCCTGACCTATTTCGCCCCCCGCGTCGCCGAACGCCTCGCCGCCGCGCGCTGAGGCTCCGCCGACGCTCCCGTCGGGCCGGAGCGGACCGGCCGGCAGCGCCCTTGACGGGTGGCGCGCCGCCCGCGTTTGGTGAAAAGGTCGCGTCGGGCGCCGCGCGCGTCCGGCCGAAGGCCCGTTTTCGAGGATCGCCCATGCGCGCCGACGCGCTCCCAACCGACCTTGCGCCCCTGCCCGTCACCCTCGCGGACCTGCTGGCGGCGCGAAGCATCGTGGACGCTGCCGTGGTGCGGACCCCGACCCTGCGCGCTCCGCGCCTCTCCGCGCTCACCGGCGCCGACGTCTGGGTGAAGTACGAGACATTCCAGATGACCGCCTCGTTCAAGGAGCGCGGCGCGGTGGTGAAGCTCTCCCGCCTCACGCCCGAGGAGGCCAGGCGCGGCGTCATCGCCATGTCGGCAGGCAACCATGCCCAGGCGGTCGCCTATCACGGCACGCGGCTCGGCATCTCCACCACCATCGTGATGCCCGAGAACACGCCGCAGGTGAAGATCGCCGCCACCGAAGCGTTCGGCGCCCGCGTGGTGCTGCACGGCGAAGGCGTGGGCGATGCCGAGCTGGAAGCCCTGCGCATCGCGGCGGAGGAAGGCCGCGTGTTCGTCCACCCGTACGAGGACAGGGACGTGATCGCCGGCCAGGGCTCCGTCGGCCTCGAGATGATCGAGGACGGGCCGGCCTTCGACCAGCTCGTCGTGCCGATCGGCGGCGGCGGGCTGATCTCCGGCGTGGCGCTGGCCGCCAAGGGCCTGTCGCCCGCCACCGAGGTGATTGGCGTCGAAGCCGCGCTCTATCCCGCCATGTGGTCGGCGCTGAAGGGCATCGCCCGGCCCTGCGGCGGCCCGACGCTGGCGGAAGGCATCGCGGTGCGCAACGTCGGCACCATGACCGCCGCGATCATCCGCCGGCTCGTGTCCGATATCGTGCTGGTGGAGGAGACGCGTCTGGAGCAGGCGGTCAACGCCCTTTTGACCACCCAGAAGGTGCTGGCCGAAGGCGCCGGCGCCGCCGGCCTCGCCGCCATGCTTAGCGATCAGCAGCGCTTCAAGGGCAAGACAGTGGGCCTCATCCTCTGCGGCGGCAATATCGACCCGCGGGTGCTGGCCAGCATCCTGGTGCGCGAACTGGAGCGCGAGCAGCGCATCGTCTCGTTCCGGCTGACCATATTGGACCGGCCGGGCATGCTCGGCATGATCACCACGCTGCTGGGCCAGCTCGGCGCCAACATCCTGGAAGTGCACCACCGCCGCACCTTCCTGGATGTTCCGGCCAAGGGCACGCGGCTCGACCTGACGGTGGAGACCCGCGACGCCCAGCATGCGCAGAAGATCCAGCGCGCGCTGGAGGCCGAGGGCCTGCCAGTGGAGCGGCTGGGCGCCGGCGGCACCGAATGGTGAGCCGCGCCTGAATCCGGCTGCGCGCCCTCGACAAGCCGTGCCCCATCCCCTCATGCTCGCCCCATGAAGCCGCTCTTTCAGACCCTGCTGGTGCTGTTGCTGCTCACGGTCTCGGTGGGGCTGCTGCTGCACCTCGCCGACGACAAGGCGCATCTGTGCGATTTCGACCTGCCCGCCGGCGGGGTCGGCTGCTATCTGCGCCAATATGGCGACCTGGCCGGCGGCCTGCTGGGCGCCGCCGGCACCATCTTCGCCGGCTGGATCGCCTGGCTCGGAGTGCAGGGACAGATCAAAAAAGGCGAAATTGCCTTCCTGCACGAACGTCGCGACGCCTCGGCCGAAGCGCTCTACGGGCTGAACTTTCTTCAGTCCATCGTCGACGACTGGCTGTCCGGTTTTGGCGCCGCCGATCCGGTCTGCGCCTATCCCAATATCGAGGTCCTCCGATGCCTACAGAAGCACGGCATGCTGCAGAGTCTGAACTTCGCCCCGTCTGCCCGCACCTTCCTGGCGTGGCATCTGGCGAAGGAATTGCTGAAGCTGCGAACGGCCTTTGCCCGGCTCGATGACTTGCCCGGCGACGAGAAAGCGCGCGAGGCGGAGCAGCGGGACACCGAGCAATTAATCGCCGAAGCCCTCGACGGACTCCGGGAAATCAAGGCTCAAGTGGGTCTAGCTATTGCCCGCGAGCAAGCGACCCAGGCCGATCTTACCGCCCGCATCGCACGCGACATGCGCTGAGGCGCATCAAAACGCGACATGCGCTGAAACAATGCGACGCGTTACGGCGCCACCGCTGCCCCCGCCGGGCGGCGGTTGTCGTTGGCGCCGAACATCGTGCCGGGCTTCGGCTTCCAGAGCCGCAGAGTGTCCGCGCCGAAGGCGGGCTGCTGCGCCTGGGCCGGGCCCGCGTCCGGGAATTGGATTGCCTCCACCGCGCTCCACGGGCGTTGCACCACCACCTTATGACCCTTTTCCACCAGCAGGCGGATGGTATCGGGCGACAGGGCATAGGGCTCGGCGAACAGCACGTCGGGCAGCCATTGGTGATGGATGCGCGGCGCGTCCACCGCTTCCTGGAGCGTCATGCCGTGGTCGATCACGTTCACCAGCGTCTGCACCACGGAGGAAATGATCCGCGATCCCCCCGGCGAGCCGAGGACGAGATATGGCTTGCCCTCGCGCACCACGATGGTCGGGCTCATGGAACTGAGCGGCCGCTTGCCTGGCGCGATCGCGTTGCGGGCGCCCTGGACGAGGCCGAACGCATTGGAATTGCCCGGCTTGGTGGTAAAGTCGTCCATCGTGTCGTTCAGGAATACGCCGGTGCCGGGCGCCATGACGCGCGCGCCGAAATAGGCGTTGAGGGAATAGGTCACCGCAACCGTGTTGCCGGCCGCGTCGGCGACGGAATAATGGGTCGTCTCGGTCCCCTCATGGGGCGCGGACGAGGGATCGTCCAGCGTCGAGATAGCCGCGCGCGCAAGGTCGATGCGCGCCCGGATCGCCACCGCATAATCCTTGGACAGCAGCCGCTCCAGCGGATTGGCGCCGAACGCGGGATCGATGAGCGCGGAATTGCGGTCGATGAACGCCTGCCGCATCGCTTCGGCCATGACGTGCACCGTCTCCGCCGCACCCGCGCCGGACGAGGACAGGGAATAGCCTTCAAGGATGTTCAGGATCTCGCAGATGGCCGTGCCGCCAGCGCTGGAGGGTGCTGCGGTGAGAATGTCATAGCCGCGATAGGTGCAGCGCAGCGGCTCCCCCACGCGCACTGCATAGGCGGCGAAATCCTGCGCGCTCAGCAGGCCGCCGCCCGCCGTGCTCGCGGCCACGATGCGCCGGGGAATCTCGCCGCGGTAGAAAGCGGCAGGACCGCCGGCCGCGATCGCCGAAAGGGTCGAGGCAAGGTCGCTCTGCACCAGACGGTCGCCGGTCTTGAGCGCCGCGCCATCCTTCAGGAAAATCGCGGCGAGGGTGGGATCGGCGCGGAACGCCTCCGTACCGGTGGCGAGGATGGCCGCGTCCCCGGCGGACAGCACATAGCCTTCCCGCGCCAGGGCGATCGCCGGCGCCATCACCTGGGTCCGCGACATGGTGCCGAAACGCTCCAGCGCGGTATCGAGGCCCAGCACCGATCCCGGCACGGCCACGGCACGCCACCCCTTCAGGCTGGCGTCCGGAACCAGATTGCCGTCACCATCCAGGAACATGCCGGGGGTGGCCGCGCCCGGCGCGACCTCGCGGAAATCGATGAAGGTTGCGGTGCCGTCGGCGAGCCGCACCACCATGTAGCCGCCGCCGCCGAGATTGCCGCAGCACGGATGCACCACGGCCAGCGCATATCCCACCGCCACCGCCGCATCCACCGCATTGCCGCCGCGCCGCAGGATATCGGCGCCCACCCTCGCCGCGATGGCCTGTTCGCTCACCACCATGCCGCGCTGCCCCTCCACCGGCCGGGGGGAAATGGCGAGGGCCTCGCAGGTCGGGCCGAGCAGGAGAAGCATGATCAAAGTGGCACGACGGGCGGCGGCGAAAACATCCATGGGCAATATGGTCCTGAGAGAAGATCACGCGTGCGCCGCCCTTGTCCGACGCCACATGGGCGAGGGCGTGGCGGCGCCGGCGGGGTTTGCCAAAATGCGGGGCGCGCATTCAGGGCGAGGCCTGCACCCCACGGCCGGTTCTTGCGCCCCAAGGTGAGGCACACCACCTTATTGCGCATGGAGCGAAATGAGATGACATACACGCCCGGCGGCAGCCGTTCTTACTCGGATTCCACGCGCCCGCATGCCTTCGACCCGGTGACCCAGCCGGAATATTTCGAAGGTGTGCTCTCGCGCCGCCTTGTGGCCTTCGCCGTGGACGCGACGATGATCATCGGCCCGATCGTTCTGCTGGCCGTCTTCATCTTCGTGTTCGGCATCTTCACGTTGAGCCTGGGCTGGATGCTGTTTCCGCTTCTGGGTCCGGCATTCGTGATCTGGGCCATCTGCTATAATGCGTTGACCCTGGGCTCGCCCGCCTCGGCCACGCTCGGCATGCGGCTGATGGAGTTGGAAATGCGCACCTGGTACGGCGCGCCGGCCTATGCGGTGCTCGGCGGGGTGCACGCGGTCGCGTTCTGGGTCTCGGTGAGCGTCTTGACGCCGTTCGTCCTGCTGGTGGCATTGTTCAATAATCGCCGCCGGCTGCTGCATGATTTCCTCGTCGGCGCGGTGGTGGTGAACACCGAATCGCGCGCCGCGCTGCTGCGCCGCAGCTAAATTTCGCAAGGCGGGGCGCGCAAATTCTTTTGACCGACTCGACCCTGGGAGCGATGCTCATACAATTCGAGGCCTGAGTGTCGTGACCGAGCATCCCCGTGACACACCGCAGTTTTATCTGACCGCACCTTCGCCTTGCCCGTATCTCCCGGGCAAGGAGGAGCGGAAGGTGTTTACGCACCTTGTGGGCGAGCGCGCGGCCACGCTCAATGATGTCCTGACCCAAGGCGGATTCCGTCGCAGCCAGTCGATTGCCTATCGGCCTGCGTGCGAGGGGTGCCGCGCCTGCGTCTCGGTGCGCATCTGCGTGGACGAGTTCAAGGAGAGCCGCAGCTTCCGCCGCGTGCTCGCCGCCAACACCGACATCAGCGGGGCGCTGCGCGAGACGGTGCCGACCTCCGAGCAATACGCGCTGTTCCGCTCCTATGTCAGCACCCGTCACGGTTCCGGCGGCATGGCCGACATGAGCGTGCTCGACTATGCCATGATGGTGGAGGACACCCATGTGCAATCCCGCCTGGTGGAATATCGCAAGCTCGGGCCGGATACGCGCATCAACGGGCGCGGCATCGGCGATCTGTTTGCGGTGGCGCTGACCGATGTGCTGAGCGACGGACTCTCCATGGTCTATTCCTTCTACAACCCCAATATCCCCGACCGCTCGCTGGGCACGTTCCTGATTCTCGATCACATCGCCAAGGCGCGGGCGATGGGTCTGCCTTATGTCTATCTCGGCTATTGGGTGAACGGCTCGCGCAAGATGGACTACAAGCGCCGCTTCCTGCCGCAGGAGCGCCTTTCCCCACAGGGCTGGGAGCGGGTCGAGGCTTGAACAACGTACGGCGCCATTCGTCCACCCGCTTGCAAACCCGTGGGGAAAACCGCGAATGGCGTGCGGCGGCATCGCCGTGGGAGGCGCGCGGGTGAGCGAGTTTATCAATGTTTTTCTTGCGGTATTCGCCGCCCTGTTTCCGGTGGTCAATCCGCTGGGCGGCGCACCCATTTTCTATCAGTTCACACGCGGCGCCTCGCCGGCGACGCGGGCGGTAATTGCCCGCAAGATCGCCACCTACGGCTTCGTCCTGCTGCTGTGCTCCATGGTGCTCGGCTCGCACATCCTCACCTTCTTCGGCATCAGCCTGCCGGTGGTGCGCGTGGGCGGCGGCATGGTGGTCGCTTTCGTGGGATGGCAGATCCTCCACCAGGGCAATGCCCCGGCCGACCGGAAAACCGACAACAGTTCCCAGCAGGATGTCGACGTCTCCCGGATCGAGGATCAGGCGTTCTATCCGCTCACCATGCCGCTGACGGTGGGCCCGGGCTCGATCGCCACGGCCATCGCCCTGGGCAGCCAGGTTTCCGTGGGGACCACTTTCTCCTATTCCATCGCGGCGCTGGAGGTCGCGGCGGCGTTGCTCGGCCTGATCACGATCTCGATCTCCATCCTGCTGGCCTATCGCTATGCCGGCGATATCGAGCGCATCCTGGGGCCGAACGGCACCAATATCCTGGTCCGCCTGTTCGCCTTCGTTCTCCTGTGCATCGGCCTCCAGATCATGTGGACCGGGGCGAGCGAATTGCTGAGCAGCCTGCCCATTCCCCACCAGGCCGCCAAGCCCCTGGGTGGATAAGGTCTTGGGCGGATAAGCCCCTGGGCGGATAAGCCTCAATCACCACCCGAAAGATCGCGTCGCGCAGCCTCCACCTCATGGGCGTAGCGGCGCAGGGCCTCAACCTCGTGCAACTGGCCGAGCGTGCGGCCGGTCTGCGGGTCCACCACCGCCAGCATCTCCGCGTCGGCATTGCGGAACACGCCCGCCGCCTCGGTGACATTCATGTCGGGATGAAGAACCGCGTTGCGGTGCTGGGCAAATGCGCCGATCGGCCCGTCCTGCCCGGCGGAATAGACCCGCGCCACCCGCACCAGCCCGGCATAATGCCCCTCGCCATCCAGCAGCGTGACGTGCCGGATCTGGCCGAGCGGGAAGGCCGCGCGGAAGGCGGCCTGGGTCCCGTCGGCGGAAAAGGTCGCGCGCACCGGCTCCATCAGCCGGCCGACCGTGAGATCCCGCAGCCAGCCCACATCATGGGCGCCGCGAATGCTCTCGCCGCGCAGGTGCAGCCGCCAGGTCGAGAAGGAATAGCCGAACGTTTCCCGCACCGTGAGGGAGCAGGCGATGGCGGCGGTGAGGACCAGGCCAGAAATCGCGAGATCGCCCGTGGTCTCAAGGGTCAGGAAGGTCATGGTGAACGGCCCGCCGACGATGCCGACGGCGAGCGCCGCCATGCCCACCACGGCCGACACCACGGGATCCACCGGGACCCCCGCGAGCGCGGCGGCGCCGGCGAACAGCTTGCCCATGAGCGAGCCGAGGAACAGGGCCGCCAGGAACAGGCCGCCGCGAAATCCCGACCCCAGCGACAGGGAAGAGGCGCAGATCTTCAGCAGGAAGACCAAAAGCACCGACACGGTGACACCGGTCCCCACCTGGATATGCAATGCCCCCTCCCCGCTCGACATGATTTGCGGGCTGTAGAGGGCGAGGGCCCCAACCCCCAGTCCGCCGATCATGGGCCGCAACGGGGCGGGCACGCCGCTGAGCTGGAAGCCCTTCTCGACCAGGGTCACCAGCCGCATGATGGCGATCGCGACACCGGCTCCGATCAGGCCGAGCAGGATGAAGGGCGGATAGTCTGCGAGCGTCAGGTCGGGAATCGGCGGCACGATGATGGGAAACGGCTCCGCCCCGAGGGTGCGGACGGTCAGAACCGCAAGCAAAGCCGCGGTCATCACCGGCGCGACGGAGGGAATGGCGTAAACCCCGATGATCAGCTCGAAGCCGTAGAAGGCTCCGGTGAGGGGCGCATGAAACGCGGCGGCGATGCCAGCCGCCGCGCCGGAACCGACCAGCACACGGCATTGGCCCCGGCTGAGGCCGAGCCGGCTGGCGATGGCTGAGCCTATGCCGGACCCCGCCTGGCTATAGCCCGCCTCCATGCCGACCGACGCGCCGAAACCGTTGCAGAGCATGACCTGAACCGAGAGAATGGCGCTGTCGAGCAGCGACATCCGCCCGCCGTGGAGCGCGTTCGCCTCGATCGGGTCGCGGATTCCGCCCGGACGCAGCTTGCGCACGATCCAGGCCAGCAAGCCGATCGCCAACCCGCCAACCGCGGGGATCAGGTACATATAAGGCTGCGACAGGCTGGGCAGACGGCTGAGCATGCCGTCCGTTCCGGCGCCGAACAGGATGGAATGCATCCATTTGGCGCCGCTGCTGATCGCCATCGCAACCGCGCCGGAGAGGATGCCCACCACGGCCGCGAGCAGCACCAGGCGCAGTTCCCCGCGCCGGTGCGCGCTGGCCGCAAGGGCAGCGAGGCCGGAGCTGGCGGCAGAAGCGCGGGCGCGCGTTTCGACCGCTTCCGTCATGGCATCAACCGAATTTATTGTTGCGTGGGAACCCCTTGGGCGGTAGGCGGCCGGACGAGGCGCGCTCGCCCTGCCATTCCAGCAGTTCGCTCACCGTCCAGGTGCGGCCGGAGGTATCCTCCCAGGTGAGGCCGTCGGCGATGGCGAACACCTTGATGTCCGAGAGCCCGCCCTCGCGGTAGCGCTGCAACCGCACGCCCCGTCCGCGCACCATTTCCGGCACCTGGCTGAGCGGGAACAGCAGCAGCTTGCGATTGTCGCCGATCACCGCCACCCAATCGCCCACGGCGGGCACCACGGCGGTGGCGACGTCCGGCGCATCCATGGACAGCACCTGCTTGCCCTTGCGGGTATTGGCGATGCAATCATCTTCCGCCACCAGGAAGCCGCGCCCCTCGCGCGAGGACACCAGCAGCTTGCGCCCGCCCTGATAGGCAAAGACGCTGACGATCTCCGCCTCCTGCTCCAGGTCGATCATGAGGCGGATCGGCTCGCCATGGCCGCGCCCGCCCGGCAGCTTGGAGGCATCCAGGGTGTAGAAGCGGCCGTTTGTGGCCCAAACCATGATGCGCGACGTGGTCTCGGCGAAGAAGGCGTGGGCGAGGCTGTCGTCGCCCTTGAACTGAAGGCCGGAGAGATCCGCCACATGGCCCTTCAGCGCGCGGATCCAGCCCTTCTGCGTGACCACGATGGTGACCGGCTCGCGCTCCACCAGCGCCTCGCTGAAGGCGTCTTCGTCGAACACCGCCGCGACGCCGAAGCTGGTGCGGCGGCGACCGATGGCGGTGTCCGGGCCGTAGAGCTTGTGGGTCTCGCGGATCTGCTTGCCGATCGCCTTCCACTGGGCCGGCTCGGATCCAACGAGCTTGTTGAGCTGGTCCTGTTCCTTGCTCAGCTTGTCGTGCTCCTTGCGGATTTCCATCTCTTCCAGGCGGCGCAAAGAGCGCAGGCGCATGTTGAGGATGGCTTCCGCCTGCACGTCCGTGAGCGCGAACGTGGACATGAGCGAAACCTTGGGCTCGTCCTCCTCGCGGATGATGCGGATCACCTCGTCGAGGTTGAGATAGGCGATCAGATAACCGCCCAGCACCTCCAGCCGGTGGGCGATCTCGCCCAGGCGATGGCGCGAGGAGCGCAGCAGCACGTCGCGGCGGTGGGCGAGCCATTCGCGCAGCGCGTCAGCGAGCGAGAGCACCTTGGGAATCTGCCCGCGCACCAGCACGTTCATGTTCAGCGAGACCCGGGCCTCAAGCTCGGTGAGCTTGAACAGGCTCGCCATCAGCACTTCGGCATCCACAGCGCGGGTGCGCGGCTCCAGCACCAGGCGGATGTCCTCCGCGCTCTCGTCGCGCACGTCGGCAAGCAAGGGCAGCTTCTTGTCGGTCAGCAGCTCGGCGATCTTCTCCACCAGGCGCGACTTGGGCACGCCATAGGGAATTTCCGTCACCACCACGAGATAGGTGCCGCGCCCGGTGTCTTCCTTGTGCCAGCGCGCCCGCACGCGGAACGAGCCGCGCCCGGTGGCATAGGCTTCCGCCGCGCCGACGGGATCCTCCACCAGCACGCCGCCGGTGGGGAAATCGGGACCGGGCACGAATTGCAGCAGGTCGGAGGCCGGCGCGTCGGGGTGGTCCAGCAGATGGAGCGCGGCGTCCAGCAGTTCGGCGGCATTGTGCGGCGGAATCGAGGTCGCCATGCCGACCGCGATGCCCTGGGAGCCGTTGGCCAGCAGGTTCGGAAAGGCGGCCGGGAGGACCACCGGCTCTTCCTCGGAGCCGTCATAGGTGGGGCGGAAATCCACCGCGTCGTCGTCGATGCCGTCCAGCAGCAGGCGCGCGGTCTCGGTGAGGCGCGCTTCGGTGTATCGCATGGCGGCGGCATTATCGCCGTCCACATTGCCGAAATTGCCCTGCCCGTCCACCAGCGGGTAGCGCTGGGCGAAATCCTGCGCCAGGCGCACCAAAGCGTCATAGACCGCCTGGTCGCCGTGCGGGTGGAACTTGCCGATCACGTCGCCCACAACACGGGCGCATTTCTTGAAGCCGGCTTCCGGATCCAGCTTAAGCAAGCGCATCGCATGGAGGATGCGGCGGTGAACCGGCTTCAGCCCGTCGCGCGCATCCGGCAGCGCTCGGTGCATGATCGTGGAGAGAGCGTAGGCCAGATAGCGTTCTTCGAGCGCCGCCTTCAGTTCGACCGGCTCGATATTGCCATCGCCTGCGGGGGGAAGGGTGCGTGTCGCCATGGGATCGCACTAGCGCGCCCTGCGCCGCGGCACAAGCCGGTGCATCTTCGTGCACAGGTTTGTCACACGCGAAACACCCGGAGGTCGCAAGACTGAACAAAATCGCAGATTCGATTTATCTATGTGAACGGGCGTTCAAGAAACGTTGGCACCGTTACGCTTTTCGTTACCACGAATTAATCTGAAGTGATGCGGGGGAACATAACCCCGACATTGGGGCGTTTCACCTTGTGCCCATACGCCGAACGGCGTCGCGTGGAGCTTCAGAGGAGAAGCTGAAAATGAAACGTCTTATGATTGCTTTCTGTGGTGCGGCAGCACTCGGACTCGTCTCGCTGGCCAGCGGCGCAAACGCCGCGCCGCTGACGCCCGCAAAGCCCCTCGGCCTCGCGCAAAGCGGCATTCAAGCTGAGTCGGTGGCGTGGCGTCGCGTGTGCCGTCCGGTCACCCGCTGGGCCTATGGCCGCCGGATCGTCACCACCCGCTGCACCCGGGTGTGGGTCGGCCCGCCGCGCGGCCGCTATTATGGTCCCGCCCGTCCAGGCCCAGGTCCGGGTCCCTATTACGGCCCGCGCCCCTATTGATGTGACCGCCGGAATGGGGAGGCCCTTGCGGCCTCCCTCTTCAGGGCCGAGAGGAAGCTGTCGCGCGCATCCGGCAATTTCATGCCGCGCGGCTCGAATATCCGCTGGGTCAGAAAAACCCCCTCCGACACCGCCCGCCCGGTGCGTGGAGACACGAACACCAGGTCGTTGCGCCCCCCGGTGGCCGCGCAGGCGTCCAGTTCCAGCCCGAAGCCCAGCTCGGCCAGCATCGCCAGCTCAAAGCGCGCCAGAAGCACCCCGGCGGAGTCCGGGTCCTCGATGGCACCGAGGATCGCCGCAAGCACCTCGTAAAGACCGGGATGGGGATCGCGCTCCGCCAGCAGGTGCAGCAGGCTCGCCATGTGGCTCAGGCCGAAGGCGGCATGGGGCACGCGGATCATCAGATCCGTGCGCGCGGTGAGCGCCTCGAGCGAATAGAGCCCCAATTGCCCCTCAAGCCGCGCGCGCCACACCGCGCGCATCACATTGCCGGGCTGCACCAGCGGCGCGTGGCGCTTCGAGGTGGCGCCCCGCAGAAGCCCGAGATGACGCCCGTGCTCGCGCGTCATCAATTCCACGATGGCACTGCTCTCCCCGTGCCGCCGCACGCCGATCACGATGCCCTCGTCGGTCCATTCCACGGCGGCGTCAGTCCCCCCGGGGGAATTCCAGGCCCATTTCGCGATAGCGCTCGGGATCGTCGGCCCAATTCTCGCGCACCTTCACAAACAGGAACAGATGCACCGGGCTTTCGACGATCTCCGAGATTTCCTTGCGGGCCTCGGTGGAGATCGCCTTGATGGCGGCACCGCCCTTGCCGAGCACGATCTTGCGCTGGCTTTCCCGCTCGACGAAAATCGTCTGCTCGATCCGCACCGAGCCGTCGCGCAATTCCTTCCAGGAATCGGTCTCGACCGTGGAGCGGTAGGGCAGTTCGTCGTGCAGGCGCAGGAACAGCTTCTCGCGCGTCACCTCCGCCGCCAGCATGCGCATGGGCGCATCGGTGATCTGGTCTTCGGGATAGAGCCACGGCCCATAGGGCATGGATTGCGCGAACCAACGCTTGATGTCCTCGATCCCGTCGCCCTTGAGCGCGGAAATCATGAACACCTTCTCGAACGGCAAGCGCTCCGTGAGCTTCGCCACCAGCGCCAGCAGCGACTCGCGTTTGACGAGGTCGATCTTGTTGATGATCAGCGCGCGCGGGTGCCGCACCTGGCTCAGCGGCTCCAGCAGGGCCTCGATCTCCGCATCGACGCCGCGATTGGCATCCACCAGCAGGGCGACCAGATCAGCGTCCGAGGCACTGGTCCAGGCGGTGGAGACCATGGCCCGCTCCAGCCGCCGCTTGGGCGAGAAGATGCCGGGCGTGTCCACCAGGATGATCTGCGCCGGCCCCTCGAGCACGATCCCGCGCACGATCGCCCGCGTCGTCTGCACCTTGTGGGAGACGATGGAGACCTTGGTCCCGACCAGCGCATTGGTGAGGGTGGACTTGCCGGCATTGGGTGCGCCGAGCAGGGCGACGAAACCGCAGCGCGTCTGTCCCTCGGCCGTGCTCGGCGGGGTGACCGCGTCGTTCATGCTTCGCTCCCGGTGGGCACGCCCTCGCGGGCGAGAAATGCGGCGGCCGCAGCCTTCTGCGCCGCCTGTTTGGATGATCCTATGGCTTCCGCGGAGGCAAGGCCAGGGAGTTCGACCCGCACCCGAAAGCTCGGGGCATGGTCCGGCCCGCTGCGCTCCACGTCGCGATAGGAGGGCGGCGGCAGGCCGCGGGCCTGGGCCCATTCCTGCAGATGGGTCTTGGCATCGCGCAGCGGCCGGCGCGGGGCCAGCAGCCGAGCACGCCAGAAACGCTCCACCAGCGCATGAGCGGCCTCATAACCGCCGTCGAGATAAACCGCGGCGACCACCGCCTCGGTCACATCGGCGAGGATGGTGCGGCGGCTGCGCGCGCCGGACTGGGTTTCGCCATTGCCGAGCCGGATGAAGGCGCCGATATTCATGTCCTCGGCCACTTCCGCGCAGGCTTCCTCGCGCACCAGATCGGCCAGCCGGCGGGAAAGTTCCCCCTCCTCCGCCTGCGGGAAGGCCTCATAGAGCATGTGCGACACGATCGAGCCGAGCACATGGTCGCCGAGGAATTCGAGCCTTTGATATGAGCGCACGCGCGGCGCATCGCCCTTGACGACGCTGATGTGCGTCAAGGCCAGCTCGATGAAGCTGTGATCCGCAAATGTATAGCCGAGATGGGCTTCCAGCGCGGACAGGTCTGACCCGACGCTGTTCATCGGACCATGCTGAACAAGCGCGACCACCGCACCGACCAGGGCCACGTCCAGACCTGCCAGGCCTGCGCGTGATCGTCGATGGAGAAGAAGATCAACTGCGCCTTGCCGATGAGATTCTCGAACGGCACATAGCCCACTTGGCTCAGGACGCGGCTGTCCGCCGAATTGTCGCGGTTGTCGCCCATCATGAAGTAATGGCCCGCCGGCACATTATAGACCTGCGTGTTATCGTAGAAGCCATTGTCCACGAGATCGAGCGTCTCATAGGAGACGCCGTTCGGCAAAGTCTCCTTCCACCGCTTGATCGGCACGACGCGCCCGCTTCCATCGTCCTCGGTAATGTCCGAGAGGCGTTCGCGCTTCACCGGCACGCCGTTGATGTTGAGCACGCCGTCGATCATCTGGATGGCATCGCCGGGCATGCCGACGACCCGCTTGATATAGTCGGTTTCATTATCGCGCGGCAGCTTGAACACCACCACGTCGCCACGGGTCGGCTCGGCCCCGAAAATCCGGCCGGAGAACAGATTCGGCGAGAACGGAATGGAGAAGCGCGAATAGCCGTAGCTGAACTTCGAGACGAAGAGATAATCGCCGATCAGCAGCGTGTCCTTCATGGACCCCGAGGGGATGTTGAAGGGCTGGAAAAGAACGGTGCGAATCACCAGCGCGATCAGAAGCGCATGGATGATGACCTTAACGGTTTCGAGGAAACCGCCTTCCTTCTTGGAATCGCTTGCTGCGGTCATTGAGGGTCCGATGTATGGCGTGCGCGCACACTGTGCCGCAAACATTGCCCAGAAGGCGGTCGCATGGACGCGTGGGGCTGCAATGCCCCACGGCGCAGGGCAGCTATAGACCGTTCAGTTCCGGGCGGCAACGCAGCGGCCATGCGCCAGGCGCGGGCATCGCGCAAACGTGCGCGTGTCGCGCAAGCTCGGTTCGCCCACGGGGCGCGCGGCCGCTGTTACCGGGGCGCAGCCGTGCCAGCCGGTACCGCGCTGATGATGACATAGGCGGCGGAGAGCGGTCCCTCGTCCGTCAGGCTCAATTCGATGCGTGGCTCATAGCCGTCCGGGACCATGGCGGCGAGCCGGGCCGCGGCCCCGCCGGTCAGCGCCAGGGTCGGCTTCCCTGTGGGCAGGTTCACCACCCCCATGTCGCGCCAGAACACGCCGTGGCTCAGCCCGGTGCCCAAGGCCTTGGCGCAGGCCTCCTTGGCGGCGAACCGCTTGGCGTATGTCTCCGCGCGGCGCATGCGCCGATCCGCTTTCGCACGTTCGAGCGGCGTAAACACGCGATCCAAAAAGCGGTCGCCAAACCGCTCGATCGAGCGCGCGATGCGGCGCGCGTCGGTAAAATCCGAGCCCATGCCTAAAATCATGCGGCCTGCTCCGTTCGCAGATGCGTCCGGCCAAGGGCGATCACATCGCGCATGCGCCGGATCACGCTTTCGAGCCCGTGAAACACGGCCTCCCCGATGATGTAATGGCCGATGTTGAGTTCCACCACCTGCGGCAGGCGCGCCATCTGGCTCGCGGTCACATAGTCCAGCCCATGGCCGCCATGCACCTCCAGCCCCAGATCCGCAGCCTGGGCGGCGGCGGCGGCGAGGCGGGCGAATTCGCTCTCGGCCTCGGCGTCCTTCCCCGCCGCACGCAGATCGCACCAGGTGCCCGTGTGCAATTCGACGATGTCGGCGTTCAGGGCGCGCGCAGCTTCGATCTGCACCGGATCGGGCGCTACGAACAGGGAAATGCGAATGCCGCCGGCCTTCAGCGCGGCGATCCTCGGGCCAAGATCCCCCGCCTGCCCGGCCGCGTCGAGCCCGCCCTCTGTGGTGCGCTCCTCGCGCTTTTCGGGCACCAGGCAGCAGGCGTGCGGCGCCGTTTTCAGCGCGATTTCGACCATCTCGTCGGTCGCCGCCATCTCGAAATTGAGCGGCAGGGCGATTTCCGCCTTCAGCCGCGCCATGTCGGCATCGCGGATATGGCGGCGGTCCTCGCGCAGATGGGCGGTGATACCGTCGGCGCCGGCGGCGAGGGCGAGCGCGGCCGCGCGCACCGGATCGGGATGGCTGCCGCCACGAGCATTCCGCACCGTCGCCACATGGTCGACATTCACCCCGAGCCGCACCGGACGCACACCCATCATGGTCTCAACTCCTCAGCCGTTGACGCGCTCCGCGCTGGACACCACCGGCTTCGACCGCAATTCGGAAAGAATGCCGTTGAGATGGCGCAGGTCGAACACTTCCAGGTCGATCACCAGCTCGGTGAAGTCCGGCGAGCGCGAGCGCATGTTGATGCCCTGAATATTCCCGTTCCGCGAGCCGATGACGGTCGCCACCTGGGCGAGCGATCCCGGCTCGTTCACCGCCGTCACGACGATCTGCGCGGGAAAACGCCCGTCGCTCAATTCGTCCACATCCCAGCGCACGTCGAGCCATCGCTCGGGCGCGTCCTCGAAATTCTGCAAGGCCGGGGACTGGATGGGATAGATGGTGATGCCTTCCCCGGGCGTGAGGATGCCGACGATACGGTCGCCGGGCACCGCCCCGCCATTGGGCGCGAAGCGCACCGGCAGTTCGCCATTGATTCCGCGAATGGGGATCGGCCCAACAAGCTCTTCCTCGGGCCCGTCGGGAATCTTGAACTTGAGATTCTGCCCCCGCTTCAGCTCGAACCAGCCTTCCCCCTTCGGCGCCTTCTCGGCGGAGGTGCGCTCGTCCGGGCGCACGGCGCTCCAGTCGGGATAGACCGCGCGGATCAGATCGTCGGTCTTGATCTCGCCGCGGCCGACGGCGGAGAACACATCGTCCAGCGCCATGCGGGCGAGGCGCGGAAGGGCCTTGGAGAGCAAGTCGTCGGAAAACGCCTTGCCGGCCTTGGAGAAGGCGCGCTCGGCGATCTTGCGTCCGAGCCCGGCATATTGCGCCCGCACCGCCGCACGCGTCGCCCGCCGAACCGCGGCGCGGGCCTTGCCGGTGACGGCGATGGTCTCCCACGCGCCGGGCGGCGTCTGCGCCTTGGAGGTGATGATCTCCACCTCGTCGCCATTCTTCAGCTCGGACACCAGCGGCGCCACGGTGCCGTTGATCTTGCAGCCGACGGCGGTGTTGCCGACATCGGTATGCACCGCATAGGCAAAGTCGATGGGGGTCGCCCGGCGCGGCAGCGCGATCAGCCGCCCCTTCGGGGTGAAGCAGAACACCTGGTCGTGGAACAGCTCGAGCTTGGTGTGTTCCAGAAATTCTTCCGGGCTCAGGCCCTGGGCGAGATTCTCGATGGTCTTGCGCAACCAGGCATAGGCGCGGCTCTCATTGGAGAGCATCGCCACCTGCGCGCCGGAGGCGTCCTTATAGAGCGCGTGCGCGGCAATGCCGTATTCCGCGATATCGTCCATGTCGCGGGTGCGGATCTGCAATTCCACCCGCTGGCGACGCGGCCCGATCACCGTGGTGTGGAGGGATCGGTAGTCGTTCGGCTTGGGGGTGGAGATATAATCCTTGAAGCGGCCGGGCACGATGGGCCATTTGGTGTGCACCACCCCGAGCGCGCGGTAGGTATCTTCCACGGTTTCCACGATCACCCGGAAGCCGTACAGGTCCGACAATTGTTCGAAGCCGATGGCCTTGCGCTCCATCTTGCCCCAGATGGAATAAGGCCGCTTCTCGCGCCCTTTCACGTCCGCCTTGATTTCGCGCCGCGCCAGTTCGGCCTGGAGTTCGCGCTCGATCTCCTCCACCAGCAGACCGTTGCGCTCGCGCAATTCGGACACGCGCGCGGCGATCGAGGCATAGGCTTCCGGCGAGAGCTGGCGGAAGGACAGATCCTCCAATTCCTCGCGCATATCCTGCATGCCCATGCGGGCGGCGAGGGGCGCGTAGATGTCCAGCGTCTCCTGGGCGACGCGGTCGCGCTTTTCCTGCGGCACCCATTTGAGCGTGCGCATGTTGTGCAGGCGGTCTGCGAGCTTCACCAGCAGCACCCGCACGTCATCGGCGATGGCGAGCAGCAGCTTGCGCAGGTTTTCCGCCTGCTTGGCCTGCTTGGAGACCAGATCCAGCTTCTTGATCTTGGTGAGGCCCTCCACCAACGTCGCGATCTGGGTGCCGAACAGGCGCTCGATCTCGGCCTTGGTGGCGCCCGTATCCTCGATCGTGTCGTGGAGCAGCGCGGCGATGATGGTCGCGTCGTCCAGCTTCAGGTCGGTGAGGATCGCCGCGACTTCGAGCGGATGGGAAAAATAGGGATCGCCGGAGGCGCGAAGCTGCGTGCCGTGCGCCCGCATGGCGTAGACATAGGCGCGGTCGAGCAATGCTTCGTCGGTGTTGGGATTATACCGGCGCACACGCTCGACGAGTTCGTATTGGCGCATCATGGCGCAACGGACCGTCGAAGCAGGAGGTTTGAGACATTCCAAACCATATCATGGACGGCGCGCCCCGGCGCAAGGCTGAACCGGGGCGTAAGGTAAATTTATGAATGTCCTCAAGGAAGAAGCAGCGTCGACCCGGTGGTGCCGCGCGATTCCAGATCCCGATGGGCGGTCTGCGCATTCTTCAAGGCATAGGTCTGGTGGACCGGGATCTTTACCGCCCCCTTGATCACCGCTTCGAACAGATCATTCGCCGTGGCCAGAAGATCCGCACGGGTCGCCACATGGGTGGCGAGCGTCGGACGGGTCGCATAGAGCGAGCCCTTCTGCGACAGGGTCAGCAAATCGAAATTCTTGATGGCGCCCGACGCATTGCCGAAGCTGACCCACAGGCCACGCGGCTTGATGCAGTCCAGCGACGCGGGATAGGTGGATTGGCCCACCCCGTCATAGACCACGTCGCACAGCTTGCCGTTGGTGATCTCCTTGACGCGGTGGACGAAATCCTCGTCGCGATAGAGGATGACGTGATCGACGCCGTTGGCGCGCGCGAGTTCCGCCTTCTCCTTCGACCCGACGGTACCGATAACCGTCGCGCCGAGGAAGCTCGCCCATTGCGAGAGGATGAGCCCCACCCCGCCCGCCGCGGCCTGGATCAGCACCATATCGCCCTGCTTCACCTCGAACGTGCGCCGCACGAGATATTGCGCCGTCATGCCCTTCAGCATCATGGCCGCCGCCGTGCGGTCGTCGATGGAGGCGGGCAGATGCACCAATGCGGAGGCCGGCACGTTGCGCACCTCGGCATAAGCACCGAGCGCGGTGGCATAGGCGACGCGATCCCCGGCATGGAAATCATTCACATGCGGCCCCACGGCCTCGACGACGCCCGCGCCCTCGCTGCCGGGCGTGAACGGCATCTGAGGCGCCTTGTAGAGGCCGGTGCGGAAATAGGTATCGACGAAATTGAGGCCGATGGCGGTATGGCGAAGCCTCACCTCGCCCGGACCGGGCGGGGCAATCTCCACGTCCTCGAAGCTGAGAACCTCCGGACCGCCCGTCCGGTGCACGCGCACGATACCCACCATTTTCCGCTCCCGGCATTCCGATTTTGCGCGGATGATAGGCACTCGTCAGCCGGCGGCAAGCCGCGCGCCCACGGAAAGCCTCCCGCCTGCGCGATTATGGCCTGAGACGACAGGGCGCGCGACAGGCCGCTGGCATGCCGATAAAATGACCGACCAGAAAGATCAACACGCGCCGGGAATCTCAGATGTCTCAGTCGATGCCCTATGACGTTGCGGTGATCGGTGCCGGGCCCGCCGGCCTTGCCGCGGCCCTTGGCCTTGCCCGCAAGGGCCTGCGCACCGCCCTCGTCACCGGGCCGGAGCGCGGCCAAGATCATCGCACCACCGCCCTGCTGGAAGGCTCGGTGCGGATTCTCACCGAATTCGGCGCCTGGGATGATCTGGCGCCCCAGGCGACGCCGCTGCGCGACCTGCG
Organism: Rhizobiales bacterium 32-66-11; assembly: GCA_002304505.1. Classification (GTDB taxonomy): domain Bacteria; phylum Pseudomonadota; class Alphaproteobacteria; order Rhizobiales; family Xanthobacteraceae; genus NCEH01. The sequence continues at coordinate 12,308 of NCEH01000055.1, read as the reverse complement.
AATCGTGGACGGCACGCGCCGGCTGGTGCGCGCCCCGGAGGTGCTCTTCCGCTCCAGCGAAATCGGGCTCGAGGCCTTCGGCTATAATCTCGAAAACGAAGCGCTGCGCGGCGCGCTGCGCGCCCTGTGCGAGGCGACGCCCGGCCTCGACCTCTTCACCGCCTCGCTCGATGATCTGGCCTGCGGGGAAGCTGCCATCGATCTCATGCTCGATACCGGCGCGACCCTGTCCGCCCGCCTCGTGATCGCCGCCGACGGGCGCAATTCGCGCGTGCGGGAGGCGGTGGGCATCGCCATGCGGCGCCGGTCCTATCCCCAGGTCGCGCTGACCATGACCGTGCGCCACACCCGGCCGCACGACGATATTTCCACCGAATTCCACATGGAGCACGGCCCGTTCACCCTAGTGCCCCTCTCGGGAAACCGCTCGTCCATCGTGTGCGTCGTGAGCGAGCGCGAGGCCGTGGACCTGCTGGGTCTCGATGCGGGCGCCTTCGCACGTGAGATGGAACGGCGCGCCTTCTCCCTGCTCGGCGCATTCGAAGTGGAGAGCGGGCGCGGCACCTATCCGCTTGCCGCCGAAACGGCGGAGAGGGTGACGGCGCCGCGTGTCGCCCTGATGGGCGAGGCCGCCCATGTCATGCCGCCGATCGGGGCGCAGGGGCTCAACCTCGGCCTGCGCGACGCCGCAACGCTGGTGACGCTGGCGAGCGAAGCGGTGGCGCTAGGCGCTGATCCCGGCAGCGCGGCGGTGCTCGAGCGCTATGCCCGCGAACGCCGCAATGATGTGAGCGGACGCATGGCGGCGGTGGATCTGCTCAATCGCTCGCTGCTATCGGATCTCGTGCCGATCCAGGGCGTGCGCGGGTTCGGGCTGTATCTGCTCGATCGCGTCGGTCCGCTGCGGCGCGGCCTGATGCGCCTCGGCATCGGCGCCCGCGCCGCCTGAGGCACCCTCAGCGGATCATGTGAAGCGGCAGCAGGTTCTGCTGAATCAGGTAGAGCACGCCCGTCACCGTCACCACCGACAGCACGGTGCCGAGCAGCACGGCGGCCGAAGCCTCCTCCACATAGACCTTGTACTGCCGCGCCAGCACGAAGGCATTCAGCGCCGGCGGCAAGGACGCCATGAGCACGCCTGTCTTCACCCAGGTGGGCGAAAACACCCCGAGCGTGGTCAGCGCCATCAGCGCGATGAAGGGATGAACCAGAAGCTTGAGCGCCAGCAAGGGGGCAAGCTCGCGCGGCACCCGGCCGAGGGGACGCAGGGCCACCGTAACGCCGAGCGTGAACAAGGCGCAGGGCGCGGCGGCGTTCTTCAGGAAATCCAGCATCCGTTCGACCGCGCCCGGCGCGCGGAACTCGAAGGCGGCGGAAACGATGCCGAGCAAGGTCGCCACGTTGAACGGGTGGGTCACCACCCGCTTCAGCACGCCGGCCAGGGTATGGAGCACGCTTTCGCTGCGATCGTGCACACCCATCAGCAAGGGCACGAGCGTGAAGAAGAACAGGCTGTCGCAGGCGAAGATGAGCGCCGCCGGGGTCGCGGCATCCTGCCCCAGCGCCGCGAGCGTCAGGCCCGGGCCCATATAGCCGACATTGGCATAGGCGCCGACCGTGGTGGCGATCGCGGCCTCGCCGATATTTCCGCGCCGCAGCCACAGGGCAAGGATCAAGGCCAGCAGCGCGCAGAAGGAGGTCGAGACCACCACCGCCAGGATATGAGCTCCGCGAACGGGGTCTGCGACACGATGCGATAGAACAGCGCCGGCAGCGCGACATAAATGATGAAAAAAGACAGCCAGGCGAGCCCCTCTTCGGGCAGGCGCACGAAGCGCCCGCACGCATAGCCGAGGAAGATCAGGCCGAAGAAGGGAAAGGCGAGGCCGAAGAGGTCGGACATGGATTGTGCGCTGCGAAAGGGATCCGCCTGCTAGCGGCTTTAGCGGCGCAGGTCAAACGGTGCAGGAACCGCGCAGGGCAACCGGCGGCATGTTGCAGCGCATCTTGGGGCTTGCCGCCTGCCGTGGGCATGGTCATGCTGAAGCAAGACTGTCTGGGGGACCTCGCATGAAACTGCCGCGCAACTTCTTCAAGCCGCTCGCCATTGGTGCGCCCGCGCCGTATCGGGAGCTGCCGGTGCGGCTGGAGCGGATGATTCATTTCGTGCCCCCGCACATGGAGAAAATGCGCGCCAAGGTGCCCGACCTCGCCAAGCAGGTGGACGTGGCGCTCGGCAATCTGGAAGACGCTATTCCGATCGACGCGAAGGAGGCGGCGCGCTCCGGCTTCATCGAAATGGCGCGCAATGTGGATTTCGGTTCCACCGGCCTGTGGACGCGCATCAACGCGCTGAACAGCCCCTGGGCGCTGGACGACATCATCGATGTGGTCGCGGCCATCGGCAACAAGCTGGACGTCATCATGCTGCCGAAAGTCGATGGCCCCTGGGACATCGCCTATCTCGACCAGCTCCTGGCCCAGCTCGAAGCCAAGCACGCCATCGGCAAGCCGATCCTCATCCACGCCATTCTGGAGACCGCAGAAGGCGTGAAGAATGTGGAGGCGATCGCCGCCGCCTCGCCCCGCATGCACGGCATGAGCCTCGGCCCGGCGGACCTTGCCGCCTCCCGCGCCATGAAAACCACCCGCGTCGGCGGCGGCCATCCGGACTATATGGTTCTCGCCGATCCCGAGGGTGACAAGCCCCGCGCAGGCTATCAGCAGGATCTTTGGCATTATACCGTGGGCAAGATGGTGGACGCATGCGCGGCCAATGCCATCAAGCCGTTCTATGGGCCATTCGGCGACTTCGCCGATCTGGCCGCATGCGAAAGCCAGTTCCGCAACGCCTTTCTTCAGGGATGTGTCGGTGCATGGTCCTTGCATCCGACACAGATTGCCATTGCGAAGAAGGTTTATAGTCCCGATCCTGGTGAGGTCGCATTTGCCCTGAAGATCCTCGAAGCCATGCCCGACGGGGCTGGCGCGGTCATGATCGACGGGAAGATGCAGGACGACGCCACCTGGAAGCAGGCCAAGGTCATCGTCGACCTGGCCAAGCTCGTGTCGGAAAAAGATGCCGAAATGGCAAAGGTTTACGGCCTCTAGACGAGGAGGGCCGGAAAGAGTGAGAGGTTAAGAGTCACATGCCACGCGATCCGAAACCCCGGGAGCGCACCGCGCCCCCCTCGCGCGCCGACAAGGCGATGATGACTCGCGACATCGGCGAGGTGCGTGACGCGTTTGCGACACCCGCAGCCGAAACCATGCGCCTCGCCAAGTTCCGCATTGGCGAGGTGGTGCGTCACAAGCACTTCCCCTTCCGGGGCGTGGTGTTCGATGTGGACCCGGTGTTCGACAATACCGAGGAATGGTGGCAGGCCATTCCCGAAGAAATCCGGCCGCGCAAGGACCAGCCCTTCTACCATCTGCTCGCGGAGAATGCCGAGAACGAGTACGTCGCCTATGTTTCCGAGCAGAATCTCGAAGCCGACCACTCGGGCGAGCCGGTGCGCCATCCGCGCGTCGCGGAGGCATTGACCGAGGACGGCGAAGGCGGCTGGCGCATGCGCCGCGATCTTCTGAACTGACCTGTGGACTGCTCGCGGCCGCTAAAAGGCGCCTGCGGAGGAAAAGGCACCTGGGGACAAAGGCCTGCAACGAAAACGGCGCGCCCTGGGGCGCGCCGTTTCCTTTTCCACCAATTCTATGCCACGCGCTGGCGCAGGCTCACTTGCCGGCAGGCGCCGCGGGAGCTGCGGCGGGCGCCGCCTGGCCGGGCTGGCCACCACGCTCTTCAAGCTTCTTCTGGGCAAGCTTCTGAAGCTCCTCGGCCAGCTTCTGACGCTCGGCGGCAACCACGTTGGGATCCGAGGCCGGGCCGTCGTACGCCTTGGCGAAGTCCTTGGCCGGCAGCTGGAAGTTCAGCGTGCGACCGCCCATTTGCAGGGCCTGGATGGTGATCGTCTGGGACTTCTTCAGCTTGGACACGAACTCCGCGTTCACGTCCATGGAGGCGAAGCAGCCGTTCGGGAAGCAGATTTCATACTTGAGCGCCAAAGGGGGCTGCTGGTCGATGATCACGCGGGTGCCGGGCTGAACCATCATGCCGATCGGAACGGACACGATGAACTTCATGGCCGGATCGCCCTGGACTTCGCGGATGGCGGCGGAGGCCAGCGGCTGGCCGGTTTCGGCCGTAAAGTCCTGGGTGGTCATGCAAATCTGTTTGTTGGCCTGCTGGTCGTTGCCGCAAACCTTGGTCCAGGGCGTGTTGATGCCGGGAACCGCCACCGAGGCCGGGGCGCCACCCTGGGCCTGCTGGCCCTGGGGCGCGGCGGGGGCCTGCGCCGGAGCGGCGGGCTTGGCCGGCTTTGCGGGCTGCGTCTGCGCGAACGCGCCGCCGGCGACGCCGAGGGTCAGTGCCATGGCGGCAAGGCCGCCGACACGGCGCAAAATTTTCGCTTTCATCATATTTCAAAAATTCCCTGTCGCGTGGCACCGGCCGGGTGGATCGGCTGGACCCCTCTTAACCTCGGCTCTGTCGGTGTCAATTGAGGCAACACGGTGACGGGGAACCGCTTCCGTGTGCGGATGTGATACCTTGCCCAACATTGCGGCTGTCACACGACAGCGTCGCCGCTGGAGATCATAAACACCTGCCCATGCGACAGGCTGCCACTATCTTCCTCGCTTTCCTGGCTTTTGGGCTCGCGCCTGCCCGCGCCCAACCGGCGCACGCCATTGCCATGCATGGGGAACCCGCCTACCCGCCGGGCTTCGACCATTTCGCCTACGCCAATCCCGCAGCCCCCCAAGGCGGGCGGCTCACGCTCTCGCTGCCCGGCACGTTCGATAGCCTCAACCCCTTCATCGTAAAGGGATCTTCAACCCCGTTCATCCGCAATAATGTGGTTGAAAGCCTGATGGCCCGGGGCTTTGACGAGCCCTTCACCCTCTATGGTCAGCTGGCTCAGGAGGTCGAAACCGACCCCGCGCGCAGCTTTGTCACCTTCACCCTCGACCCGCGTGCCCGGTTTTCCGACGGGACACCGGTGACGGCCGACGACGTGGTGTTTTCCTACCAGCTCCTGCGCGAGAAGGGGCGGCCCAACCATCGCCTGTATTATGGCAAGATTGCCCGCGCCCAAGCCCTGGCCGGGCGGGTGGTACGGTTCGATTTCGTCAGCCCGGACAGGGAGTTGCCCCTCATCATGGGGCTGATGCCGGTGTTCGCGCGCCATGCGACCGACCCGGACACATTCGCGGAAACCAGCCTGAAGCCCCCGCTCGGGTCCGGCCCCTACACGGTGGTGGCGGTGGAGCCCGGCGCCAGCGTGACGCTGGCCAAGGACCCCTCCTATTGGGGCCGCGACCTGCCGACGAATCGGGGATTCAATAACTTCGCACAGCTTCGATTCGATTATTTCCGCGAACAGAACAGCGAATTCGAAGCCTTTAAACGTCAACTCGTCGATGCGAGGTTCGAAAGCGATCCGGGCCGCTGGGAAACCGGCTATGATTTTCCCGCCGCCCGCGCCGGGGAGGTAACCCGAGAAGTTATCCCCACCGGGCTACCGAAGCCCCATTATGCCCTGGTGTTCAACACGCGCCGCGCGGTGTTCGCCGATGTGCGGGCGCGCCGGGCGATCATCGAGCTGTTCGATTTTGCCTGGCTCGACCGCAATTTCTACCACGGCCTCTACACCCGGACCGCCGGCTTCTTCGACGGCTCGGAGCTCTCCGCCATCGGGCGCAAGGCGAATGCGGCCGAGCGGACCATGCTCGCCGCATTCCCCGGCGCGGTGCGGGCCGATGTGCTGGAAGGCACCTATGCCCCGCCGGCCGCCGACGGCACCGGCCGCGACCGGCTGCGGCTGAAGGCGGCGCTCGACCTGTTCGCGCAGGCCGGCTGGCAGCTGAAGGACACGAAGCTGCGCCGCGTCGATACCGGCGAGCCGCTCCGCTTCGAGATCATGGTGACCACCCGCGAGCAGGAGCGCCTGTGCCTCGCCTTCGCCAGCCAGCTGGCGCGGGCCGGCATCACGGCCAATGTGCGGATCGTGGATGCGGTCCAATTCGATGCGCGGCGCAATTCCTATGATTTCGACATGGTGCCGTTCGTGTGGGGGCAATCCCTTTCCCCCGGCAATGAGCAGGCCTTTTATTTCGGCTCCGCCGCCGCCGACCAGCCGGGCACGCGCAATTACATGGGCATGAAAAGCGCCGCCGCCGATACGCTGATCGCGGCGATGATCGCCGCCAACAGCCGGGCGGACCTCGTGGCGGCCTCGCGGGCGCTGGACCGGGTGCTGATTTCCGGCGCCTATGGGGTGCCGCTGTTCCACGCGCCGGGCCAATGGCTCGCGCGCTGGACCACGATCCATCTGCCGAGCCAGCCTTCGCTCTATGGCACCTTGCCGGAGACCTGGTGGCACACGCCGGAATAGGCCGGCTGGGGGAGGCCGCCTCCCCGCCCCCGTCCCTCAGGCGATCTCCACCACTTCCACCTCGGCGCCGGCCAGCTGGGCGACATCGCCCACGCCCTTGCCCATGAGCGCTCGGGCGAGCGGCGAGACATAGGAGACCGAACCGCGCGCGGGATCGGCCTCGTCCTCGCCCACGATGCGATAGGTCTGGCGGCGGCCGTCTTCGCGCTCGAAGGTCACGCGCATGCCGAACTGGAGCGTCTCGGAACCGGGCTCCGGCTCCACCACACGGGCGGTGGCGCGGCGGGCGGTGAAATAGCGCAGGTCCCGCGTCGCCCGCGCCATGGCGGTGCGGTCCGCCTGAACCTCGCCCATCGCCTGGGCCGCGCCATAGGCCGCCCGTGCGTCCGCCAGGGCCGCGTCCAGCGCCGCCAGCCCCTGCGTCGTCACCAGATTGGGATGGGGCGAAATGGGGCGGTCCGGCAGATCGGCGGCCGTGGCTTCGAGATCGTTTTCGCGGGTGAAGGCAACAGACATCGCGACAGGATTTCAGGGCTGGGCGCCGCACCGGCGCGGAAAGGGAGTGTTCGTCTCATATAGTCAGCAAAGGATGCCGTTCCATCCCCAACAGTGCCGGATGACGCCCGCTTTCCCCAAGGTCGTACGAAATGGCGATCCCGCCCGGCGCAGCCGCCGCAGCGGAACCGCGTCACCGGCGGCGCGTTCTCTTGAAAAGGAGAACCTAGCCATGAAGACAAGCATCGTATTGGCCTTCGTCGGCCTTGCCGCACTGACCGGCCCCGTGGCCGCGCAGGGCGTGGTGCGCGGCGCTCAGGAAGGCGCGGCGGTTGGCAATAACGCTGCCGGCCCCGTGGGCGCGGCCGTGGGCGGCGCGGTCGGCGGTGTCGCCGGAGGCGTGGTCGGCGGCGTCAAGGGCGTGCTGGGCGTTCCCCAGAACACCAAGGTGAAAAAGCACACCACCCATTCATCGAGCAAAGCCAAAACGCGTGCGACGACCAGCAAAAGCGCACCCGCCCCAGCGGCTAACCCCACGGCCAGCACGAGCGCGCCCGCTCCAGCGGCGGTCCCAGCGAGCAGCACGAGCGCGCCCGCCCCGGCGGCCACCAGCGGCACGGCGACGACCGTAACGCCCGCACCCAGCGGGACGGCGCCCACCCCGTCCGGAAATTGAGCGCCTGCGCGTCGGCATAAGGCGAGCTGCTGAACGGACGTGAACACCCAGGCGCCTGTCAGGCCGCCCGGGCGCGCAGATGCACCAGCACTGCGTCCACTTCCAAGGGTTTAGAAAACAGGAAGCCCTGGGCCACTTGCACACCGGTGCTGCGCAGGGATTCCAGCTGGCTTTCGGTCTCGACACCTTCCGCGATGACCTTTACGCCGAAGTCGCGCGCAATCTTGACCACCACATCGACGATGCTGGAATCGTTGCCGAACGTCTCCAGGTCATGCGTGAAGGATTTATCCACCTTGATCACGTCCACCCGGATGGCGCGCAGGCAGCCGATATTGGAATAGCCCACGCCGAAATCGTCCAAGGCAATCTGCGCGCCCAAATTTCGCAGGCTTTTCACGACCTCTTGCACGATGGGCAGTCCGTAATCGACCATCTCACGTTCGGTCAGCTCGAACATCACCCGGCTGAGGCACAGGTCGTGCCCGCCAAAGGCCGATGCCGCCGCGTCGACCAGCCGGGGGTCCGCGAGCTGGCTGGGGGGCACGTTGATACCCACATAGATATCGTCGTTCAGGCTCCGCAGCCGCCGCAGGTCGGTGGAAGCCTGCCGCATCACCCATTCGGTGGTGTCGTGGGCAAGCGCGCTCTTCTCGATCCAGGGTATGAACGCGGAGGGCTGAAGAATCCCGAACTGAGCGTGGCGCCAGCGCAGCAGCGCTTCGACGCCGATCCACTCGCCGGTTTCGATCTGCACGGTGGGCAAATACATCAGATAGAATTCGCTGCGGCGCAGTGCCCCGCGAACCTGTCCGGCGATGGAGAGCCGGCGCCGCATCATGGACAGCGGACCGATCCAGCAGACCGCGCCCAGGGCGGCGAATATGGCGATATGCAGGGGCAGGCGCGCGGCCCAGCGCTCGGCCAGCGTGATTTCCGGCAGGCTCGCGCCGACGGTCAGGGCCCAACGGGCAGATGTATCGGAGACCACCGCCTGCGGCGCCCACCCGGGCGTCTGCGGAAAATCCATTGCGGGCGGGGCCGACCCGTCACTTTCCGGAAGAGCTCCTGTCCCAACGCGAAGCGTCATCGTCGAATCGGCCTGGGACAGAATGAACGGCGTCAGCAGGCACTGCGCATCGACAAGCGCGGTGGCCGTCAAGCCGTTCTCCCCGCGCGCCGCCACTTTGACGATCACGTTTCCGGCTTGCTGCGACTGACACAAGCCTTCGCCCGCTGCCGTCTCCGGCGGGGGAACCCAATGACAGAGAATCTGATTGTCCGACCGCACCTCGATGCCCTTGACCGACACGGTGCGCAGCAGGCGGCCGACGATGGTGGCAATCTGGCTTTGGCGGCAGTCCGAATGGGTCTCCTCCGCCACCGTACGCATGGCCTGCGCCGTCAAATCAAGGTTCCGTTCGAACCAGGATACAATCCCTATTGTTTGATTGCGGGCATTCAACAAGGCGTCGGATCGTGTGGCACGGTAATCAAGAAAGCATGACAACAGAAAAAAGAACGAAATCACACCGACAAATACAATAATCAGACTCGTTTCAGCCCTCTTCGATGTGGGAAACATAACGTCGGCTTTCGTATTCTTTGTTAGATGCGAAAATCAGGACGCGAAAGAACTGCACATGAGGAGAAACTACCGTTGAGTAACGGAATTCCTCATACTCCGGGGTGAACCGCGCTCATAGCCGAAAACGGCAAGCTGGCGAGCGCCCGTACACCGCTGGAAGTTTTCCGGAAACACAACCTAACCACGAGCACAGCCGCGTCAACAGGGCGTCTGAACACGGTTGCTCGCTGCGGCAAACTGACCCTCAGCCGCCTCACTTTCTGGCGCGGACGAGCTTAAGAAGCGACCTCTCACATTTCCCGGCCCGATGCGGTACGGCCGAAATTCCGACCACACCATCACCCAGGCCGTCTCGCTTCAGAGCCCTGCCTTCTTCGATCGGCCCCGGCCGCTGAAAATTTGCGCGGCCACATATACAAATAATATGAGCTGCGGCGGTTATACAACCCTGCGTTTTTCAGTGAGCGCCGCCAGCTTCTTGAGCACCGAAAGCGTGCCTTTCAGCCGTGCCTCGGCGGTGGGCCATTCGCGCAGGAACACCACCTTGAAGTCCGGCCGCACCTTGGCCTGCGGCCCCTCGGCATTGATCATCTGCACCAAGCCGGCGGGGTCGGCGAACTGGTTGTCGCGGAACGCCAGCACCACGCCCTTGGGGCCGGCATCCACCTTGCCCACATTGGCGCGGCGGGCGAGCGCCTTGATCTGGGTGAGGCGGATCAGGTGCGTCACCTCCTCCGGTGCCGGGCCGAAGCGGTCCACCAATTCCGCGCCGAAGGAATCCAGCTCCGCGTCGGTCTCGATGTCCGCGAGCCGGCGATAGAGCGCGAGCCGCACATGCAGGTCGGTGACATAATCTTCCGGGATCAGCACCGGCATTCCGATGGTGATGTTGGGCGACCATTTGTCGGCGGCGATCTCGGTGATGCCCGCCTTCAGGTGCGCGATCGCCTCCTGCAACATCTCCTGATACAACTCGTAGCCGACTTCCTTGATGTGGCCGGACTGCTCGTCGCCGAGCAGATTGCCGGCGCCGCGAATGTCGAGATCATGGCTCGCGAGCTGGAAGCCGGCGCCGAGGGTTTCCAGGGATTGCAGCACTTTCAGCCGCCGCTCGGCCTGGGTGGTCATGGGCTTTGCGGCGGGCGTGGTGAACAAGGCATAGGCCCGCGCCTTCGCCCGGCCCACGCGTCCGCGCAGCTGGTAGAGCTGGGCGAGGCCGAACATGTCGGCGCGGTGCACGATCAGCGTGTTGGCGTTGGGCACGTCGAGCCCGCTTTCCACGATGGTGGTGGAGAGCAGCACATCATATTGCCCGTCATAGAAGGCGGACATGATGTCTTCCAGCGCGGTCGCGGCCATCTGGCCGTTGGCCACCGCCACCTTCAGTTCGGGCACCTGCTTTTCCAGGAACTCGCGCACTTCGGCGAGATCGTCGATGCGCGGCACCACATAGAAGCTCTGGCCGCCGCGATAACGCTCGCGCAGCAAGGCTTCGCGGATGGTGAGCGGGTCGAACGGGGTGATGAAGGTGCGCACCGCAAGCCGATCCACCGGCGGGGTGGCGATGAGCGAGAGTTCGCGCACGCCCGTCATGGCGAGTTGCAGCGTGCGCGGAATGGGCGTCGCGGTGAGGGTGAGGACATGCACCTCCGCCCGCAGCGCCTTCAGCCGCTCCTTATGGGCGACGCCGAAATGCTGCTCCTCGTCCACGATCACGAGGCCGAGGTCGCGGAAATGGATGCCCTTGCCGAGCAAGGCATGGGTGCCCACCACGATGTCCACATGGCCGTCAGCGAGCCCCGCCTTCACCGCCGTGAGATCCTTGCCGGTGACGAGGCGCGAGGCCTGGGCGACATTCACCGGCAGGCCCTTGAAGCGCTCGGTGAAGGTGCGGAAATGTTGGCGCGCGAGCAAAGTGGTCGGCACCACCACCGCCACCTGCTTGCCGGAGAGCGCCACCGCGAAGGCGGCGCGCAGCGCGACTTCCGTCTTGCCGAAGCCCACGTCGCCGCACACCAGCCGGTCCATGGGATGGCCGGAGCCGAGATCGTCCAGCACCGCCTCGATGGCGGCCTGCTGGTCGTCGGTCTCCTCATAGGCGAAGCGGGCGCGGAATTCGTCGTAGAGTCCGGCGGCGGGCACCAGGCGCGGGGCTTCGGACAATTGGCGCGCGGCGGCGATCTTGATGAGCTCGCCCGCCATTTCGCGGATGCGCTTCTTCATCCGCGCCTTGCGCGTCTGCCAGCCGCCGCCGCCCAATTTGTCGAGCTGGGCCTCGGTATCCTCCGAGCCGTAGCGCGTCAGGAGTTCGAGATTCTCCACCGGCAGGAACAGCTTGTCGCCGCCGGCATAATGGATCTCCAGGCAATCGTGCGGCGCCCCCATGGCCTCGATGGCCTTGAGCCCGATAAACCGGCCGATGCCGTGGTCCACATGCACCACCAGATCGCCGGCGGTGAGCGCGTTCAGCTCGGACAGCACATCCTGCGCGCGCCGCGCCTTGCGCTTGGGGCGCACCAGGCGGTCGCCGAGAATGTCCTGTTCGCCGATGATGGCGAAATCGGGCGTCTCGAAGCCCACTTCCAGCCCATAGACCGCCAGCGCCGCCTTGGTCTTCGGCAGTGCGTCCAGCAAGGCGAAGCGGGAAATCGCCGTGGTGTCCTTCAACCCATGGTCGGCGAGCACGGTGCCGAGGCGCTCGCGCGAGCCTTCCGACCAGCCGGCGAGGATCACCTTCTTGGTCTTCTGAAGCGTGCGCACATGCTCCACAGCGAGATCGAACACATTGACCTCGGGATCCGCCCGCTCGGCCGCGAACGAGCGACCCTGCACGCCGCCGATGTCGATCACCTTCCCACGGGAGGTCTCCGGCGTCGCGAAGGAGGAGATGCGCACCAGCGCCGAGGCGGCGAGCCGGTCGCTCCATTCCTTGCCGGAGAGATAGAGCCGGTTGGGCGGCAAGGGCTTGTACGTGGCGCCGCCGGCCGCCAGGCCCAGCGCTTCCTTGCGGGCGGCATAATATCCCTCGATCTGGCCGATGCGCTCGCCCGCCGCTTCCTCGGTGAGCGGATCGACCACCAGCGGCACGCCGTCGAGA
>NCEH01000054.1 GCA_002304505.1 Rhizobiales bacterium 32-66-11 | reverse complement strand
TGGAAGATGGTGGTCGAGACCAAGAAGATCCTCGATCCCAAGATCAAGCTCACCGCCACCTGCGTGCGGGTGCCGGTGTTCATCTCCCATTCCGAATCGGTGAACGTGGAATTCGAGAAGCCGCTCGATGCCGAGCAGGCGCGCAAGATCCTGCGCAATGCGCCGGGCATCCTGCTGCTCGATACCCGCGAGCCGGGCGGCTATGCCACCCCCCACGAGGCGGCGGGCGAGGACGCGACCTATATCTCGCGTCTGCGCGATGACCCGACCGTGGACAATGGCATCGCGTTCTGGTGCGTCTCGGACAATCTGCGCAAGGGCGCGGCGCTGAACGCGGTGCAGATCGCGGAAGTGCTCATCAACCGCAAGCTGATCACCTCGCGCCGCAAGGCCGCGTGAGGCTCAGCTTCTAAAACAAGAGATGTGCGAACGGCCCTCCTCGGAGGGCCGTTTTCGTTTGGGGTGCGGTGCGCTCAGGCGATCTTGCGGGCCGGCGGCGGCAGCATGGAGCCGGTCTCGCGCGCCCGCACATGCCAGGAGAGCGCCTCCTCGATCAAATGCGGGGTATGGCCGCCGCGGGCGAGCGCGCGCTCGAAATAATCGGCGATCTGGTCGCGATAGAGCGGGTGCACGCAATTGGCGATGATGAGGCGCGCCCGCTCGCGCGGCGCCAGTTCGCGCAGATCGGCAAGGCCGATGTCGGTCACCACCACGTCCACGTCGTGCTCGGTATGGTCCACATGGGACACGAACGGCACGATGGAGGAGATGGCGCCTTCCTTGGCGATGGATTTCGTCACGAACACCGAGAGATAGGCATTGCGGGCGAAATCCCCCGAGCCACCGATGCCATTCATCATCATCGTGCCGCCCACATGGGTGGAATTGATGTTGCCGTAGAGGTCGAATTCCAGCGCCGTATTGATGGCGATGATGCCGAGGCGGCGGATGATCTCGGGATGGTTGGAGATTTCCTGCGGCCGCAGGATCAGGCGTGGCTTGTAGCGGGCGATCTGCGGGATCACCGCGTCATATTTGGTCTTGGACAAAGTGATGGAGGAGCCGGAGGCGAAGTTCAGCTTGCCGGCGTCGAACAGATCGAAGGTGGAATCCTGCAGCACCTCCGAATACATGGTCAGATCGTGGAATGGGCTCTCGATGAAGCCGTGCATCACCGCGTTCGCAATCGTGCCGATGCCCGCCTGCAAGGGCTGCAATCGGTTGGTGAGGCGCCCGCGCGCCACCTCATGCTTCAGGAATTCCATGAGATGGCCGGCAATCGCCGCCGTCTCCGGGTCCGGCGGCAGGACGGTGGAGGCGGAATCCAGCTTCTTCGTCACCACGATGGCGACGATCTTTTCCGGCGGAATGGCGATGAAGGGCAGGCCGACGCGGCTTTCCGGCGACACCACGGGAATGGGCTCGCGGAACGGCCGGCGGGTGGGGATATAGATGTCGTGCAGCCCCTCCAGCTCCAGCGGCTGGGAGAGGTTGATCTCGATGATCACCTTTTCGGCCAGGATCGCGAAGGTGGCCGAATTGCCCACGGACGTGGTGGGGATGATGCCGCCCTGGGCGGTGATCGCCACCGCCTCCACCACCGCAACATCGATGGGGCCGAGCTGGTGGGTGCGCAGATGCTCCACCGTCTCCGACAGATGCTGGTCGACGAACATCACCTCGCCGGAATTGATCGCCTTGCGCAGCGCCGGGTCGGCCTGGAACGGGATGCGGCGCGACAGCACGTGGGCTTCCGCCAATTGCTTGTCGAGATCGTTGCCCAGCGAGGCGCCGGTGACGAGGGTGATCTTGAACGGCTCGCGCTTCGCCCGTTCCGCCAGCGCCATGGGCACGGCCTTGGCCTCGCCGGCGCGGGTGAAGCCGCTCATGCCCACCATCATGCCGTCCTTGATATGGGATGCGGCTTCCTCGGCGGAGACCACCTTTTCGAGCAGCGAGGCGAGGCGGATCCGGTCGTGCGGCATGAACGAGGCTTCCTGCTGATCCTGAGGACAAGGCAAAAAACACCATTGGCATGCGGCCCGCGACCTAGGTATTCCCCGATGGTCGCAACCTTGATCACCGTTTGCAGGGCTGGTCTGCGCGCAGCGAAGAGCTTGGCTCAGGCGTGGATCGCAATTGGCAAGCCGAAGGCGTCGGTGTCCGGCGGATCGGGAAAGCAGAGCGCGGTCCCATGGGCCACGCGCCACGCGGTCCAGGCGCAGGCGCTCGCATCGATGAGATCGTCGAGCCCCACCCGCAGCATGCGCGCGGTGGAGGCCGTCAGCGCCTCGGTCGGCAGTCCGGCGCCGGCGAGCAAGCCGATGCGCAGCGTAAGGCCAGGACCATAAGGCGCGCTCTTCACCTTCTTCGGCTCGGCGAGCGCATGGCCCTGCATCGCCTGGAAACTCACTTCCGGGTGGCATTCCACCAGCCGCGCCCGCAATTCCGGCCGCGCGCGCAGCAGGCGGTCGGCCTCGGCGATCTTGGGGAAGATGTGGAAGCATTGCTTGGAAACCGCGCGCGGCGGATCGGAGGTCGCACGCGCGGCGGCGCAGGCGGCGGCATAGAGCGCGCCTTCCTGCTGTCCGGCGCCTGTGCTCGCGCCTTCGCCGATGCCGGCGGCGACCGCGGCGCGCGACGGCACCGAGAACACGCTCGACTGCCGTCCACCGAGCAGCGGCCGCACGAGGTGTTCCGGCGCGCGCCCGCCGGCCCCGACCCGCTCCGGCAGGCCGATGGGGATGTCCACGGCGGCGCAGGCGAACGCCGGATCGCCGGAAAAGCTCTCCTCCAGTCGGCCGACGCGAGACAATTCCAGATTGCCGTGCCCGTCCCAGATCGCGCGCACCCATCCGCCGGGGCAGCCGTCGAAGCCGGCATAGCGCTGCGGCGGGGAAAGCGTGGGCTGGGTCTGCATCATCGTCCGGAGCCGGGGAAGGGGAGAGGAGAGGGGGAAAGGGTCGGGCCAGCTTTGACGTTGGCATGCGCCCGCGTCCCCGGCTAGGTTGCAAAGCACAATTCCTGAGGGGGAGAGAGCCACGATGAGCATCCGTCCGCGCCGCAGCGTGCTGTACATGCCCGGGTCCAACGCGCGTGCCCTGGAAAAGGCCCGCACCTTGCCGGCCGATGCGGTGATCCTGGATCTGGAGGACGCGGTCGCCCCCGACGCCAAGCTGGAGGCGCGCGCGCGGGTGGTGGACAGCGTGAAGGCCGGCGGCTTCGGCCATCGCGAAGTGGTGGTCCGCGTCAATGGGCTGGATACGCCCTGGGGCGCCGACGATCTCACCGCCGCCGCCGGTGCGGCGCCCGACGCCATCTTGCTGCCCAAGGTGCAGGACCCCGAGCAGCTTCACGTGGTGGGCGCGCGCCTGAAGGCGCTCGGCGTGCCGGACGAAACCCGCGTGTGGGCGATGATCGAGACCCCGCTCGCCATCTTCGCCCTCAAGGAGATTGCCCAGGCGGCGCGCGACCCGCTGACCCGGCTGGACGTGTTCGTGCTCGGCACCAATGATCTCGCGAAAGAGACCCGCGCCGCTTTGGTGCCCGGTCGCGCGCCCATGTTCGGCTGGCTGATGATGGCGGTCGCCGCCGCCCATGCCTATGGCATCGACGTGCTGGACGGGGTGTGGAACCAGTTCCAGGACCAGGAGGGTTTTCTGGCCGAATGCGCCCAGGGCGTCGAAATGGGCATGGACGGCAAGACGCTGATCCACCCCACCCAGATCGAGCCCTGCAACACCGCCTTCAGCCCGCCGGAAGCCGAAATCGCCCGCGCCCGCGCCATCATCGACGTGTTCGATTTGCCGGAAAATGCCGGCAAGGGCGTGGTGACGCTGGACGGCCGCATGGTGGAGCGCATGCATGCCGATATGGCGCGGCGCACGGTGGCGCTCGCCGACGCCATCGCCGGGCGCGCCTGAGCGCCATGGCTCTCACAATCACCATGCTGGCCTATCCCGGCATGACCCAGCTCGATCTCACCGCGCCGTTCGAGGTGTTCGCCCGCCTGCCGGACGCGAAGGTGCAGATTGCCTGGAAGAAGACCCGGCCGGTGGCGGATGCCGCCGGCCTCTCCATCGTGCCGAGCGTGAAATTCTCGAAAGCCCTGCCCGGCGACGTGCTGTTCGTGCCCGGCGGCCCGGGCCAGCTGGAGATGATGGAGGACGAGGACGTGCTCGACTTCCTCTATGCCCAGGCCAGGGGCGCGCGCTACATCACCGCGGTGAGCACCGGCTCGCTCCTGCTCGCCGCCGCCGGCCTGCTGCGCGGCTATCGCGCCGCCTGCCACTGGCTCTCGCTCGACCAATTGACGCTGATGGGCGCCATTCCGGTGGCGGAGCGGGTGGTGATCGACCGCAACCGCATCACCGGGGCGGGCGTCACCTCCGGGCTTGATTTCGCCTTGCGCCTTGCCCAGGAGATCGCCGGGGACGAGGAAGCGCGGCGCATTCGCCTCGCCATCGAATATGATCCCCAGCCGCCCTTTGCGCCCATGCGCGAGGAGGACCCCCGTCTGGTCGAGGAGGTGCGCGCCCGCACCGCCGCGTTCCAGCGCCGCCGCGAAGAAGTGGCGGAAAAAGTGGGCCGTCGGCTCAATACGCCTTGAACGGATGCCTGCCATGAAGCTCTATCGTTATCTCACCGGTCCCGACGACGTCTCCTTCTGCAAACGCGTGAGCGCGGCGCTCAACAAGGGCTGGCAATTGCACGGCGCGCCGACGCTGACCTTCGATCCGGTGAAGGGCCGCGTGATCTGCGGCCAGGCGATCGTCAAGGAGGTGCCGGGCGACTGGACCGACGAGGTGGTGCTCTCGGACCATTGAGCGGCTATTCCCGCGCCGCCTCCCCCCGAAGCCCCCCAACCGTTGCCCACCAAGCCCTGGCCGCTGCGACCTCCGGGCGTGCGCCGACAACCCGGCAGGCGCCGGGCGGCGCATCGCGTTGTGCAATTCCAGGCCAAAATTCCCTTCGAATCGATAGATCCGCGTCGGGGTGATCGCGCGCCGTCGCGCCGCAGCCGGGCGTGACGCGCCGGTCGCCGGGCTGCGCGCGGCGCTGGCGGATTTTCTGAATTCGCGGCCTCAGCCCGGCCACCGCGCCGCGCCGCGCCTCGACCCGCGCATCGCGCAATCGGCGATCCAACGCGCCGTGCAGGCGCGCCATGCCGACATCTTCCAATCACCGCGTCGCCTCGCCGAGCGCCCGCTTGCGCGCGCTCCTCGGGCCCGCCCAGGGACGTGAAAAAAAATCCCATTCCAGCCGGGCAAAAATCCGGGAGCAGGGCGCGGGGAGCTGATCTGTGAAAATTAATGATTGTTGACTCCGACTGACAAATTTTCGTCATATGGCGGTGCCGGCGCAGCCTTCATGGCGCAGGGGCAGCATGTGATGTGCTTGCTCTGACAAAAAAAGCCGGGAAGCTGGGAGCGTGGGATGGCGCCGGGGAAGATTGCAGACGAGGCGTCGCCGCCTCGTCACGGAACGTTTGTGCCCGTTGCAAGGGAGCGGCTGACAGAGCGGTGGAGCGTCAGAAGCGGATTGCTCGGCTCCTCCGCCTTGGGCACGGTTCTGATCGCGAGCGGCCTCGCGCTCGCCGCTTCGCTCGGCGTGTCGACGTCCGCGCTTGCCCTGCCGCCGACCAATTGTACCGTGACCGGCACGACGACCCTCGTGCAGTGCGACTCGACCTTCGCGTCGGTCAGCATGGTGCCCGGCACCGGCTCGCTCACGGTTACCGACCTGACCACGGTCGGCGTGGCCTATGTTTCCCCGCTGACCACCGGGACCTATGATCAAACCGTGACCATCACCGGAAATACGGTGATCAACAATCCGGCCTATAGCGGCCTGATCATGCAGTTCGGGACGAATTCGGGGGGAACCGTCATCCCCGTTACCGTCAATGCCGCCGTCACGGTGGGGGCCGGCGTCAGCATCACCTCGCATGACGGCTTCGGCGCGGTCTGGGTGCGCAATGATTACGGCGGCTCGATCTCCATCGACAATGCCGGCACGCTGCTCAGTTCCTGGACCGCGACGGTTTATCCCCCTTCGGCCGCGCTCGATGCCACCACCAATCTCGGCGCCGTGACCGTGGTCAACAGCGGTTCGGTCACTTCGGTCAATGGCCGCGGCATCTATGCGGACGGCAATTATCGCGGTCCGACCGATGGCACGGCGCAGACCGTCTCGGTCACCAACACGGCGGCCGGCACCGTCAGTTCGATGGGCGCGAGCATCCGCGTCATCGATTATTTCGGCTTGGCCCAGATCATCAATGACGGCACGGTGAATTCCACGCTGCAGCAAGGCTTGGTCACCTGGTCGGCCGCGGGCGATTCGCTGATCCGCAACTCCGGCCATGTGACCTCCGGCAATGACAATGCGGTCTTTGCCATGTCGGAGATCGGATCCTCGACCATCGTGAACAGCGGCACGGTCACGGCCACCGGCGACCCGACGCTCGACGCCGCGCATTCCGCCCTCACCAGCCCCCAGGGCATGAACGGCCTGCGCACCTCGGCCTACACCTCCGGCGACGTCAGCATCACCAATACCGCGACCGGCAGCGTCACTTCGAACCGGGATGCCGGCATCCGGGCCGAGACCCCCACGGGCAATGCGACCGTCGTCAATGACGGTAGCGTCACCGGCGTCTATGGCATCGTCGTCAATAGCGGCATCGGCACCGGCACAACCGATGCGACCGTTCCCACCATCGCCGGCACCGCCCGGGTGACCAATACCGGCACGGTCAACGCCAGCGACGTCGCGGTGCTGATCGACGCCACGACCAATATTCTGGTGAACAGCGGGACGATCGCGACCACCGGCGCGATCGCGGTCCAGACCGGCAACGGAAACGCGACCGTTACAACCAGCGGCAGGATCTCCGCCGGCTCCCCGTCCGGCACCGCGATCAGCTTCGGCTCGGGCAGAAATCGCCTGGTGCTCGCCGACACTGCCACGCTGGTGGGCAATGTCGTCAACGCCAGCACCGGCAACACGCTGGAATTGAACGGCAGCGCCTCCGGCACGCTCGATCTCGCCAGCGTCAGCGCGACCGGCGCCTTCCAGGGCTTCTCCACGCTCGTGAAATCGGGCAGCGGCACCTGGAGCCTGGTGGGCAGCGGCGGCAGCCTTGCGGGCGCGTTCGCCGTCAATGGCGGCACGCTGCAGGTCGGCAATGGCGGCACCTCCGGCACCATCGCCAATGACGTCGTGGTGGCGAACGGCGCCGCCTTGGCCTTCAACCGCTCCGACCAGCTCACCTATGCCAATGTGGTCTCCGGCGCGGGCGCGCTCATCAAGAACGGCACCGGCACGCTGATCCTGACCGGCGAGAATACCTATACCGGCGGCACGTTCATCAACCAGGGCACGCTGCAGATCGGCGATGGCGGGACGATCGGCTCGGTCCTCGGCGATATCGTCAACAATGCCGCGCTGGTGTTCAACCGGTCCGGCACCTACGAATTCCCGGGGAGCATCTCCGGCTCCGGCTCGGTGACGATCATCGGCGGCACGGTGAACTTCACCGGCGCCAGCGGGTTCAACGGCTCCATTGATGTGCAGGGTTCCGACTTCATCCTGTCGCCCGGCGCCGTCTCCGCCTCGCCCTTCCTGGTGGGCGCGGGCGGAACGATCGGTGGCACGGGCACCATTGGCGGGCTGACGGTGCAGTCGGGCGGAACGGTCTCCCCCGGCTATTCCCCCGGCACGCTGGCGGTGAACGGCAATGTCGCGTTCGCGGCCGGCACCACCTATGTGGTCGATGTCACCATGGCGGCGCATGACCTGATCATCGCGAGCGGCACCGCGACGCTGACCGGCGGCACGGTTCAGGTGCTGGCCGACAGCGGCTATACCAAGCCGCTGGCGACCTACGCCATTCTCACCGCGAACGGCGGCGTCAACGGCCAGTTCGCCGCCGTCACCGCGAACTACGCCTTCCTGACGCCGGTGCTCAGCTACGACACCTACAACGTGTATCTGACTTTGGCGCGCAATGACGTCCGGTTCGCCAGCCTCGCCGTCACGCCGAACCAGATCACCACCGCCGAAGCCACCCAGATGCTCGGCTTGGGCAACCCGGTGTACAACGCGGTGCTGCAGTTGCCGGCCGCGTCCGTGCCCACGGCGCTCAACGCATTGTCCGGCGAGATCTATGCCTCGACGGCGAGCGTGATCCAGCAGCAGTCGGTCTATGTGCGCGATGCGGTGACCGGCCGGCTGCGCCAATCGGTGTTCGCGCCGGGCGTCGAGCCTCTGTCTTATGCCACCAAGGCCGCGGGGCCGGCGACCGCCCAGCTCTCCGCCAGCCTCACGCCCACGCTGTGGGCCCAGGGCTATGGCGGATGGGGCAACACCTTCTCCGATGGCAATGCGGCGAGCATCTCCAATTCCATCGGCGGCTTCCTCATCGGCGCCGACGTGGCGGTTCTGCCCAATGCCCGGGCCGGCATCTTCGGCGGCTTCAGCCAGTCACAGTTCGACGTGGATGCGCGGTCGTCCTCCGGGTCCATGGACAATTACGACCTCGGCCTCTACGGCGCCGCCCAGTTCGGCGCTCTGGCTGCAAGAGGCGGGCTCTCCTACACCTGGCACGATGTTTCCGTAGACCGCACCGTGGCCTTCCCGGGCTTCTTCCAGGGGCTCAGCGCCGGCTACACCGTGGGAACCACACAGGTGTTCGGCGAACTCGGCTACGACATGGCCGTGGGCGCCTACGCCTTCGAGCCGTTCGTCGCGGCGGCCTATGTGGCGACCAATTCAGGGTCCTTCACCGAGACCGGGGGCGCGGCGGGCCTGCGCGGGAGCATCAATTCGTTCGACACCTTCTACACCACGCTGGGCGTGAGGGCCGCGACCACGCTCCAGGTGATGGGGCACACGCTGACCCCGAATGCGACCCTCGGCTGGCAGCATGCGTTCGGCGACACGGACCCCACCTCCACGATGCTGTTCCAGGGCGGCGCGACGCCGTTCCAGGTGTCGGGCGTCCCGATCGCGGAGGATGCGCTGATGCTGGGGGCGGGGCTGTCCTACCAGCTCTCGAACGTGGCGGCGCTGTCGGTGAACTATACCGGCCAGCTCGCCAGCAATGCCACGCAGAACGCCTTCACCGCGCAATTCTCGCTGCAGTTCTGAGGCGAGGGGTTCAACGGCGGCAGATGGACCCCATCTGCCGCCCGCGGTTCGAACCACACCTCTTTGATCGGTCTTAAGACACGTGTCAGACCTCGAACGTCACCGCCACCGGCACATGGTCGGAGGGGCGCTCCCAGCTGCGCGCCTCGCGCAGCACGGTCATGGCGCTGGCGTGGGGGGCAAGGCCGGGGCTGGTCCACACATGGTCGAGCCGGCGGCCGCGATCGTTCACCGTCCAGTCGGGCGAGCGATAGCTCCACCAGGTGAACAGCTTTTCCTGCGGCGGCACGAACCGGCGCATGACATCCACCCACGGGCCTGAGGCCTGGAGCGCGTTGAGCCGGTCCACCTCCACCGGGGTGTGGCTCACCACGCCGAGCAATTGCTTGTGGCCCCACACATCGGTCTCCAGTGGCGCGATGTTGAGATCGCCCACCAGCACCGCATGGCCATCGCGCGCGTTCACCTGCTGGGGCAGGCGCTCCCAGGCGGTGAGCTCGTCGAGGAAGGCGAGCTTGTGGGCGAATTTCTCGTTCAGCTCCGGGTCGGGAATGTCGCCGCCCGCCGGCACGTAGAAATTATGCACGGTCACGGGCGCGGACAGCCCGGCCGAGGCGCCGAGCGTCACGGCGATATGGCGGGCATCGCCCTTGGCGCAGAATTCCTGCCGCTCGATGGCTTCGAACGGCAGGCGCGAGAGCGTCGCGACCCCATGCCAGCCCTTCTGCCCGTTGAGCGCGATATGGGGAAAGCCCAGCTCGCGCACCGCCGCCAGCGGAAACTTGTCGTCCTGGCACTTGGTCTCCTGCAGGCACAGGACGTCGGGCTTTAGGCGCTCCACCATGGCCTTCACGAGGTCGAGGCGGATGCGAATGGAATTGATGTTCCAGGTGCAGACGGTGAGGGACACGGAGGACTCAACGCTCGTTCGGCGGGAGCGCGAGACCTAGACCCTCGGCATGCGCACTGGCAAGGGCGGAAAAGGTTCTTGCGGCGGGCGGGAGCTCGCCACCGGCCTATTGCAGCATGCGTTCGAAATTGATCACGAACAGCTTAGGATCGGGCCGGCGGGTATAGTCGAGCTTGTAGAGCGCGACCGAGGTGTCATAGCCCTGCGGATCGGTGACGATCCATTGCTTGAGGCTGTAGTTCTTGGCATCGAACAGGATCAGCAGGCGATAGGTGCCGATCATGGGGATGGTCTCTTCCATCACCACGCTGATGTAGAGATCGTCCTGGTAGACGCCCTTCACATGCGGGTCGCGGGCAAGGTCGGTGCGCTCGGAGAGCAGGAAGCGCAGCGGCGTCTGGGACAGCGGGGTGATGTCCTGCGTGTTCAGCTTGCGGTCGCGCACCGCCACCGACTGGCCGTTGGCGATCAGCTCGATGGGCACCGGCGCGTCATATTCGAACCGCACGCGGCCGGGCTTCTGCATGTAGAAATCGCCGGTCTTGCGGGTGCCGTCGGGATCCACCTGCACGAACGTGCCGGTGAGAGTCTGCACCGAATTCCAATAGGCGCTGATCTTGTCGGCGGTGGCGGGGTCGGCGCTATCGAGATTGGTCTGGGAGGGCGCGGCCACCGGCCCCTGCGGCGCGCGCGGGCCATTGGCGCGGGCGGCGCTCTGGTTGGGGGCGAGCTGAAGCGGCGCGCCGGGGGCGGCATTGGCGCTCGCCGGGCGCTGCTGCGGCAAAGGCACCGCGACCGGCGCGGCGGACGCCTGCGGGGCCGATTGCGGCGCGGCCGCCTGGGGCGCGGCGGGCGCACTGGGCTTCGGCACCGCCACCTGGGGCGCGAAAATCTGCGAGGGGCTGGGCTGCGACGCGGTGCCGCCGGGTCCCAGCACTTCGCCGGGCGGCAAAAGCACACCTTGCGCGGCCGCGCCGCCGCTCTGCCCCGCGCCGGCGAGGGCCGCAACGCCGAGGGCAAGGAGGAAGGCGAAAGGCGAAGGCCGGCGATGGGGCATCAGGGGGTCTCGATGGGCGAACGGGGCGTGTGGACGAATCTTCACGGTCACACTCCCCCTTAAATCTTGCCTATGGCGAACCTGTGGCCCGGCGGCAACCCAAAAACCGGCCCCGGCTATTCCGCGGCCTCGTCGGAGAGCAGGATTTCGCGCTTTCCGGCATGGTTGGGCGCGCCGATGACGCCTTCCTTCTCCATCCGCTCCACCAGGGACGCCGCCCTATTATAGCCGATCTGAAGCCGGCGCTGGATATAGGAGGTGGAGCACTTCTTGTCGCGGAGCACCACGGCCACGGCCTGGGAATAGAGGTCCTGCCCCTCTTCC
Source organism: Rhizobiales bacterium 32-66-11 (assembly GCA_002304505.1). Classification (GTDB taxonomy): domain Bacteria; phylum Pseudomonadota; class Alphaproteobacteria; order Rhizobiales; family Xanthobacteraceae; genus NCEH01. The sequence continues at coordinate 11,617 of NCEH01000054.1, read as the reverse complement.
CCGAACGATCCCTTGTCGAACACCGCGCCGTCCTCGCCCTCGCCCCCGTCCTCGGAGAGGTCGGCGGTCACGGCTTCGAGATAATCGGGCGCGGCCTGGGCCTTGAGGTGCTTCACCACGCGCTCGACCTCCTCGTCGGAGACGAACGGGCCGTGCACGCGGCTGATGCGCCCGCCGCCGGCCATATAGAGCATGTCGCCCTGGCCCAGCAGCTGCTCGGCGCCCATTTCGCCGAGAATGGTGCGGCTGTCGATCTTGCTGGTGACCTGGAACGAGATGCGGGTGGGGAAATTGGCTTTGATGGTGCCGGTGATGACATCCACCGAGGGGCGCTGGGTGGCCATGACCAGATGGATGCCGGCGGCGCGGGCCATCTGGGCGAGGCGCTGGATCGCGCCCTCGATTTCCTTGCCGGCGGTCAGCATCAGGTCCGCCATTTCGTCGACGATCACGACGATATAGGGCAGCGGCCCCAGCTCCATTTCCTCGCGCTCATAGATGGCTTCGCCGGTCTCGTGGTCGAAGCCGGTCTGCACCGTGCGGGCGAGCGATTCGCCCTTCTTCTCGGCCTCGGCGACGCGGGCGTTGAAGCCGTCGATGTTGCGCACGCCGAGCTTGGACATCTTCTTGTAGCGGTCCTCCATCTCGCGCACCGCCCATTTGAGCGCGACCACCGCCTTCTTCGGGTCGGTCACCACCGGGGCGAGCAGATGGGGGATGCCGTCATAGACGGAGAGTTCCAGCATCTTGGGATCGACCATGATCAGCCGGCACTGTTCCGGCTTCAGCCGGTACAGCAGCGAAAGGATCATGGTGTTGATGGCCACCGACTTGCCGGAGCCGGTGGTTCCGGCCACCAGCAAATGCGGCATGCGGGCGAGATCCACGATCACCGGCTCGCCGCCGATGGTCTTGCCGAGCGCGATCGCGAGCTTCTGCCCGCTGTCGCCGAAATCCTTGGTGGCCAGCAATTCGCGCAGAAGCACCTTCTCGCGCTTGGCATTGGGCAGTTCGATGCCGATCGCGTTGCGCCCCGGCACCACGGCGACGCGGGCGGAAATCGCGCTCATGGAGCGGGCGATATCGTCGGCGAGGCCGATCACGCGGGACGACTTGATGCCCGGCGCCGGCTCCAGCTCATAGAGCGTCACCACCGGGCCCGGCCGCACCTGGCCGATTTCCCCGCGCACGCCGAAATCATCCAGCGTGCCTTCCAGCAGCTTGGCGGTGTCGGCGAGGGCTTCCTCGCTCATGGTTGGCCCCTTGGACGGGGGCGGGGCGCCCAGCAATTGCAGGTCCGGCAGGCGATAGGCATGGGGACGGCGCGTGTCCGCCCGCCCTTCGCGTCCGCCCTCGCGCGCGCCTTGGCGCGTGCGGGCCGCGGCGGCGCGTCCGCTCGCCGCGCGCGGCGCGGGCTCGGCAGCCGCCATGTCCGTATCCTCGTCCGGTGCGTCGATGCGGCGCACGCCGCCGAGCGCCGGCGCCTCATGGGCCGGGCCGGCATTGAGGCGCGGTTCCACGCGGCCCTGGTCGTCCACCGCGCGGCGCTCGGAGGCGAACATCTCGCGGGCGAAGGCGCCGATGGCGGCCGCGCGCACTGGCGCCGGATTGCCGCCGGCAGATTTGCCACCGGCAGGCTTGCCGCCCGCCGCGCGGGCCCGGCGGCGGCCGAACAGGCGCGCCTTGGCGGAGAGAAAGGTATGGGTGAGCGCGCCCAGCGAGATCAGCCGGCGGTCGGTTTCATCGAACTCCTCATCCGCCTCGTCCGCATCCTCGGTGTCGGCGGCCTGGCGCTTCGGCGCGCCGCCCCGGCAGGCGAAGGCCAGCCCGGCGACGCCACCGACAGCCCCGACGCCACCCACCAGCACCGCGTCGAGCCCGCCGGACCAGCCGCCGTGGAACACCGCGACCAGGCGCGGGAACAGGTCGCCGATCACGCCGCCAAGGCCGGTCGGCACCGGCCATGCGCCGAATGTGGGCAGGGCGCTCAGCAGCGCGCTCATGCCGAGCACGCCGAGCGTGAGCGCTCCGGCGCGCAATTGCTCGCCCCGCAGCGGGCGATAGGTCAGCAGCCGCCAGCCCCAATAGGCGAGCGGCAGCAGCAGGAACAGGCTGGCGAGCCCGAGGCCCTGCATCAGCAGATCCGCGACGATGGCGCCGGGACGGCCGAGCAGGTTCTTCACCTCCGCGCCGCTGGCATTGGAGAGGCTCGGGTCGCTCGCGGTCCAGGTGACCATGGTGGCGAGCGCGAACAGGCTGGCCGACAGCAGCGCCGCGCCACAAATCTGGCTGGAGCGGCGCCGCACCGCGCCGCGCACGCTTTCGGGAATGAAATCCATGCCGAGCCCATGGCGCAGGGCCATGGCGGGGGCGGGACGACGGCGAGCCGGGGCCATGCGCGGAAGCTCCCTTACCCTAGCCCGGCGAGCAGGCGCGAGAGCACCTCCCCGCACGTGGCGAGATCCTGCACCAAGGCGACCCGCAGATAGGGATCGCCGGCATTCGCGCCGTGCGCATCGGGGCGGGCGAGATAGCCGCCGGGCACGACGCGCAGGCCCTGGTCCTTCCACAGCCGCAAGGTGGCCGCTTCCCCGCCGCCCGCCGCCGAGGCGTCGAGCCACAGGAAGAAGCCGCCGCCGGGCCGCTCATAGCCGAAGCGCCCGCCGAGCATCTGGTCGGCGAGGTCGAATTTCTGCACATAAAGCGCGCGCGACGCCTCCACATGGGCTTCGTCCCCATAGGCGGCGATGCCCACCGCCTGCAACGGCTCCGGCACCTGAGGCGCGGCCACCCAACGGAAGGCGAGAAACGCCTTCTGGAAGTCCGCATCCCCCGCGCAGAAGCCGCAGCGCAGGCCGGGCAAAGACGAGCGCTTGGACAGCGAGTTGAAGGCCACCACGCCGGAAAAATCGCTGCCGCACACTTCCAGGATGCCGGTGGGCTTTTCCGCGCCGAGATAAATCTCGGAATAGCATTCGTCGGAAAACAGATAGGTGCCGTGGGCGCGGGTGATGGCGAGCAGCCGCTCCAGATAGGCGCGCGAGGCGATCGCGCCCTGCGGATTGGCGGGCGAGGCGATGAACACCGCCACCGTGCGCGCCATCAATGCGTCATCGAGCGCGTCGAGGTCCGGCAACCAGCCGCTTTCGCGGGTGGTGGGCAAGGGAATGGCCTCGCAGCCGGCGGCCTCCGCGCCCGCCGCATAGGCGGCATAGAAGGGATTGGGCAGTAGCATCACCGGCCGTCCGCCGCGATCCCCGGTGAGGCGCCGGGCGACGATGGCGGCGGAGACGAGGCCCTCGCGCGAGCCGTTCAGCACCAGCACTTCGCGGTCCGCATCCACCGGGCGGGCAAGGTCATAGCGCCGGCCGAGCCATTGGGCGGCGGCGGCGCGGAACGCCGGCGTGCCCTCGGCGCGGGGATAGCGGCCGAAGCCGGGCAGGGCGCCCGACAGCACCGGGCCGACGAAATCCGGCATGGCATGCTGCGGCTCGCCCACCGCCGCGCTCAGGGGCGCGCGGCCGGGCTCCGTGCCGGCCAGGAGATCGGCGAGGCGGATGAAGGGGGAACGGCGGTCCGGGGGAGCGGAAGGAGCGGGCACGGTTATCGGTATCGTCTCGCACGATTGGGGTTCCGGCGAGAATGCCGAAACTCGGTTAAGAACCGCCTAAGCATCGCCGCCCCCTATCGACACGCCCCTTCCGCAGCGGCATTCTGCGCCCGTCGCGGAGCACCGGACGCCCCCAGCGCCGCCGCGGCCGGACCAAGGTTCAGGAACGCCAATTCCGCCCTCGGCCTGAAACGATTAAAACCAAGCTCGGGAGACACCACCCATGGCAGGGAGCATCATGCGACCCCTTGCGCCGGCTTTGCTCGCGCTCAGCCTGTTCCACGTTCCGGCGGCTTATGCCGACGACCTCAGCTTTTCCCAGGAGGCGCTCAAGCGCATCCCCGTCGCCATGCAGCGGGAGATCGACAAGGGCACTTTCCCCGGCGCGGTCACGCTGATCGCCCATGATGGCAAGATCGTGCATTTCGAGGCCCACGGCTTTCTCGATGCCGCCAAGACCAAGCCCATGACCAAGGATGCGGTGTTCCGCGCCTTCTCCATGACCAAGCCGTTCGTCTCGGTGGCGGCGATGATGCTGGTGGAGCGCGGCCAGCTGAGCCTGCGCGACCCGGTGGGGCAATATATTCCCGAAATGAAGGCGATGAGCGTCATCGCCGAGAAGAAGGACGAGAGCGGCAAGACCGTGCGCGAGGTGGTGCCGGCGAAAAATCCCATCACCATCCAGGACCTGCTGCGCCACACCTCCGGCCTCACCTATTCCGGCAGCGCGCCGTTTGCGGAGGTCAAGGAGGGCTATGAGAAGGCCGATATCGAGAGCCGCAATGGCGACCTCTCGCCCGAGGCGTTCGTGAGCGGCCTCGCCAAGATCCCGCTCGCCTATGAGCCGGGCACGCGGTTCGAATATGGCCTCTCGGTGGATGTGCTGGGCGTGGTGGTGGAGCGCGTGAGCGGCAAACGGCTCGACGTGTTCCTCGAGGAAAACCTGTTCAAGCCGCTGAAGATGAAGGACACCTCGTTCCAGCTCACGCCCGCCCAGGCGCCCCGCCTCGCCGATGCGCTCGATGCCGATCCGCAGAAGGAAGCGGGCTGGAAATGGGTGCGGGTGGACCAGGATCCCGGCAAGCGCTACCGGCTCGGCGGCGCCGGCACCGTCACCACGGCGGAAGATTATTTCCGCTTCTCCCAGATGATGCTGAACGGCGGGGTGCTGGAGGGCGTGCGCATCCTCTCGCCCAAGACCGTGGATTTCATGCTGTCCGACCATCTGATCGGCCTCGGCGGCTCCACGGCGGCGAGCACCGGGCCGGGCTATGGCTTCGGGCTGGGCTTTGCGATTCGCCGCTATGAAGGGTTTGCGGTGGCGCCGGGTTCGGTGGGGGATGCCATGTGGGCAGGGGCCGGCGGCACCTTCTTCACCATCGATCCGAAGGAAGAGATCGTCGGCGTGTTCATGTCCGCCGCGCCGTCGCCGCGCGTCGTCACCCGCATGCTGTTCAAGAACCTGCTCTACGGCGCGACCGTGGATTGAACGCGCGCCGGCCGGGGTCACGCCCGGCCGGCCTTTCGCTCACACCGGCCAGACCTGCGGGCGGGCGAGCACCAGGCGGGCGGCGGCGCTGTCCTTGTTCATCTGGGCGATCAGCGCGTCGATGTCGTCGAACTTCAGTTCCGGCCGCAGATAGCCGTGGAACGCCACATCCAGTTCGCGGCCATAGAGATCGCCGGAAAAATCGAACAGATGCACCTCCAGCAGGGGGCGCCCATTGTCGAACGTGGGCCGCCGGCCGTAGCTGGCGACGCCATCCACCACGTGCCCGTCGAAGCGCGCGCGCACCGCATAAATGCCGAAGGCGAGCTGCGTGCCTTCCGGCATGGTAAGGTTGGCGGTGGGATAGCCGAGGTCGCGGCCGCGCTTGTCGCCGTGGATCACGGTGGCGCGCACGCTCCAGGGGCGGCCCAGCATATGGGCGGCATGGCCCACCTGCCCGGCGGCGAGCGCGTTGCGGATGGCGCTGGAGGAAATGGGATCGCCCTCGTCCAGGGCCGGCTCCACCACCTCGACGGGAAAGCCGAGGCGTGCGCCGGCTTCGCGCAGGAAGGCGGGCGAGCCGGCGCGGGCGCGGCCGAAATGGAAATCGAAGCCCACCACCACGCCGGAGGCACCGAACCGCCGCACCAGGATTTCCTCGACGAAATCCTCCGCCGGCACCCGCGCCAGGGCGGCGTCGAACGGCAGCACGATGGCGCCGGCAAGCCCGGTGCGGGCGAGGCAATTCAGCTTCTGCTGGCCGGGGGTGAGGCGGAACAGGTTCGCGTCGGGCTGGAAGAAGGAGCGCGGATGCGGCTCGAAGGTGAGCGCCACGGCCGGCCGGTTCAGCGTCTGCGCCATGGCGAGCGCGGCATTGATCACCGCGCGGTGGCCGCGATGCACGCCGTCGAAATTGCCGATGGCGAGAACCGGCCGCGCGATCCGCGCGGGGATCGGCGCGATGCCCTGGACGACGGAAAAGGAAGACTCGGAAGGATCGGACATCGGCAGGGGCGGCCGGCACAATGGAGGGGAGGCAACCCTTCGCGCGCGGACCCGCCAGCGTCAAGCACGGGATTTTGCGGAAGCGCGCCCGGGCACTCCCCGCGCCCGGATCAGGCGCCCACGCCGCGCCCGGTGACCCGCGCGCGGGGAGTGCCTGGGCACGCTATGCCCGCATGCCCCTCACCACGCCAGGCGAGGCATGACGCCGCGCGGGTGGGCGTGATCGGAAAACAGATTGGCCAGCGCCTCGGCATCGGGCTCGCTGCCGTTTTCCCCGTGCAATTCCTCGGCATGGATGCCGCTCGATATGAACAGGCTGTCGAAGCCGGCCGCCGTGGCGCCGATGATGTCGGTGCGCAGCGCATCGCCGATGGCCAGCACCCGCTCGGGCCGGACCTCACCGCCCCCGAGTTCGGCCGCGCGGCGCAGGGCCACGTCATAGATCGGCTTGTGCGGCTTGCCGCAATAGATCGCCCGCCCGCCGATCTGCTCATAGAGCTGGGCCAGCGCGCCGGCGCAATAGACCAAAGTCTCGCCGCGCTCCACCACCAGGTCGGGATTGGCGCACACGAACAGCAGGTCGCGCGCCTGCATGGCGGCGAGCCGTTCGGCATAATCCTTGGGCGTTTCCACATCGTCGTTCAGCAGGCCGGTGCAGACGACCAGCTCGGCGTCCGCGAGATCGGTCGGCGTCACGTCGAGCCCGTTGAACGTGCCGAGGTCGCGCGGCGGGCCGAGGTGGAACAGCTTCACGCCCGGCCGCGCCGCCAGCACGTCGCGCGTCACGTCGCCGGAGGTGACGATGCCGTCATAGGCGGTGCGCGGCACGCCGAACCCGTCCAGCATGGCGATGACGAATTCATTCGGGCGCGGGGCGTTGGAGACCATCAGCACCCGCGCGCCGCCCGCCCGCGCCCGCTCCAGGGCCGCGCCGGCGGCGGGAAATGCGGCGATGCCATTATGCATCACGCCCCACACGTCGCACAGGATCAGGTCGTAATCGTCGGCGATCTCCGAAAGGCCGGACACCAAACGGGGGGCGACGAGCTTATCCTTGGCGCCATCAATCATGGCCTGTCTCCTTGCTGGCTTGCGGCAGGCGGGTCGGCCAGGGAGGTGCCACGGCGGCGGCGGCGCCACAAGGAAAACCGTCCCGCAGTGCGGGAAATGCCCGTGCGTCATACGCACCTCCGCCCTGCGGCAAACGCGGAGGTGGTCGGACTAAGCCGGCACAGCCCTCCGCGCGGGGAGAATCGCGCCGCCTGCAAGGTGCGGATTCATCTGCGGCGAACGTCCGGGCGAAATGGCGGTTTCAACTGCCGCAGAGCCGCGGAGAAGCTTCACGAAACCGCTGTTCGTCCGCGCTAAGTTCTTGTTTCACGTGAAACATTTTTAGCGCGCGGGGGGCTGAAAGCAATTCTAGCCCTTGGCGGAAATGCCCGGCAAGGCCTGCACCAGGGCGCGGAAGGCATCTCCGCGCACCTCGAAATTGGGATATTGATCGAAACTGGCGCAGGCCGGCGAGAGCAGGACCACCGCGTCCTCAAGGCCCGAGGCCGCCGCATCCCGCGCCGCCGCCGCAACCGCCGCATCGAGGGTTCCGACCTCCACATGCGGCACCTGTTCGCCGAGCGTCGCGGCGAAGACGGGCGCCGCCTCGCCGATCAGATAGGCCTTGCGCACCCGGTCGAAGACCGGCGCGAGCGGTTCGATGCCGCCCGCCTTGGCCTTGCCGCCGGCGATCCAGAACACGTTGTGAAAGCTCAGCAATGCCCGCTCCGTGGCGTCGGCATTGGTGGCCTTGCTGTCGTTGACGAACAGCACGTTGCCAAGCTGCCCCACCTCTTCCATGCGATGGGCAAGGCCGGGAAACCGCCGCATGCCGATGGCGATCACCTCCGGCGCAAGGCCGATGGCGCGGGCGGAGGCATAGGCCGCCGCCGCATTCTGGGCATTGTGCGCGCCGCGCAGCGCGCCGATGCCGGCAAGCGAAAGGCGATGGCGCTCCACCCCCCCTTCGCTCCAGACGATGTCGGACCCGTCGCGCCAGATGCCGTCGGCGAGCGGCCGTTCCACCGAGATGCGCACCACATGGATGCCGGCCTCTTCGGCCCGATCGGCGATGGCGGCGGAGAACTCATCATCCACGCCGACCACGGCGGTGCCGCCCTGTTCCACCCCGGCGATCAGCCGCTCCTTCACCGCCGCGTAATGCTCCAGGCTCCCGTGGCGGTCCAGATGATCCGGCGTCAGGTTCAGATGCACCCCGACGGAGGGGTCGAGGGAGGGCGAGAGGTCGATCTGATAGGAGGAGCATTCCACCACATGCACCCGTCCCACGCCTTTTGGCGGGGCGAGCGAAAGGATGGCGGTGCCGATATTGCCGCCCATCTGCACGTCGCGCCCGCCCACCGCCAGCAGATGGGAAATCAATGCCGTGGTGGTGGATTTTCCATTGGTGCCGGTGATGGCGACGAACGGGGAATGGCGCGCGATGGCCCGCCGCTCGCGGCAGAACAATTCGATGTCGCCGATCACCTCCACGCCCGCCGCCTTGGCCAGGTCCACGGACCAATGGGGCACGGGATGGGTGAGTGGCACGCCGGGGGAGAGCACGAGCGCGGCGAGGCCGGACCAGTCGACGGCGTGCAGATCCTGCACCGGCACGCCGTGCGCGGCCGCCTTCTCGCGGCCCGCCGCGCCGTCGTCCCAGGCGATGACGCGGGCGCCGCCCTCCAGCAGCGCAAGCGCGGTGGCGAGGCCGGAGCCGCCGAGCCCGAACACGGCGACGCTGCGATCCTTGAAACAGGTAACGGGAATCATGGAAGGGCAACCTGACGAATACGTGACGTCAGCACTAGACCCCGGCAGCCGCCGAGGGAAGCGGCCGAGATGACGCGCCGGCTGATCCCGGCGCGTCCGGATGCGCCTTAGCGCAGCTTGAGGGTGGCGAGGCCGAGCAGGGCGAGCACGACGGCAACGATCCAGAAGCGGATCACCACCTGGGATTCGGTCCAGCCCAATTGCTCGAAATGATGGTGGATGGGCGCCATGCGGAACACCCTTTTGCCCGTGAGGCGAAACGAAATCACCTGCACGATCACCGAGATCGCCTCCAGCACGAACAGCCCGCCGATCACCGCCAGGACGATCTCGTGCTTGGTCGCCACCGCCACCGTGCCGAGCAGCCCGCCCAGCGCCAGCGAGCCGGTGTCGCCCATGAAGATCTGCGCCGGCGGCGCATTGAACCACAGGAAGCCCAGCCCCGCCCCGATGATGGCCCCGCAGATCACCGCCAGTTCGCCGACGCCGGCGACATAATGGATCTGCAGATAATCCGCGAACAGCACGTTGCCGGAGAGATAGGCGATGACGCCGAATGAGCCGGCGGCGATCATCACCGGCACGATGGCGAGGCCGTCGAGCCCGTCCGTGAGATTCACCGCATTGCCGGCGGCGACGATCACGAAGCCGCCGAACAGCACGAAAAACCAGCCGAGATCCAGCAGCAGATCCTTGAAGAAGGGGAAAGCGACGGACGTCGAGAGCCCCGACTTGCCGGCATGGACGATGGCGATCACCGCCAGCCCGCTGATCAGCGCCTCGGCGGCAAGGCGTGCCTTGCCGGAGAAGCCGGCGTGGGTCTGCTTGGTCACTTTCAGATAATCATCATAAAAGCCGATCACCCCAAACCCTGCCGTCACCGCCAGCACCGCCCAGACATAGGGATTGGAGAGGTTCGCCCACAAAAGCACGGCGACCATCAGGCCGGAGAGGATCATCAGCCCGCCCATGGTGGGCGTGCCTTTCTTGAGCAGATGGGATTGCGGCCCGTCGGAGCGGATCGGCTGCCCCTTGCCCTGCTTGAGGCGCAAGGTGGAGATGATGGACGGCCCGAACAGGAACACAAACAGCAGCGCCGTCACGATCGCCCCGCCGGTGCGGAAGGTGATGTAGCGGAAGACGTTCAGGCCGGGGAAGAGGTCGTGCAGCTGCGAGAGCCATTGAAGCATTTAACTATCCTTCGAGCAGCGCCTCGTCGGGCGTGCGGAAGCGTTCGGCCAGGGATTTCACCAGCGGCCCCATGCGGCTGCCGTTGGATCCCTTGACCATCAACGTGTCGCCGGAGCGGATGGCGGAAGACAGGAGCTTGGTCAAGGCCTCGGCGTTCGGTGCATAGCCGCCCCGCATGTTCGAGGGGAGCTCGCCCCACAATTCGTGCATCAGCGGCCCGGAGGCGAAGACGAGGTCGATGCCGGCGGCGCGCAGGGGCCCGGCAAGCTCGCGATGATGGCGCGGGCCGTCGGTGCCCAGTTCCAGCATGTCCCCGAGCACCGCGATGCGCCGGCCGCGCGGTCCCACCGGGGTGCGGCTCAGCACGTCGATGGCGGCGCGCATGGAGGCGGTATTGGCATTGTAGCTTTCGTCCAGCAGGGTCGCGGTGCCGCCGGCGACCGCCAGCTCGATGGGCACGCCGCGCCCCGGTGGCGGCTTCAGGGCGGAGAGGGCGAGCGCGGCCAGCGCGAGGTCCGCGCCCAGCAGCTTCACTGCCGCGAGCACGGCCAGGACGTTCTGGATGATGTGCCGCCCGGGCGTCCCCACCTTCAGCGTCAGCCGGGTGCCCAGCACGTCGGCCACCAGGGTGGAGCAGGTCGCCTTCAGGCACATGTCCACCAAGCGGACATCGGCGCCCGCATCGGCGCCGAAGGTCACGATGCGCCCGACTCCCTTGGCCTGCGCGGCCGCCTTCAGGCGGGCGAACTGGGGATTGTCGATATTCAGCACCACCGCGCCGCCGGGCTCCAGCCCGTCGAAAATCTCCGCCTTGGCGTCGGCGATCTCCTCGATGCTGGAGAATTGGGCGATGTGCACCGGCTCCACCGTGGTGATGATCGCCACCTGCGGACGCACCAGGCGCACCAGCGGGGTGATCTCGCCGGGATGATTCATGCCGATTTCGAACACGCCGTAGCGCGCCTCGCGCGGCAGGCGGGCGAGCGAGAGCGGCACGCCCCAATGATTGTTGTAGGAGGCGGCGGACGCGTGGGTCGGGCCGTCGGAGGAGAGCGCGAGGCGCAGCGCTTCCTTGGTGGTGGTCTTGCCCACCGAGCCGGTGACCGCGACGATGCCGGCCTGCGAGCGGGCGCGCGCCGACACGGCGGTGGCGCGCAGCGCCTCCAGCACATCGTCCACCAGAAGCAGCGGCGCATCTGGGGCGAACGCATCCGCCTTGTCGCGCGCGACCACGGCGAGGGCGGCGCCATTCTCCAGCGCCCGGCCCACATAGGCATGACCGTCGCTATTGTCGCCGGTGATGGCGAAAAAGGCATCGCTGGGGACAAGCGTGCGTGTGTCGATGGATAGGCCGCTCACGCCCATAGGGGAACCGCGCACGGCGCCGCCGGTGGCCGCAACCAGTTCGTCCAGGCTGTACAGCTGCGACACGCTCATGCGCCCATCTCCCCCATTGCGGCGAGCACCGCCCCCTTGTCCGAGAACGGAAGGGTTCGATC
>NCEH01000191.1 GCA_002304505.1 Rhizobiales bacterium 32-66-11 | reverse complement strand
CGGATCGGCAGTGATGATCTTGAACGCCGCCGTCACCTTCTCCTTGGTGGCGCCGCCGCCGACATCCAGGAAGTTCGCGGGCGCAAGTCCGTAGAGCTTGATGATGTCCATGGTCGCCATGGCAAGGCCGGCGCCGTTGACCATGCAGCCGATGGTGCCGTCGAGCGTGATGTAATTGAGGTCGAATTTCGAGGCCTCGATCTCCTTGGCGTCCTCCTCGCTCTCGTCGCGCAGGGCGGCGATGTCGGGATGGCGATAGAGCGCGTTGCCGTCGAACGACACCTTGGCGTCGAGCACCTTCAGCTTGCCGTCCTTGGTGACCACCAGCGGATTGATCTCCAGCATCTCCATGTCCTTCTCCACGAACGCCTGGTAGAGCGTCGCGGTGAGGGCCTGGGCCTGCTTGGCGAGATCGCCGGTGAGCGCCAGCGCGTCGGCGACGCGGCGGCCGTGATGGGCCTGGATGCCGGTGGCGGTATCCACCGAGAAGGTCACGATCTTCTCAGGCGTGTTGTGGGCGACGTCCTCGATGTCCATGCCGCCTTCGGTGGAGACGACGAACGACACGCGAGAGGATTCCCGGTCCACCAGGAGGGAGATGTAGAACTCCTTCTCGATCGCCGCGCCTTCCTCGATATAAAGGCGGTTCACCTGCTTGCCGGTGGGGCCGGTCTGGATGGTGACCAGCGTGTTGCCGAGCATCTCGTGCGCGGCGGCCTTCACCTCGTCGGGGGTGCGCACCACGCGCACGCCGCCCTTGGCGCCGGCCGGCAGTTCCTTGAACGTGCCCTTGCCGCGTCCGCCGGCATGGATCTGCGACTTCACCACCACCACGAGGCCACCGACCTCTTTCGCGCCGAGATCGCGCGCGGCCTTTTCAGCCTCCTCCGGGGTGAAGGCGGGGATGCCGCGCGAGACCGGCGCGCCATAGTCGCGAAGGATGGCCTTCGCCTGATATTCATGGATGTTCATGAGGGTGTTCCCCCTTGCGTGAATGGGCCGCGTTGCTCGCGGCTCCGGCTTTCGGCGCGGTGCGCGGCGGGCCGGGATGGGTGCCGGCGGCGTGACGCGCCCGGCGGACGAGGGTCATACTGGGCGTGCGCGCGGCCTCGCCAAACCGAGCCTCTCGCAAGGAGAGGGCCGGGCCGCAGGCTCAGCCCGCAGGTCCGGCGACGCGCCGATCTCGTCCCGTTCCTCCGCGCCTGGGGCGGAGGGAAGTGCCGCAATCGAGCCGGCCCATCACGGGACCGTCCGAAACTTTCCCCGCGGGCGCGCGGTCCGGCGGCAGGTGCCGCGGGCGGACGGCCGGCATGCGGGAGGAAAAAGACCCGGCAGCGCGGCAAGGCAGTGCGCGGATCACCAATGCATCATGGCGCGGACGGCGCGTGCGGGCGGCGCATCGCGGCCTGTCCTAGGTGCCTTCGGTGGTGGAAAGGACGGCGCACGCGGGGCGCGCCGTCCGGGAAGGCGGAAGGCCTTCGGTTCGAAAGACGCCTCAGACCGCGCGGGCGGCGTGAAGCTGCTTGATCTGCTCTTCGCTATAGCCGAGGTCCGCGAGGACTTCGTCGGTGTGCTCGCCGAGCAGCGGGGAGCCGGTGATCTCAACCGAGGTGTCCGAGAACTTGATCGGGCTGCCGACGGTGAGATACTTGCCGCGCTCCTTGTGATCGACTTCCACGATCGTGCCGCTCTCGCGCAGGGACGGATCCTCGGCGATTTCCTTCATGGTGAGCACGGGCGCGCAGGGGATATCGAACTTGCGCAGGATGTCCACCGCTTCGAACTTGGTCTTGTCCGACAGCCAGTTCTCGATGAAGGCGAAGATGTCGAAGATCTTGTCCTGACGGGCTTCGGCGGTGTTGTAGGCGGGATCGGTGATCCACTCTTCCTTGCCCAGCGCCTTACAGATGGGCGCCCAGGCATGGCCCTGGATGGTGAAGTAGATATAGGCGTTGGGATCGGTCTCCCAGCCTTTGCACTTCAGGACCCAGCCGGGCTGTCCGCCGCCGCCGGCATTGCCGCCGCGGGGAACCACGTCCGAGAAGGTGCCGTGCGGATACTGGGGGTATTCCTCCAGATAGCCGACTCGGTCGAGGCGCTGCTGGTCGCGCAGCTTGACGCGGCACAGATTGATGACCGCATCCTGCATGGAGACGGCGACCTTCTGGCCCTTGCCGGTCTTGTTGCGGCCGTGCAGGGCGGTGAGGATGCCGATGGCAAGGTGCATGCCGGTGTTGCTGTCGCCCAGGGCAGCGGCGGACACGGTCGGGGGGCCGTCCCAGAAGCCGGTGGTGGAGGCGGCACCGCCGGCGCACTGCGCGACGTTCTCATAGACCTTGAGGTCTTCGTAATGATGGCCGTCGCTGAAGCCCTTGACGGACGCGACGATCATGCCGGGGTTCAGCTCGTTGATGTGCTCCCAGGTGAAGCCCATGCGATCGAGCGCGCCGGGGCCGAAGTTTTCCACCAGCACATCGGATTCCTTGATGAGCTTGGTCAGGACTTCCTTGCCCTCGGGGGTCTTGGTGTCGAGCGTCAGCGAGCGCTTGTTGCTGTTCAGCATGGTGAAGTACAGCGCGTCCGCATTGCTGATGTCGCGCAGCTGGGAGCGAGTGACGTCGCCCGAGCCGGGGCGCTCGACCTTGATCACGTCCGCGCCGAACCAGGCGAGCAGCTGCGTGCAGGCCGGGCCGGCCTGCACGTGCGTGAAGTCGATAATCTTAATGCCTTCGAGTGGCTTGCTCATGATCGTCGAATTCCCTTTCGAGCGTTTGACTTTATTCCTGACCTTCTGCGCCCAACCGGCTCCAGCCAGGAAGTGAAAACCTTTCCCGCTTCGGCCGTTCGACCTTGCGCGAGAAAGGGGCGCTAGTTTTGTACTAGCTTATTTTATCCCGTTGCTGCGCCCCGGCCGCGCCGGGCGGCAAGGCGGAGCTGGAATTCTTCAAGGTCCGGCGCGCGCAGGGCCGGCTGCGATGCGCCGGTTTCAGCGCAAGGGCGGACCGGCCGGACCGGAAGAGGCGAGGGGATGCCGCAGCCGCCGCGCGGTACGCCCGGGCCGGGCGGCGCCCGGCGGGGACCATGCGCGGGGCCGGTGCGATGATCGCGCCGGCGCAGGGTGCCGCAAGCGCGGCTGGACTCACATGCGGATGCATCGTCTCACTCTCTCGGCGATGATCGCCACCTGTTCCAAGGCCGCCACCGGGGCGCCGGCCGTTGATCTGCCGCCGGATGCCTGCCCCGGCGAACCGGGACGGGCGAAGGCTGAAGGCGGCGCGGCCCTGCGGACCCGCGTCGCCCCGTTGAAATCTATTCCGCGGCCTGGCGGAACGGCTCGCCCACCGCGCCGGACTGCTTCACCGCCGCGATCCGGTCGGCATCGAAGCCCAGCACATTGGCGAGCACGTCGTCGGTATGCTCGCCGAGCAGCGGCGAGCGCTCCACCGGCACGTCATTGTCCGACAGCTTGATCGGGTTGCCGACGGTCAGATAGGTCCCGCGCTCCGGGTGTTCCACTTCCACCAGCGTCCCGGTGGCATAGAGCGACTTGTCTTCGGCGATCTCCTTCATGGAGAGGATCGGGCCGCAGGGGATGTCGTATTTGTTCAGCACGTCCATGGCCTCGAACTTGGTGTGGGCCATGGTCCAGGCTTCGATGCGGGTGAAGATCTCGTTGAGATGCGGCAGGCGCGCGGCGGCGGTCGCATAGTCCGGATGGGTCTTCCAGGTGGGCTCGCCGATGACGTCGCAGATCTTCTCCCAGACCGGGGCCTGGGTGATGAAATAGAGATAGGCGTTGTCGTCGTGCTCCCAGCCTTTGCAGCGCAGGATCCGGCCCGGCTGGCCGCCGCCGGAATCGTTGCCGGCGCGGGGCACGGTGTCGCCGAACGGGATGTCCTCGCCGAACTGGCTGTATTCGCGCAGCGGGCCGCGCGCGAGGCGCTGCTGGTCGCGCATCTTCACGCGGCACAGGTTCAGCACGCTGTCCTGCATGGCGCAGAGCACCTTCTGGCCGCGCCCGGTGTGCTCGCGCTGGAACAGCGCGGTGACGATGCCGAGCGCGAGATGCAGGCCGGTGCCGCTGTCGCCGATCTGCGCGCCGGTCACCAGGGGCAGGCCGTCGCGGAAGCCGGTGGTGGAGGCGGAGCCGCCGGTGCACTGGGCGACGTTCTCATAGACCTTGCAATCCTCGAACGGGCCCGGGCCGAAGCCCTTCACGGAGGCCACGATGAGGCGCGGATTGAGTTCCTGGAGGCGCTCCCAGGTGAAGCCCATGCGGTCCAGCGCGCCGGGCGCGAAATTCTCCACCAGCACGTCGCACACCTTCACCAATTCCTCGAGGACGCGCTTGCCCTCCTTGTTCTTGGTGTCGAGCGTGATGGACCTTTTGTTGGAATTCAGCATCGTGAAATAAAGGCTGTCGGCATTGGGCACGTCGCGCAGCTGGGTGCGCGTCACGTCGCCCTCGCCGGGACGCTCAACCTTGATCACATCCGCGCCGAACCAGGCGAGCA
>NCEH01000053.1 GCA_002304505.1 Rhizobiales bacterium 32-66-11 | reverse complement strand
GCCGATGGCAGCAATGGCCCGACCACGATAGATGCCGACGGCAATGCGACGATCGACGCTTCGGCTTCTTAT
Organism: Rhizobiales bacterium 32-66-11; assembly: GCA_002304505.1. Taxonomy (GTDB): domain Bacteria; phylum Pseudomonadota; class Alphaproteobacteria; order Rhizobiales; family Xanthobacteraceae; genus NCEH01. The sequence goes on along the minus strand of NCEH01000053.1, from coordinate 25,939 downwards.
GGCTTCATTGGCGTCGGTGGTGGCGGCGGCGGCGGCGGCGGCTTCGGCTTCGGCGGTAACGAGCCGGGAGGTGCCGGAGGAAACGCTACCCTGACCATAAACGGCGGCACCCTGGCCGTCGGCAATTCCTTGCTGATTGGCGGTGCTGGCGGCGGCGGCAGTGATGCCAAAACAGGCGGCAATGGCGGCGCTGGCGCCGTGTTCGTCAATGGCGGCGGCCTCGCCGTGACGGAAACGCTGCTGGTCGGCGGCAGCGGCGGCGGCGGTGGCGGCTACGGCGGCAGCAGCAATGGCGGCGGCAATGGCGGCGCGGGCAGCCTCACCGTGGGTGCCTCCACTTCCGTCGCCATCGGCGCGAACGGCCACCTCATCCTCGGCGGCGACCGCGGCGGCGATGGCACGGACGGTGTCGGCGGCACGACCAGCGCCGGCGGCGCGGGTGGCGCCGGCACGCTCAACCTTTCCGGTAACCTCACCTTCGGCCTCGGCAGCGATTTCACCATCCGTTCCGGCAGCGCCCTCAATTTCGGCAACGCCACGCCGAACGCGGCGGTGGCGGGCAGCATCGCCGGCATTACCAGCCTGACCAATAACGGCGTCGTCAACTTCAACCAGTCCGATGACAGCTACGCGTTCGGGCTCGCCATCGGCGGCAGCGGCAGCGTGAACCAGAACGGGAGCGGCATCACCATTCTGACCGCCGCCAACAGCTACACCGGCGGCACCATGGTCACTGGCGGCACGCTGGTGGCGGGCAGCAACTTTGCGCTGGGCCTCAACTCATACATGAATACCGTCACGGTCGCGCCCGCCAGCGGGGCCGCGACGCTGAAGATCAACTCGTCCGTCACCATCGGCAATGCCGTCACCGTGCAGAACGGCGGCGAGCTGGTGAATGATGGTACGATTGCCCTATCGTGGTACACCTCCGGCGCTGCCGGCGTGACGGCCGTCACCGTCAATGGCGGCACCGTTTTCAATGCCGGCATCATTGTCGGCGGCTCCGCCGACGCAGTGTCCGCCGGCACCGGCGTATTGCTGACGGACGGCGGCACGCTCATCCACAGTGGCGGCAGCATCATTGGTGGTGTTTATTTTACACCCGACGGCCCCGGCGGCACGGGCGTAGCCATCACCGGCAACAACAACACCCTCGTCACCGCCTCCCGAATCGAGGGCGGCCTAGGCGCCACGCAGGGCAAGGCGGTCGAGATCACCGGCAACAACAATACGCTGGAACTGCGCGCCGGCTACTCCTTTGGCGGCGGCATCTCCGTCACCGGCACCGGCAACATCCTGGCGCTGGGCGGCGCCGCCAATGACAGCTTCGGCCTCGCCGCCGCCTTCAGCGGCTTCGACGCCTACGTAAAGAATGGCGCGTCCACCTGGACCCTCACCGGCACGACCACCGCCCCCGGCGGCTGGACCATCAACGCCGGCACGCTGCGCCTGGGCAATGGCAGCATCGACGCCGCGTTGGCGAGCGACATCGAGAACAATGCCGCGCTGGTGTTCAACAACATAAATACCCAGACCTATGCGGGCATGATTTCCGGCAGCGGCAGCGTGGCTGTCACCGGCTCCGGGCTGCTGACCCTGACCGGCGCGAATACCTATGGCGGCGGCACCACGATTGCCGATGATGCGGATCTGTGGCTCTCCGGCAATGGCAGCCTCGGCACGGGCGCGGTGTTTTTCGCGGACGGCAACGCCACGCTGACCTTCAACCGCAGCGATGACGTCACATTCTCCCAGAACATCACCGAGGACACCGGCACTGCACAGGGCGCACTGAAAAAGCTTGGCGCGAACACGCTGACGCTTGCCGGCACCAACACCTATACCGGCGCGACCACGGTGGCGGCGGGCACGCTGGTGGTGAATGGTTCCATCGCCGGTTCCGCCGTCACCGTGCAAGGCGGTGCCACCTTGGGCGGCATCGGCACGGTGGGCAGCACGACGGTGGAGGGCCATCTGGCTCCGGGCAATTCGATCGGCACGCTGCATGTGAACGGGAACCTCGCGTTCGACGAGACCGCGGTGCTCGATTTCGAGCTCGGCGCGCCGGGCGCCTCGGTGGGCGGCGGGCTGAGCGACCGGGTGGAGGTGACGGGTGGCCTCACCCTCGACGGCACGCTGAACCTGACGGCGGCGAACGATCCCTCGCAGGTCGGGCTCGGCTATTACCGGCTCATGACCTTCGGCGGCACGCTGGTGGATCGCGGGCTGGAGTTCGGCACGCCGCTGCCGCTGCCGCCGGACGCGGCTTCCTTCTCGATCGAGACCGGCGTAGCGCTGGGGTCCGGCTATGTCGACCTCTTCGTCAGCGCAGCGGGCAGCGACACGCTGCAACGCTGGCAGCAGGGCGGCAGCGACGTCTGGGATAACGACGCCGCCAAGTGGTTCAATGACGGCGGCACCCTGCCGACCACATGGGCGGGCCACATCGCGATCTTCAAGGATGCGGGTGGCCTCACGGGCGGCACCGTCGTGGTCGAGGGTTCGCAGAGCTTCGAGGGACTGCAATTCGTCGACGAGGACTATGTGCTGTCGGGTTCCGGCGCACTGGTGCCGGACGGCATGGCGGAAATCCGCGTGCTGGCGGACAGCGCCACCATCGAGACGGCGATCACCGGCACCGGTGGCCTCATCAAGACCGAGGCGGGCACGCTCATCCTGTCGGGGACGAACGACTACGCGGGCGGGACGATGCTGTCTGGAGGAACGCTCCAGGTCTCCTCGAACGGCAATCTCGGCTCGGGCAGGCTGACGTTCAATGGCGGCATGCTGGCGACGATGGGAGACATCACCACGTCGCGCAGTGTGACGCTGACGGCCAACGGTATCTTCGACGTCGCCACCGGCACCTCGCTCGGCCTGACCGGCGTCATCACCGGAGATGGCGGGCTCATCAAGCAGGGCCTCGGCACGCTGGTGCTGTCGGGGACGAACGACTATGCGGGCGGGACGGTCTTCGAGGAAGGCACCGTTACGGTGTCGGCCGACACGAACCTCGGCAATGACGCGGGGGCGCTCACCTTCGATGGCGGCACGCTGGCGACGACGGACGGCTTTACCAGCGCGCGCGATGTGTCGGTGCAAACGACCGGCGGCCTCGACGTGGCGGCAGGCGCCGAACTCGATCTTTCGGGGACGATCTCCGGCCCCGGTACGCTGGCCAAGCTGGGAACCGGCGCGCTGGCGCTGTCGGGCATGTCGACGGTCGACTGGAACATACTGGGCGGCAGCCTTTCCGCCGAGGCCGCAGGCTTCACCGGGGATACCGCGATCGGCAGTGGCGCCTCTTTCACCCTGAATGCGGACAGTGCTGCGACCTATGCCGGCACGCTGTCGGGCGCGGGCGCCTTCGGCAAGACCGGCGCGGCGTCGCTGAACTACACCGGCGACGGCGCGGGGTTCACCGGGCTGACCACGGTGGCGAACGGGCTGCTGTCGGTGAACGGCACGCTGGGCGGGCCGATCAACGTGCTCTCGGGCGGCACGCTCGGCGGCAACGGCACGATGGGACCGGTGACGGTGTCTTCCGGCGGCACCGCCGCTCCGGGCAACTCGATCGGCACCCTCAACGTGAACGGCGACGTCACCTTCAATTCCGGCTCGTTCTACCAAGTCGAGGTGGCCAGCAATGGGACGAGCGACCTGATCGCCGCCAGCGGGCGGGCGATCCTCAATGGCGGCACGGTGCAACTCTCGGCGCTCGACCCCGCCGTGAGCTACCGGAACGGTCAGAACTACACCATCCTGACCGCGGCAGGCGGCATCACCGGGGCCTTCGAAAGCACGATCGCGCCGTCGTTCTTCCTGAACGCCGACCTGGTCGCACAGGGAGACAGTCTCGGTCTGACCATCACGGTGACGGGCGATACGCCGGGTCCCGATCCCGAGCCGACGCCGCCGGCCGTCTTTACCTCGGCGGCCATCACGCCCAACCAGTATGCCACCGCCTCGGCGCTGGACACGCTGGCGCAATCGGGTGCGCCGCTGGCGCTGTACAACTCCATCCTGTTCCTCTCCTCGGCGGAAGCGGCCCGCGGCGCGTTCAACCAACTCTCGGGCGAGGTACATGCATCAGTGCAGAGCGTGTTCATGGAGCAGAGCTCGCTGATCCGCGGTGCGCTGACCGACCGCCTCCGGGCAGCACAGGGTGGCGTCGGCGCTTCGAGGGGTGTGGTGGTGAGCTATGAGGGTGGTGCGCTCGGCTATGCCGCGCCGTCTTCGGTGCAGGTGGCGGCGGACATGGCCATGCCGGTAAAAGCGGTGGCTGCCCCGGCGACGACGGAGCGCTTTGCGCTGTGGAGCACGGGTTTCGGCAACTGGGGCGAGTTCAATGGCAACGGGAATGCGGCGGGTGTCTCGGACTCCACGGGCGGCTTCCTGATCGGCGCCGATGCCACCATAGGCGATGGCTGGCGGCTGGGTGTGGCCGGCGGCTACAGCTACACCGATTTCTCGGTGCCGGGCCGCAACTCGTCCGGCAACAGCGACAACTGGCATGTCGGTCTCTACGGCGGCAAGGTCTGGGGTCCGCTCGCGCTGCGCACCGGCCTTGCCTACACATGGCAGGACGTGTCGACGGCCCGCTCGGTCGGCTTCACCGGCTTTTATGACAGCCTGAACGCCGATTACGACGTCGGCACGTTCCAGGCCTTCGGCGAGCTCGGCTGGCGCATCGATGCCGCCTTCGCCTCGTTCGAGCCCTATGCCAACCTCTCCTACGTTCGGCTCGACGGCGGGAGCTACTTCGAGCAGGGCGGCGCCGCGGCGCTGTACTCCGATGGCTCGGACATGGACACCACCTTCACCACGCTGGGCCTACGCGTTTCGAAGGAGATCATTCTGGGCAGTTACGACGCAACGCTACGCGGGGCGATCGGCTGGCGTCATGCCTTCGGCGACGTCACCCCGGCGATCAGTCAGGCTTTCGCATCGTCCGATGCCTTCACCGTGACGGGTGTTGCCATCGCCGAGGATGCGGCGGTGCTGGAGGCTGGGCTGGATGTGCTGGTCGGGGCCAACACCACGCTGGGCGTGGCCTATACCGGCCAGTTCGGCGACAGCGTCACCCAGAACGGCTTCAATGCCACGCTCAAGGTGAGCTTCTGAGGGAGACTGAAACTGAGTTCACTGGGAGACAACCGGCAACGTCGCGATAAATCCAACCAATCTAGCAAGCTTACCTAATATTTGTGTCGCTGGCACAACTACCATCAAGCTGGGAATTATGACGAGAGAGTTCGGAATACGTAATCCTCCCGTGGCCGATTCTGATCTGAATATTATAGTCTCAGGGAAATGAATTGCTCAGAAATTGAGATGTGAACTGATGGGCGCGCTGGGTGGGCAGGTGACGGTGAACGCCGGCGCGAGGCTAGGGGGATCGGGCACCATCGGCGGCTACACGACGGTGTCGGGCACGCTGGCGGCCATCCTCAACAACGGCACGCTGGCGGCGGACTTCACCGACAGCGCGAGCGTTAGTGCCACGCTCTCCGGCACGGGCGCCTTCATCAAGTCGGGTGTGGGCGCGTTGAACTATACCGGCAACGGCTCGGCCTTCAGCGGCGCCACCACGGTAGTGGCGGGCCTGCTGTCGGTGAACGGCTCGCTGGGCGGAGCGGTGGACGTGCTCTCCGGCGGCACGCTGGGCGGCTCGGGCACGGTGGGGGCAGTTACGGTCGCCTCCGGTGCCGCGCTGGCGCCGGGCAACTCGATCGGCACGCTGAACGTCGCCGGCGACGTGACCTTCGCCGCCGGCTCGGTCTATGAGGTGGAGGTCGGAGGCCCCGGCGCGGCCGACCTGATCGCCGCCGGCGGCCAGGCGATCCTGCAGGGCGGCACGGTCGAGGTCGCCACGCTCGATGCCAGCACCAGCTACGTTACCGGGCAGAGCTACACCATCCTGACCGCGCAGGGCGGCATCACCGGCAGCTTCGATGAGGCGGTATCCGAGGCGCCGTTCCTTTCCGTCGATCTTGGCGGCGCGGGGAACAGCCTCACCATCACTATCGCGGTGAGCAACTCCTTTACCGATGCCGCCATCACCCCGAACCAGTATGCCACCGCCTCGGCGCTGGACACGCTGCCTCAAGCAGGGCCGATGCTCGGGCTGTACAACGCGCTGCTGTTCCTGCCGAGCGCGTCCGAGGCCCGCGCGGCGTTCGACCAGCTCTCCGGCGACACCCACGCCTCGGTGCAGGGGCTGTTCGTCGAGAACAGCTTCTACACCCGCCAGGCGGTGACCAACCGCCTGCGCGCCGCCTTCGGCGGGGTCGGCGCCTCCTCGGCACCGGTGATCAGCTACGTGCCGGCCGGTGGCGGCAATGCGCTGGCCTATGCGGCTCCGGCCACGGGCGCGGCGGATACCGAGGCCGGCATGGCCTTGAAGGCAGTGGCGGCGCCCGCCACCACGCAGGGGCTGGCGCTGTGGGCGACCGGCTACGGCGCCTGGACCGACATCGACGGCAACGCCAATGCGGCGGGCCTGTCCTCTGATGCCGGCGGCTTCCTGATCGGCGCCGACGCTCCCATCGGCGCCGGCTGGCGCCTCGGCGTGGTCGGCGGCTATGGCTATACCAGCTTCGACTTCGGCGGCGGCCGCAACGCCTCCGGCTCGTCGGACGACTGGACCATCGGCGCCTATGCCGGCAACCAGTGGGGGGCGTTCGGGCTGCGTACCGGCCTCGCCTATAGCCGGCAGGACGTCGAGAGCTCGCGTTCGGTGGCGTTCGAGGGCTTCGCCGACCAGCTCAGCGCCGACTACGACGCCGGCACCTTCCAGGCCTTCGGCGAGCTCGGCTACAAGATCGAGACCGGCTTTGTCTCCTTCGAGCCCTTCGCCGGCCTCGCCTATGTCAGCCTCGATACCGACAGCTTCACCGAGCGCGGCGGCGCTGACGACCAACGGCAGCACGATGGACACCACCTTCACCACGCTGGGCGTCCGGCTGGCGAAGGAGGTGCAGATCGGCTCGATGGCGGCGACGCTGCGCGGGACGGTGGGCTGGCAGCATGCGTTCGGCGACGTCACGCCGGAGCTGACGCAGGCCTTCCTCGGCTCGATGCCGTTCACCGTGACCGGCGTGCCGAGGTAAGCAACCACATACACGATGGCGGAACCGCTCGAAGAACTGGCACGAATATCGCCACGACAATGGGCATTTGCGTTGGATTTAGCAAAACAACTTCCGCTTAGATCCCGCACTACGATTGCGGCGGTCGGATAACGAACATCGCCGATCTACACTCACTTCTGCCAGGCCCTACCAGAGATCAATTTAAGGAATATACATGAACGAATTACTATCGGAAGCTTGCATCAAATTGTCTGACGTGCCTGCGGTCGTTAATCTCGTCTGTGATCGACTGGTAGGGCTTTGCACGGGGTTTTCGACTCAAGGGAACGACAAGTCGCTCACCTTCGGCATGGGACGTGCGGTCCTTCGTGCGGCAGAAGACGCGCTGCTCATGCGCGTTGAAGCCTATGACATGCTTACCTGCCATTCGATCAAGGCTTCGGTCGAGGGGACCGTCGCTGAAGTTGCCGGCACCTCGCAAGCAGCATTGCTATGGATCGCGGCGAGAAAGGAGCCTTTCGCAGCACTGGCCGACTATGCCGCGCTAAAGCGCGAACGGCCGGCCCCAGACTTCATGCGTTCCGACAATGAAGAGCAGGAGGAATGACATAACCGCATCTGTCGCCCCCGCACCCGCTTGAGTGCTCTGGCTCGTCGTGCCCTGAGTTCGACGCAGTGCTTACGGAACCAGTCGCGCAGCATGTCCTTCTCATACGAGAAGCGCTTGCTGGCGGACGGATCGGAGATAATTGACATCGATGACCGCCTCTTCTCGGCCCGTCAGGACGGCAGGTGTCCACATCGCATTTGCCAGGACTGTCTTTTACCGACGACGGCACAGCTCGCCATGGCGCGAACCCGATGCCATCGCGTGTGACAAGCGACACTTGACACGTGACGTCCTGGGAACTATGTGAGCGCTGTGGACATCGAGAGCATCAAGCATAAGGCGCTCCGGACGTTCGCGGAGACAGGCAAGCCAAAGGGTTTACCTGGTAATCTTGTCGGGCGACTTCGGAACATGCTGGCCTATCTCGTCGCGATCGAGACGGTCGAGGAACTCAGCGCTCCGCCCAATTTCGGGGCGCACAAGCTGACGGGCGACCGGGAGGGCATCTGGTCGCTCACCGTGACGAAGAACTGGCGAATGACGTTTCGGATCAACGAGGCGGGCGCAATCGAAGACATCGATCTGGAGGACTATCACTGATGGCCATCAGGCTTCACCCGAGCTTTGCCGTCCACCCCGGCGAGTGGCTCAGGACCGAGTTCGTTGAGCCGTATGGGCTGAACGTCACCCTGACCGCGGAGAAGCTGGGCGTCACACGCCAGGCCATGAGCAATCTTCTCAACGGCAGTGCCGGCTTGTCGGCGGAAATGGCAATCCGCTTCGAGAAGGCGTTCGGGGTTCGTGCCGATACGCTACTTCGGATGCAGGCCGCTCACGATCTCGCCCAGGCCCGATCACATGAAAAGGATATAAAAGTGCAGCGGATTGCATCCGCTGCCTGAGCGCATGCCGGCCATGCAGCCCGGACGGCCCGAAATAATCCGGGATGGAATTACCTCGGCCGTCACTGCTTCCTCGCCAGATGCATTGCGCTTGACCGGGAAAGCTCTCGCGGTTGGGCATGAAGGCGCCCGTGCGCCGCGACCGCCTGGCCATGAACACGATGCAGCGCTGCGGCCTCGTCGGGATGAGTGCCGAGCGAGCGAGCCAGCTTGCCGATCTGCCCAGTCCTCAAGACTGATTGGTCGGCGGGCGACAGCCGCCGGTTGATCGCGACGAAGAGGCGGTCGAGCTCCGTGCGCAGACCTCGATCCGCGTTGAGCCGCCGGAACTGCTCCTCGGAGTTTTCGCCCAGCGCCTCCGCCAGTCGTGGCGAGGGACGGGGAATTTCCTGTCGCTGGCGGACCTGTTCATCGCGATGCTGCATGACGATCTGGTTCCGCTCGAAATCAACAGCAAGACCATAATCGGCGAGCGCGGCCGCGAGACGCGGCGCGTTCGCCTCCGCTGTCTGGCGCGCGGGGCTGGGTCCACGGAGCCACCCCTTCCCCTCCCCCGCCAGATCGCCGAGCTTTCCGATGCGCACATCGTCGCCGGCAGCCCTGCCAGTCTGGGCATTGGAGATCCCCTGCACGGCTCCAGAGACGGCGAGCGCGCTGCCATAAACCAGCCGGGAAAGGTCCTCGATCTCGGCGCGCTTCTCGGCGAGGCGCTGCGAAGTCGACAGGCGCCATTCGATTTCGCCGGCATCGAGGTCCGGGAGATGCCGGGCCGGAACGAGCGCATCCTCGTCGCGGCTCAAACGCGCGCCCTGCGCTTTTCCGATCTCCCGTTCGATATCGGAACCGCCTCCATCGGGCACGACAGAGGAGTGCGGGATCATCCGATCGCGGCGCGCGGGCTGCGAACCCTCCGCCTCCCTCTGTCGCGCCAAAAGAGTTGCGAGGTCCTGCGCCGCCCGCACCTCGACAACGGTGATCCGGTCACCCGGCGCCCTACGCTCGGTCATTCGCGCCAGGATATGGCGCCAATCCTCCGCGAAGCGCTCCAGCTCACCGCGTGTCAGCGGCCGGGACTGTTCCCGCGCCAGCGCCTCAAGAGCGCCGGGCGTATGTTTCCAACGGCCGTCCTCGACTTCATTCCGATAGAGGATCGTCCCACCGCGCGCGCGCAGCTCGATCCGGTCCACCAGTCGGGCCTGCTCGAGCTTTTCAAGGCTGGCGCGCAGGCCTACGACGGCCGCATCGTGGATCGCCGCCGGTGGAATGCGGGCCGGCGCGCCGGCATGAAGCATCTCCTCAAAGCGCGTGTGGTTGCCTTGCCAGCTGACGCAGGGATTGACCGCAACGGCGCGCACCTCAACCTCATAGCCGGCGTCGCGCGCGGTTCGGATGACGCGCTCGACATTCTCCGGCCTTCGCATCGTCGTCTCGAACACGACGCTCGCCCCGCGTTCCGTCGCCGCCGCCAGGAGCTTCTCGGTCCAGATCCCCGCATCCATCTGGGTGTGGCGCGATGCGGTCTCCGGATCCGCCTTTTGAAGAGCAAGGAACTGGGGATGGTAGGAGCGCAGATCGTCACCGACGATACGGATCGCGGCCCCTTCCCGTCTGAGCTCGGCATGGCTTGCCGTCAGCACGGCGGTCTTCCCGGAGCCCGGCGGACCTCCAAGAAGGATCAGGCGCGGCCGCGCAACCGGGGCGAGGTCATCCGGAAGGTAGTCCCGCACGATGTCACTGCGGAAGATATGCTCGTTCCGTTCCGGCGACAGCAGGCCGGTGGACCCATCCACCGCCATGGTCAGAACTCCTGCCAGAACAGGCGCTCGTCCCTGACGCGCGGTCCCCAGGTGGCGATGATCGCCTCGACGCCCTCACGATCCGCGACCTGGACACCATGCTGGAGCTCGACGAGCGCCCTGCGGCGGACCCGCAGCTCCTCGGCCGCCGCCGGATCGTCGGCTTCGATCTCATGGATGCGGCTCGCGACGATGCCGCGCGCCCGATTGAGGAACTCGATCGCGATCTCGGCCCGAACGATGGCGTCATATGAGATGTCGTCTGCCATGGACTTCTCCTTTCCTATCGGCCGAGGCCGCGCGCCTGGTTGATGGTGCGCATGCGGCGTTCGGACAGGATTTTCTCGCTGGCCTCGATCCGGACGGCCTGTTGCAACACCTTGAGCGACGGTCCCATCGCCTCGAAGGTCCGGCGCTGCGCCGCTGGCACGCGATTGATCGCATCCTTTTCGCCGCGTGCGATCGCGTTGCGCCCGAAGCGGGCGTCGAGCGCCTTGCTCACCGAGGCGAACTCCTCGCGGATCGCCGGATCAAGCCTTGCCACCATCGCGGTGAGGGCACGGGTATCCTTCTTCGCCTCGGACGCCAGCCGAGCCAGTTCATCGTGTGCCGGCTTCGACAGCCCGGGGATCGGGATGGCCATCAGCCGCCGCTCCTCGGCGATCGCCTTCGATTGGATGTCGACCCCGTCGGCATAGACGGACCCCAGGGCGCTCAGCTCGGCCGCCGCAGCCGGCACCGCCGCCAGCGCATCCCGGCGCTCCCGCCCGGCGGCCAAGAGCCGGTCCACCAACCGATCCGAACCACGCAAAGCTCCGTACGCGGAGGGCTCATTGCTGACAGCCGCCACGATGCGCTCCGCCGCGAAGCCCTTCGCGACGAGATCCTCGATCTTCGCGACGGCTGCCGACGGATCCCGCCAGATGCGCGATGCGATTTCACCGAGCGCAGCGCGCTGCTGACGATAGTGGGGGGTCGCGACCACCCGTTCCCGGGCCTCGTCCTCGATGGACGTTCTGAACTCCACGACCGCCGGCAGCATGAGCGGCGCGGCGCCAGGGGCGTCAGGACGATAGGGTGCCGGCGCGACGACGCGTGAGCGATCCTGCCGCTCGGCCAGATGCTGAGCATGGGCGAACCTGCGCACCGACTCGAACAGCGTCTTCAGCTCCGCGTGCTTCTGCGGATCCGTGTCCTCCGGCAGGCGATCGGCCATGTTGCGCTCCGCGACGGCGTCGGCCCTATCCGTGAAGGCGCTCCAGCCGAAGCGCGCGGTCAGCGCCTCGTTCACCGCCTTGATTTCCTGCACGACCGCGCGATCCTCAGCGGCGAAGGCAAAGGCCTCCTCATAGGCCCCCTCTCCGCCGTGGATCCGCACGGTTTCGAGCTCCGAGAGCCGCGCGAGCGTGTTCGCCGAGAGCGCCGGCACGGACAGCGCCATGTGGGCACGCCGCTGCTCCTCCCGGATCTCGAAGGACGGCGCGCTCTTCTTGAAGGCCGCGGCATGGGCGCGGGCGAGCGGGACCAATTCCGCCGCGACAACCTTCAGGGCCGTGGCGCGCTCATGGCGCGCAGCCCCGCCGTCACCAGAGGCATCGCGGCCGCGCAGGAGGCCGAGCTGTTCCGGGCTCCGCGCAAGCACATCCCCGAGTTCCCGCGAGCCCGCTTTCGATCCAGAGGCAAGATCGTGAAGCCTGACCATAGCCGCGTCGGGATCACGGTAGATCCGCTCCAGCACCGGCAAAAGGGCCCCTTCCCTCTCCTTCACGGCCGGCGAGGCGATCTGTGCCCGGCGTGCATCCTCCTCGAGCGAACGGGCGAAGCGCGTCACCGGCGCCAGCAGGAAGCGGGACTCGGCGTCCGGCTGCCGGACCGGCGTTTCCAGGCGCGTGTCGCTATAAGCGATGCTGCGCTCCCGCTCGATCGCGAAGCCAAGCGCGACGCTCGCCCGCTCCCACAACCGCGCCAGCTCGCCCCTCTTTTCGGCGAACCACGCCAGCCGCCGCGCCACCCCCTCCTCCATCCCGGCCGCGGCACCGGCGAGCTGGTCGATGCCGCGCAGCCGCGCGAAGTCGCGAGCGTGGGCCTGGTACGACGGCTCGCTCTCATAATCGAGCGTGGTGGTCTTCGCGCCGGACCGCGACAGGCGCTCGACCAGCTGCGTGAAGACATCCGGGCGATGGCTTTCCCGGTCGATGCGCTCGCTGCGGTCCTCTACCGTTTCGAGCTGCTTCGCGGTCCACACGTTGCGCTCGACCTGGCGCTCCTCGAGACGCCGCTCACCCGTTTCCTCGTCCGTCACCGGGATCTTCACAGTGACAGTCTCCACGCCGTCCTTGCGGAGTGTGACCGTGTCTCCCACGCTCACGCCGCCCTTCGCGAGCGCGGCGGGCAGGCTGACGCCCCACAGCCGATGAGTCGACCCATTATCCGCGCGAACATCGGCATAGGGGCTCGGCGCGACATCCTCGCCCTCGCGGAACTTGGCCTGGCCGATCTCGAGGAGTTCGCCGGTGACGCCTCCGGCATGATCGACGCGCGGCTTGCGCCCCCACTCGCCGCGCGGCTCGAAATCCTCCTGCGCCGCATAGAGGTCGGCCCGATCACGATGACGGCTCATCGCCACATAGGTGAGGTGCTGGTCCATCATGCCGGTGCCGAGCACGAAGGTCCGATCCACCGTCGCGCCCTGGGCCTTGTGGATGGTGGCCGCGTATCCGTGGTCGACATTGCGATAGGTGTCCTCGCCGAAGACGACCTCGCGTCCATTGTCGAGATGCACTGTGAGAAGTGTCCGGCCCCTTTTGTCGCTGGTGGACGTCACCGAGCCGAGCATGCCGTTCTTGACGTGCTGCGGGCCCAGATGCTTCGCGCGAGGCTCCACGAACCGCGCGTTTTCCAGGAAGATGATCCGGTCGCCGGCGGCGAATTCACGCGTTCCGCGTTCGGTCGTGAACGTGCGGTTCGCCGAAAGCGCGCCGTCGTCCGTCAGCACCTTGCGCAGCGCCTCGTTGAGGCGCTTCACGTCTTCATTGGTGTGGGCGAGGACAAGCAGTTCATCCCCGCGCGGCGGCTGCCGCTCGCCCTCGGCCGCCGTCTCGCCAGTCAGTGCGCGCCACGCCTCGGTCCAGTCGGTGACGATCCGGCCGATGGCATCCTCACGGGTCGCGGCCTCGACGATATGGCCATGTCGGGCATAGGCGTCGAGGGCCGTTTCGACCTCGCCGCGCGCGAACAGCCGGGATGCATTGCGCGCCCATTCATCCCGCTGGCGCCGTACGCCGGCAAGCTCGGCGAAGCCAATCCGTTCCGCGATCGCCCTGAAGGCCGCGCCTGCCTGGATCGGCTGGAGCTGCATGGCGTCGCCCACCAGAACGACCTTCGCCTCGGCATCCTCGGCGACCTTCAGCACTCGCGCCATCTGCTGCGACGACACCATCCCGGCCTCGTCGATGACCAACACGTCACCCCGCTCGAGCCGGTCGCGCCCATTGGCCCAGGCCAGCTCCCAGGACGCCAGCGTGCGCGAGGCAATGCCCGAGCTGTCCTCCAGGCCTTCTGCCGCCTTGCCGGCGAGCGCCGCGCCGAGGACCCGGCGTCCGTCGCTTTCCCAGGCGACGCGGGCGGCGGCGAGAAGGGTGGATTTGCCTGCGCCGGCGAGACCAACGACCGCCGCGATCGCCGCATCCGACGTGACGTGGCGGACCGCATCGACCTGTTCCCGGTCGAGCTTGAACGGCTTGTCGGGATCCCGGCCCTCGACGCTTTCGATCGCAGACGCGATCCGCGCCGCGGCCACACCGAAGCCGGCGCCCTGCGCGAGGTTATCCGCAGAGCGCGCCATGCCGTGCTCGACGCGGAGCATGTCGTGCGTCGTGTAAATCGCCGGTTCGGCTCTCCTCCCTGTTTCCGGATCGAGCCGTTGCGGACGCAGCATGACGAGATCGGGCGAGGCAATCAGCTGCGCCCGGATGTTCGCGAAGTCGTCCGGATCGTCCACATAGCGGTGAAGCGCCCGGGCGATGTCGCGCTCGTCGAAGGTCGAGCGTTCGTTGCCGAGCTGCCGGAGGAGCAGGCCAGGATCCGCGGCAAGGCGATCCGCCATGTCCTGCCGGCGGGCGAGCTCAGCCGGCGCCAGGAACATCTGGCTACCCTTGCGCACCATCGCCGCCTTCGCCGGCCCGAGATGCCTCTGCGCGATGCCCTCGCGCCCCTGCTCGGCATAGGAGCGCCCGTCAAGGCGGATATCGACTCCGGCGAGCGCGAGGTGGCGGTTGGCCGCCTCAGCCCAGGCGAGCTTCCACGCCTTCATGGCCTCGCGATCGCCGGCCCAAATCCGATAGACGATCTTGCCGCCCAGCCGGTCCGGCGTGACGACCCGGAGAGGTATCCCGTCCTCGCCGACCACCGGCACCTTCTTCGGGCCGAAGCCATCCTTCGCCAGAGGCCGCAGTGTTGTCATCAGATGGACGTGCGGGTTGCCGTCCTTGTCGTGATAGACCCAGTCGGCGACCATTCCCTTCGCGGTGAAGTTGCTCGCCACGAACTCGCGCATCAGCGCGATGTTCTCGGCCCGGCCCAGCTCCTCCGGCAGCGCGATGATCAACTCGCGGGCGAGCTGCGCGTCCTCCCGCTTCTCGAAGGCCTCGACCGCGTTCCACAGAAGCTCGCTGGCGGCCGAGACACTCTTTCCCTCAATCGCGTCCTTCAGCCACGCCGGCATCGCGTCCGGCAGCGCCAACTCCTCATGCACCAGCTCCGAGGCGCCGCCCTCATAACGGAACGTCGTTCCCGCCTGCTCGTCCGTCATCTTGGTGCGGTGGCGATAGGCGGCGGCCGAGACGACGCTGCGTCCCGATCCCCGGCTGATCACCTGCGCCCTGACGAACATGATGGCCACGGCCGCCGTCTCCTCCTCCAAGCACGTCGCGGCAGCGACGTATATTGCGCCCTCAAACAGATCGGACCGCAGGGCCGATGCCGCTTCGAACGGCAGGCCGCCAAAGGCGCCTGCCGCAGATGAGCCATTTGGCTCGGGATCAAACTACCCTATTTAACTCACTTAAACGAGTCGTTATAATCAACCCACGCTAACTGGTTCCAGCATGGGATGAGGCCACAGACATGCGTGTAAAGTCGTCACTTTCCGAGATCGACGCCCAGATCGAGAAGCTGCGTGAGCGTAAGAAATTCCTGATAGTTAAAGCCGGGGAGCGGTTCGCCCGCGCGGCCACGAAGGCGGGCCTGGTCGAGATGGAGATCGCCGACGAGGAACTCGACGCGATCTGCGAGGAGATCGCGTCGCGATTTCGCAAGGGCGGCAAAGGGAGCGCGGGTTCCCCCACCGCTTCGACAGATCGATCAGGAACTCGTCCGCTGGGCACGGCGGCGAAGGGTCAGCATGAGTGAGGCGCGCCGGCACGAGGCGCGTCAGAAATTCCTGCTCGGCGGGCTGGTGGTGCGCGCAGGTCTGGCGGAGGCCGACCGGGCATTCCTGCTCGGCGCGCTGATCGAGGCAGGGCGTCTCGCGGCGGGCTCGGATCAGCATGAACGGCTGAAGGCGATCGGGTTGGAGGCGTTCCGTCGACAGCCGATGGAGGATGCGCCGGCGCCAGATCAGGAAAGCGAAGACGGGCCGTGAAGAGACAATTACATCCGAGCCTGCTGCTCGCCCTCGTGCCGATCGCCGTGACGGTCGTGACGGTCTTCGTCGCCGGCTGGCGATGGCAGGATCTCGCCATCGGCATGTCCGGCAAGGTCGCCCATTGGTTCCTGCGAGCCGCGCCGCTGCCCGCCCTGCTGTTTGGGCCGCTCGCGGGGCTCGTGACCGTTTGGGCGCTGCCGATGCATCGGCGCCGGCCGATCGCGATGTCGACGTTGCTCTGCTTTCTCGGCGTGGTGGGTCTGTATGGGATGCGCGAATATGATCGCCTCGCGCCATTCGTCGAGAGCGGAACGGTCACGTGGGACCAGGCGCTCTCATACCTCGATGGCTTCGCTGTTGCAGGCGCCATCGTCGGGTTTCTGATCGTTGCCGTCGCGGCGCGCATCTCCGTCGTCGTCCCCGATCCCGTCAAGCGCGCGAAGCGCGCCGCCTTCGGCGATGCCGACTGGCTGCCGATGACGGCGGCGGCAAGGCTGTTCCCGCCGGACGGCGAGATCGTCATCGGCGAGCGCTATCGCGTCGATCGGGAGATCGTGCATGAACTGCCGTTCGATCCCACGAACCGCTCGACCTGGGGTCAGGGCGGTCGGGCTCCGCTTCTCACCTACAAGCAGGATTTCGACTCGACCCATATGCTGTTCTTCGCCGGGAGCGGCGGCTTCAAGACGACGAGCAACGTCATCCCCACGGCGCTGCGCTATTCCGGTCCTCTGATCTGTCTCGATCCGTCGACCGAGGTCGCGCCAATGGTGCGGGAACATCGCAGACGCGCGCTCGGCCGCGAGGTCATGGTGCTCGATCCGACCAATCCGATCGCGGGCTTCAACGTGCTCGACGGAATCGAGGAATCGCGGCAAAAAGAGGAGGACATCGTCGGCATTGCGCACATGCTATTGTCGGAAAGCGTGCGCTTTGAATCCTCGACCGGCGCCTATTTCCAGAACCAGGCGCACAACCTTCTGACCGGCCTGCTGGCGCACGTCATGCTCTCGCCGGAATATGCTGGCCGACGCACTCTGCGCAGTTTGCGCCAGATCGTCTCCGAGCCCGAACCGTCCGTGCTCGCCATGCTTCGCGACATCCAAGAGCATTCCGAGTCGACGTTTATCCGAGAGACCCTCGGCGTCTTCACGAACATGACCGAGCAGACCTTCAGCGGCGTTTATTCCACCGCCTCGAAGGACACGCAGTGGCTGTCTCTGGAGAGCTACGCCGCTCTGGTCTCCGGCAATGCCTTCAAGTCGTGCGACATCGTCTCGGGCAAGAAGGACGTCTTCCTGAACATCCCCGCGTCAATCCTGAGGTCCTACCCCGGCATCGGCCGAGTGATCATCGGCTCGTTGATCAATGCCATGGTGCAGGCCGACGGTGGCTTCGCACGCCGGGCGCTGTTCATGCTCGATGAGGTGGACCTGCTCGGTTACATGCGCGTGCTCGAGGAGGCACGCGATCGGGGGCGTAAGTACGGCATCACGCTGATGCTGATGTACCAGTCGGTCGGCCAGCTGGAACAGCACTTCGGCAAGGCTGGTGCGACGTCGTGGATCGATGGCTGCGCCTTCGCCTCCTATTCCGCGATCAAGGCGCTCGAGACCGCGCGCAACGTCTCGGCGCAGTGTGGTGAGATGACGGTGGAGGTTCAGGGCCGGTCGCGCAATGTCGGCTGGAGCGGTTCGAGCCAGGGCAATCGGCGCTCGGAAAGCGTCAGCTTCCAGCGTCGGCCGCTCATCATGCCGCACGAGATCACCCAATCGATGCGCCGGGACGAGCAGATCATCATCGTGCAGGGGCACAGCCCGATCCGTTGTGGGCGCGCGATCTATTTTCGGCGAAAGGACATGAACGAAGAGGCCAAGGCGAACCGCTTCGTCAAGCTCTAAGCCGGGATCCCGTAGGCCCGAGCAAGAGCGCACCGGCGCACGAGCGGAAATTCTCTGGACTAGTTGTGACAATGGCGGCGACGGCCACCAACCATATGATGCCGCACGTCTCAATGTTCTCGGTGCAACAAGCCCTTGAGGCCGCCGCTGCGAGTGTAAGCGTAGAGCAGTCCAAGCAGCCACAACGGGATGAACGTGTCGGTAAATGCCGGCATGAGGTTGTATGGGGCGAAATCGCCCTCGACGAGCAGCTGTTGCACATGGCCGTAGGCTGCGCCGAGCATGAAGAACGACCAGCCGAGCGCGGTCGCCAGCCAGAACCCGCCGCCGATGAAGACGCACAGAAAGCCGAGGATGCCCCAGGCGCCGTCGTGCAGCCCGACCTCGAACTGGAACGGATTGCCCGGCGGCCAGCCAATCAGTTTTGCTGCCTCGTCGGCGAAGAAGACGTGCGGGATGAAGCCGAAGACGAAGCCGACGGCGCCAACGTCAAAAACGAATGCGTAGACGAGGAGCAGGCTCAGGACGTTGCGGTGCGTCCAGGGCCCTTTGGTCAATGCCAGATGCAGCCATGGTAGCAGCACGCTCAGAAGCACCATGACGACGTTGACCATGCGTTTCCCTTTCGGCGGCGGCGGCAACGCGGCCGCATGAAAAACAACACGAAACTGAGAAGTCATCAACATACCACTGAGCGCCTTGGCATGCGCTGGCATTGCCGAAGCCCGGCCATGCTTTGTGGAGCAGGTGGTACGACAAGCTCCCGTCCGGCTTCCTCGGCTTCGGGCAACTCGCAACGATCCGCATCTGGATAAAGTTCGTCCACACGACCTAGTGATGTTTGCGATAGCGTTTGAAGGGGTCTGTCGCACCGGGCGGCGTCAGCCAATCGACGAAGACCGCATAAGCGAGCGCGAGCGCAACGAGCCCAATCGCCATCAAGCCGAAGAACCAGAACGGCATGCCATTGGCCGCTTCCGGATGAGCGTGGACCACGAGCGAAAGGGGGACCATGACGATCGCGGCGAGCACCATGAGTCCGGTGAATGGCCGGAACATGCACAGGACATAGAATGCGAGATACCAGACGCAGTAGAAGGCGCCGCGCCCGATATGCTCGAGGACGATGAAGGGTAGTGCGAGCGGAAGGGGTAGCTTTCGGCTCGCGGCCAATCGGACGTCCGGGGTCGTGCCCGTCTCCCGCGGAAGGGGGAACTGATCAGTCGTCATCTCTCTCGGCGCCGGTCGACCGCGGGGCGAGACCGTTCTTGCGGGATCGGATCGACCCCACAGAACAATTCGTATCCGACCCAGGATGGTCGACCCGGCATGAGTTGTCGAGGAGCTGGCGGACCGTCTCTATTGAGCATGCCGACCGCGGCCGCCAAGGTCAGCCGGAACGGCCGGTCGATCCGGCCGCTCCGGCTTCCCATGCAGGCAAAGAGCTGCCTCATGGCAGCTCCTCCTCGGCGAGGCGGCGGGCGAGTTCGGCTCGGGCGGTTTCCAGCTCGACCTTGATCTCACGGCGCTCACCGGCATCGACGGCGTTCCGCAGCTCGGCGCGCAGTTCCTCGATGTGCTGTTCCAGGGTCATCGTCATCTCCTCGATGGTCTTGTGAAAGATGACGACGGCGGTCATGGCGGGTGGGCACGGGTCAAAACCCGCGTCAGCGGCCAGCTTGCTGGCGTGCGGAGGAACCGATTTTCCTGCGCAGCAGGAAAATTGGAGGGGCCGCACGGTTTTGAGGCGTGCCCACCCGCCATGGCAGGCTTGGACATTCTGAGCAGACAGGGTGGTTCATCCAGGCGCACGGCTGTAGCAGGAGAGGCCCTCCTTCATTCCGCCGTCAGGCGGGCTACGAAGTTGTGTGCCGCCGGCCCTAAGGGCAGGGTCGTCGACAGGGCGCAAGACTGCGCGCAGGCTTCGCGGAGCCGGGGATCCGACGGAGTAGAGCCCGGTCCGGCTTGCCGGATGCGCCCGGAAATCTTCCGTAGCGCGCCGGATGCCGCCGATACCGGTCCACAAGGCCCCTTCCTTCGAGAGCAGTGCCGTAAGAGCTGCGCTGAAATTGGGTGCTGACGCCACCGGATGCTCAGCTCTCGGGTTTATGGTCATCGAACGCGGGCTTATACTGCCTGCTTTGATGCGGTTAAACGAAGGTGCATCCACCCATGCGGCAGTTCAGGATTGGGCAGCGGACCTTCGATGAAGGCTCGCCGGAGCTTCAATCTACGCTCGAGCAGGCCTATGAGCGCAGGCAGCGGCCGCTCTGCCTGTGCTGCGACCATCCCGTCGCGATGTACATCGCTCGGGGCGACGGGCAATTTCTGATCAAGCGCATGCCGCTGACGGGCTGCGATCACGACCCCTCCTGCCCGTCCTACGAACCGCCCTACGAACTTTCGGGGCTAGGTCCCCTCATCGGCAATGCGATCCAGATTGACGAGGCGACGGGGACCGCCGTTCTCAAGCTCGACTTCTCGCTGACGAAGCGTGGCAGCCGGTCCGCGCCGGCATCCCCATCGGAGCCTTCCGACACGGTGCGGAACGAGGCCAAGAAACTCTCGCTGCGCGCTGTCCTGCACTATCTCTGGGATGCCGCCGAGCTGACGGAATGGATGTCGCTGTGGGCCGGCAAACGCGGCTGGGGCAAGGTGCGGTCGAGCGTGATGAATACCGCGAGGGAAATGACCGTGCGCGGCGGTCCGCTCAGCGACATTCTGTTCGTGCCAGAAGTGTTCCATACTGACGACAAGGCTGCGATCGCGGCGCGGCGATCCAGGGCTCTTTCCGGCGCCCAGGCGCCAGGCAACGGCCCACAAAAGCTGATGTTGCTGCTCGGCGAGGTGAAGGAATTTCCTGAGGCCCGCAGCGGCCGGCGGGTTATCATCAAGCACTTGCCGAACTTCCCCCTGATGCTGGAGGAAGCGGCTTGGCGGCGGCTCAACAAGCGCCATGAATCCGAGCTGGAACTTTGGGATGCGAACGAGGAGACGCACCTCGTCGCCATCGCAACATTCGGGATTTCAAGCGCCGGCGTTCCGGCCATCAACGAGATCGCCCTGATGGTGGTGACGGAGAACTGGATTCCCTTCGAGAGCATCCACGAGCTGCAGTTGCTCTCTCGCCTGGCAGGTATGCGGCGCAAGAGCGTGAAGGGATTGCGGTTCAACCTCAGCCGGGAGCAGCCGGTCGTTTGCGTGACGCTCCCTGAGAAGCGCCCATTGCCTGTCGCGATGTACATCGTCCCTGCGGGAGCCGACGAAGACTATGATCGCATGCTGGCGGAGATGATCGACGCGCGCCCCGGGATGGCCCCCTGGATCTGGCGCACGGCCGACGGCGACATGCCGCCCATGCCTTGAAGCGTTCATCACGGGAATGAATCGGTCCCGTGGGATCGATTCATAGAAGTCGTTGGACGCGCCTTCCCTGGGACGCGAGACTCGCCCCATGGAGAAAGAGGAAACGGGTCCGGTTCATCTTCGCCGCATCGATCCATCGCGGAACATGCGGCGATTCTATACACTAGCAATTCAGCCGACGCTGTTCGGCGGGGCGACGGTCATTCGCAACTGGGGCCGGATCGGCACGAACGGCCAGTCGATGATGGAGACCTACGATCAGCCGGAAGAAGCCGAAGGCGCGTTCTCGCGCCTTGCCCGGACGAAACGACGTCGCGGCTATGGCGACGCTGGCGTCAGCGGAAACGGCTGACCTCGGTGAAGGCTTTCCGGCGGGCGATGAACTCGCGCAGCAGCGGTAGGAAGAAGGCCTTGCTGAAGCGGCCGATGGGCGGCTCCGGTTCGAGATAAAAGGACCGGCCGACAAAGTCGGTGTTGAATTCATCGAGGATGATCCAAAGACGCAGATCGGTGTCCAGCCCGGCACGGCGCTTTTCGATGGCCGGGATCTCGGCAAAGAATCGCGATGCCTCCGGTTCCTTGGTGGTGATTGGAAAGAAGAGCACGAGATCACCGTCCGGCCGGACGATACGCACGCCGACGGCGACGGGCCGACCCTTGCGGCCCTCGGTTTCGCCGGCACGCGCCTGCCGCGCCCAGAGATAAGGATAGCGGATGACGGTCGCGGTCTGGATGTCGTCGAAGCTCATGGCTTTCCGGCCTCATCCTCCCGCGCATAGGCGTCGGCGGCATTCTCGAACTCTGCGAGAAGGCTGTCGGGCATCGTCTCGATGGTCCCCGCCGAGCGTGCGTCCGACTGGCGCATCAGGCGCTGATAGTCCTCAATGTTGAGGAGCACGAGGCGCGGCTTGTTGCGCTGGGTGATCGTTACCGGCCGGCGCAGCGCCTCAGCGATGATATCGCCGGACTTGCGGGAAAGCTCGCTCGTGGAATAGGACCCACCTGAACGCGGCATGCGATCTCCTGTAATTGTTGCCTTTGCTGTTATATACAGCATTGACCGCATTTGCGCAACGAAGCGCCGTCGCCGGGCCCGCAGCGCTTCGGACGGCGCGACACGGTGAAAGCCCCCTAGAAGGGAGGCTCGCCGTTTGCCACTGAAAAGGCTGAAGGCCCCGCCTTGCGGCGGAGCCCTCTGGTCGGAGGCTCAGTCCCGGTTCGGGCGGGACCAGATCAGCTGGAGGCCTTCCTCGCCTTCGACCTCGATCAGAGTGGCGTAGATCGGGGCGGGGAACGAAGGGTCGTCGAGCTTGACGGAGAGGTAGTCGCGTTCCGTCTCCTTCGCGGTCTTCTGCCAGGCGGCACCGAACTCCACGTTGCGGCTGTCGAGGATGCGGAAGTCGGGACCCTTGTCGGAGGTGCGCTCGGCGCGAACGATCTTGGCCTTGACGTTGAGGTTGAGGGTCTTGATGGCGCCGGTGAAGCCGTTGCCGGCGGAGGTGAAGGTGTTTCTTGCCGCGCGAGGAATGGCGGCGATCCGGGGTCCCCGTTGCGCTTGCGCAATGGGGTGGTCCCGCCAGGGGAAGAAAGTCGCGACGGCCGTTGCGAGGATAAGAGCGAGACGAGCGTAGCGAGATCGGCCTTCGGTCAGACCAGCTACATCGAGGACGCAGGTGGGTGTGCCCGTCGCGAAGACAACCGGAATGAAGACAGGCGTTTGTCTTGGCCGTTCAGCTCAGGCGACGGCGCGCGCCCGCTCACGACCTGGCCTACGACAAGGCCCGTCACGCCAGGGCGATCGACCTCGCCACGACGGCAACCCGACATCCATGCGTCCGCTTGCGACCAACGTGGCAGGAAAGCGCCGGGAAGTCCGCGTCAGGAGCTCGCACGACGTCCCTATCAAGCACAACGTCCGACCCCTCGTAGCGACCATCGTCACAGCTCGAAGGCGGGGGGCAGCGGGACCAGCGATCCGGCGCCGTCGGCCGCGAGCCCCATCGAGGGCGGGCCACAAGGCGGGCCTTCAGCCTCTCACCCCGGACGGCCCCGCCAGCGTCAGACACCACACATGCCTTCGCACTCATTGGGCCAAAGATCGAGCTGGCCATGATCGGCTTCAATCGACAGATCGGCCTCATCAAGCGGCACTGTGGAGCGATGGAGATAGACCTCCCGCGAATCCGCGCAGGCCGCTGCGGATGGCACGGTCGATCGCGACGGCGTCGTCCCAGGCGTCGGGATCCTGGTCGCGGATGCGCCTCCACGCCGCGTTGCTGTGGAACGGGCAGCCGATGCACGAGCTCTTCGGCGGCATCGGATAGTCGTGCCGCCTGAGCCAGGCGAGGCAATCCTGCCGGCTCATGCGCCGCTCGATCAGGGGCCAGCGGTTGACCTGCCACGGCTCGAAGCTCGGCTTGATGCGCACCGCCTCGTCGGTCGAAATGCCGATCCATTGCTCGGCGACGGCAAACGGGGGCGACCTCTTTCGGGTCAGGCCGAGCAGTTCGCGGACCTTCCTGCGGATCGGCGCGATCTTGTAGTCGCCGGTGCATTGACGGCGGATCATCCCGATCTCCGCCCGGCCGCCGCGCCGGATCACGCGGGCGAATGCCGGGATCGAGGCCCAGCGCTCGCCGCGCGATGCATCAAGGAGATTTTCGCGGATGTTTCCGGCGGAGACGATGTGAACCGGGAAGGGTAGGACGTTCGGCGACATCAGCCAGCGCAGATGCTCGTAGACCAATGCCGGCTCCCAGCCGGTATCGGCGAATATGGCAAGGTCCGGCATCGGGCCGACGATGCCGTGCGCCGCCATAAGCGCCAAGGTCGTGGATTGGACACCGGCGCCGAGGCTGAGCACACGGAGCCGGATGGGGGATGGCGCACAGCCATCCCCTTCGACGGTTGGTGCGCGGAACATCAGGCCGCCTCCTGCACCGTCTCGGCCTGCGGCTGCAGTCCGTGCAGGAAAGTGACGGCTCGCTGTGCGTGGGCGGCGGCAGAGAAGATCGCCCGCTTGTCGTCGGCCAGGACCTTCAGCCAGCTTCCGAGATAGGCGGCGTGGTCGAGCCTGGGCTCGAGCTCGGGGACGATGCCGAGATCGGCACAGAGGAGCGCCGAGCCAATCTCGGCCACGAGTTCTTCGCGCGCCCTCTCGCTGCGATCCCTCGCATATCGGCTGAGATCGCGGCCGACGCGGCGAGGATCCGCCGTCCAATGCACCGATTCATGGCTGAGAACCGCCACATACGACGCCGCATCGCGAAACGTCTCGAACGGCGGCATCTGGATGTGGTCGGTCGACGGCGAATAGAATGCCGCCGAGCCCCCGTGGCGGATCACGGCGCCAGTATGCGCAAAGAAACGGTCGGCATGCTCGATCCGCGTCATCGGGTCGAGAACGGGCGGCGGCGGGAGATAGAAATTCTCCGGCAGGCCTTCGATCTGGTCGACGTTAAAGACGCTGTAGGTCTTCAGGAACGGGATGTCCCGCTCCACCTCCCCGCCGTGAGCGTCGGTTTCGGTCTTCGTAAAACGACTGGCGTAGATGACGATCGAGCCGGATTCGCCCTTGCGAACATGGCCACCGAGCTCAACCGCCTGTTTGAAGGTCATCCAGGTCGGCGAGGCGAAGCCCCGCGCCATGGCCTCCGACCACAGCAGCAGCACGTTCATGCCGGAATAAGGCTCTCCGGTATGACGCAGCGGGCGGGTGATCCGGCCGGTCGCATTCGCCGCGCTCCATGGCCGGATCCACGGTCGCATGCCCTTTTCGAGATCGGCGACAATCCGCTCGGTAATCCTGGCGTAGATGTCGCCGCGCTCGCCAATCTCTTTCCTGCTCATTTTCCTTAACCTCCGTTGCGGAGGCCGCGCCGGTCGCGGCCCCGTCACGGGGTCCGGTTGCCGGGGGAACAGGCGAGGCCGCGCACCCGGAGGCGCCCGACCGCAGGTCGAGGCGCGACGGGCCGGAACGAAGTGGAGGACGGCGAAGCCGTTGCGCTGACTGCCGGCCCCGGCAGGACCTACTTCCGGGACGGGACGCGCACGGCGCGCTCTCCCGCCATTCCTCTTCCTTCCGCGATCGACTGAGGTTTGGTTGCGACATGCGAAAAGGCCGGCGCCTGGAGGGGCCGGCCTGGTCTCATTCAAGCGATGGGATGGGCGGAGCCGAAGCTCCGCCCGGGCGGCTCAACCGAGAGCCGCCATCTGGAGCTCGGCCGCCTTGCGGTCGACGCCCTGGCCGGCATTCTCGACCGGCCGTTCGAAGGGCTTCCAGCGCTCGCCGACGACCTGCTCATAGGCTGCGACGGCGCCCTCCGCCGCCATCGAGAGCACATGGGCCTGGAGCCCCATGTCGGCCGCGAATTCGCGCTTGCGCTGCGCAGCGCTCGAGAAGCCGACCGGGCCGTCGAGATCCTCGTCGCGGGCGTCATTGGCGAGCTTGGCGGTCGCGTCGCGGGCTTCGGTGACCGCGCGGGAGTAGAACTGGCCGGCTCCGTGGGCGGATCCGACATAGGCGCCGACGATGCGCTGGAGATGGATCTGCATCGCCCGTTCGCTGAGCCCTTCCCCAAGGCTGTCGGCCGTCTCGACGATCAGTCGGAGGTGGAGGTCCCGGAT
>NCEH01000052.1 GCA_002304505.1 Rhizobiales bacterium 32-66-11 | reverse complement strand
ACATTGATGATCGCCCCGCCGCGCCCCTGGGCGAGCATCAGCGGCACCGCCTGGTGCATGAACGCCACCACGTGCCGCACGTTGAGATCGAGCACGGCGTCATAAAGCGCGTCGCTATATTCGCCGATCGGCACGCGCTTCACGAGGCCGCCGGCATTGTTCACCAGCACGTCCAGGCCGCCGAATGCCTCCAGCGTCGCGGCGAGGATGGCGGCGGGCGCCTCGCGGCGGGTGAGGTCACCGCCCACCAGCACGGCTTCGCCGCCGGCCACGCGCACGCGCTCCGCCACCTGTTCGGCTTTGTCGCGGCTGGCGTTGTAATGCACCGCGACGCGCGCGCCGCTGCGGCCGAAGCCCTCGGCGGCGGCGGCGCCGAGCCCGGTGCTGGCGCCGGTGATGAGCACCGCCTTGCCCTTGAGATCGGGGAAGACGGGGAGGGCAAGCTGGGTCGCTGTCATGAAAAGCTCCTGAGGGGAGGGGCCGGCGAACGCTGGCGCGCCGGGACGTGAGACGGCAAGTGAAACAGGCAGTTCGGGTGAAGCGGGGCGCGCCTCATGGGCTATGAGGCGCTTTTCTTGGCTGCCACCGCCTTGCCCCGGCGCGCCGCGGGCTCCGGCGGGTTCTGGTCGCAATGCAACTGCGGCTCGGGCTCGTTCGGCGCGGGCGGTGGCTCCGGGGAAAGGGGCGATTCCTCGAAATAGGTGGGATAGGCCTGCACCAGCGCGGCCACCGAAGGCAGCACCTTGCCGAGGTGGTCGAGCATCGTCTTTTCCGCCGCGTCGGGATCGCCGCAGGCGATGGCGTCGACGATGGCGCCATGGTCGGACAAGACCATGGCCCGCCGCCCCGGCTGGGGCAGGGAGAGGATGCGGCACCGGTCCACATGGGCCTTCTCTTGCCGCACGACGCGCCACAGATTGGGATGGCCCGCGATCTCCGAAATCGTCTGGTGGAACACTTCGTCCGCCGCGTGGAAGGCTGCGAGGCGGCCCGCTTCGTGCAGCGCATGCTGCTCCACCAGCAGACCCCGCAGGGCAGCGATATCCCCGCCTCCGGCGTAGGTGGCGGCCGCCCGCACGGCAGCCCGCTCCAGCGCCTCGCGGATCATCATGGCGTCACGCATGGCGGGAATGGAGATGCGCGAAACGAAGGTGCCGTACTGGGGAAAGATATCCACCAGCCGCTCGTCCGCCAGCTTCAGCAGCGCCTCGCGCACCGGTGTGCGGCTGACCCCGCAGGCAAGCGCGATCTGCTTTTCCTGGAGCAGCGCGCCGGGAGGAATCTCCATGCCGACGATCTGTTCGCGCAGCACGCCATGGATGCGCGCGGAGGCGGGGATCGCCCGTACGCTTTTGCTCGGGCTGGCGATTCTCATCCGCGTCGTGCCGCGCGCCGTGGCCACTTTTGCGTCCTTCCCGAAACGTTGCGGCGGCTTTCCTGGAGGTTGATCCGGGGCCGTATTTTATTCACTAATATATTAGCATATCATCATGTCAACACACCGACACCGCAGGGCTGCACGGGCGTTCTGGAAGGACGAGAGACGGCCGCAAGGAAGGCGCAGCGCGCGGCCTCGCGCCTGGCGCGGGCCACAGCGTGGCCCGGACACCGCCAATCATGTGCATGACGTCGCGCGGCCGGTGGATGGCGGCGGGCCGGCGCGCTAAAACGTTTTAAGCCATTGACGGAATGGGAATGGAGCCGCGCGTTCCACGGCTCCGGTCCGGAAGGAGCGTATCATGTCGCAGGAAAAGGGGGCGGTGTTCGCCTTCGCCGCACAGGTTCCGGTCGAGGTGGTGGACGACATCGTCCAGCGCCAGATCCTCACCTATAATGACGAGATCATGGTGGTGCGGGTGATCTTCACCAAGCCCGGCCCGGGCGGGGTGCCGCACAGCCATCCCCATGTGCAGGTGACGAGCGTGGAAAGCGGCGTCTTCGAAATCACCATCGACGGCCGCACCGCACGGCTCTCCGCCGGCGACAGCTTCTATGTGCCGTCGGACGTGCACCATTCCGCCATCTGCATCGAGCCCGGCGTGTTGATCGACGTGTTCACGCCCATGCGCGCGGATTTCGTGGCGGCGTAAGGCTCAGCCTTCCGAGACGGCGCGCACCAGCGCCGCCTCAAGGGTGGCCGCATCGCCGGTGATGCGGAACACTTTCAGTCGCGCGGTGGCGCCCGACACCAGCGCGACCCGCGAGGCGGCGACTCCGGCCGCCTTCGCCAGCACCCGCGCCACGGCTTCGGTCGCTGCCCCATCCTCGGGAGCGGCGCGCACGCGAATCTTCAGCACCTCGCGCCCGTCGGACAGGGCCACGACCCCATCCAGCGCATCGCGGCCGCCCTTTGGCGTCGCACGCACGCTCACGTCCAGCCCGCCGGGATGGGCCTGGAAGAAGGCCACGGCCGTCAGAAGACGTAAGGATAGATGTAGAGCCCGATCACCCGCTCGATAAAGAAGATGATGAGGATGAGCACCATGGGCGAAAGATCGAGCCCGCCCAGCGAGGGCAGGATGCTGCGCAGCGGCGCCAGAACCGGCTCGGTGATGCGGTAGATGAACTCGCCGATGGTGCGGACCACCGGATTGTAGGCGTTCACCACATTGAAGGCGAGCAGCCAGGACAGCACCGCGGCGATGATGAGCACCCAGGTGTAGAGTTGCAGAACAATCAGGATCACGTCGAGAAGGGCGCGCATCTTGGGACAATTCCTCGCGGCGGCAGGTTCAGGGGAGAAATAGCCAAGCCGGCGCCGCTTGAACAGGGCGTTCCGTCTGCCGGACGGTCAATAGCGCGTTTGTGGCGCATGGTGGGATGCGGTGCGGGGCCATGGCCATATCGCCAAAAAGCCGCCCGGAGGGGCGGCTACCGCATTTCGGGCGCATAGCGGGTAGGGCCCGTTCAACAGCTTGAACGGCACGCGGCCGGGCGATACGGAATCGCCCGGCCGCGCGTTACCAATTGGGAGACTCACAGGTTGCGGTTGACGGTGTCCTTCACCGCATCCTTGGCCTTGCCCATCGCCTGCTGGCCTTCGCCCTTGATTTCCTGCACCTTGCCTTCAGCCTGGAGACGATCGTTGCCGACCGTCTTGCCGATGCCCTGCTTGGCATTGCCGATGGCTTCGTTGGTGGTGCCCTTGATCTTGTCGCTGGTGCTGCGGGCAGCCCTCGCGCCGAAAGAATTCCGTTCAGCCTAAATTCGCTCTAAGAGAGCGGTCACAATGTTGCGCAGGACACCCCTGACGCGAATATAAAAGGTAAGAGGACATGCCTGCCTATCGTTCCCGCACCTCCACCCACGGCCGCAACATGGCCGGCGCTCGGGGCCTCTGGCGCGCCACCGGCATGAAGGACGGCGACTTCGGCAAGCCTATCATCGCGGTGGTGAATTCCTTCACCCAGTTCGTGCCCGGCCACGTTCATCTGAAGGACCTCGGCCAGCTGGTGGCGCGCGAGATCGAGAAGGCCGGCGGCGTCGCCAAGGAATTCAACACCATCGCGGTGGATGACGGCATCGCCATGGGCCATGACGGCATGCTCTATTCGCTGCCCTCGCGCGAGATCATCGCCGACAGCGTGGAATACATGGTGAACGCCCATTGCGCGGATGCCATGGTCTGCATCTCCAATTGCGACAAGATCACCCCGGGCATGCTGATGGCCGCCATGCGGCTCAACATCCCCGTGGTGTTCGTCTCCGGCGGCCCCATGGAAGCCGGCAAGGTGATCCTCTCCAACGGCGAGAAGAAGTCGGTCGACCTCATCGACGCGATGGTCTACGCCGCCGACAGCCGCGTCTCCGACGAGGACGTGAAGGTGATGGAGCGCTCCGCGTGCCCCACCTGCGGCTCCTGCTCGGGCATGTTCACGGCCAATTCCATGAATTGCCTCACCGAAGCGCTGGGCCTGGCGCTGCCGGGCAACGGCTCCGTGCTCGCCACCCATTCCGACCGCGAGCGTCTGTTCGTGGAAGCCGGCCATCTCGTGGTGGATCTTGCGCGCCGCTATTACGAGCAGGAGGACGCCAGCGTCCTGCCGCGCAACATCGCCACCTTCAAGGCGTTCGAAAACGCCATGACGCTGGACATCTCCATGGGCGGTTCCACCAATACGGTGCTGCATCTGCTCGCCGCCGCCAATGAAGGCGAGGTGCCCTTCACCATGGCCGACATCGACCGCCTCTCCCGCGGCGTTCCGGTGCTGTGCAAGGTGGCCCCGGCGGTCGCAAATATCCATGTGGAGGACGTGCACCGCGCGGGCGGCATCATGGCCATTCTCGGCGAACTGGATCGCGCCGGCCTGATCCACGCCGACCAGGCGACGGTGCATGCCCCGACCCTGGGCGATGCCCTGGACCGCTGGGACGTGATGCGCACCAGCTCGGAGAGCGTGCAGACCTTCTATCGCGCGGCGCCCGGCGGCGTGCCGACGCAGGTGGCCTTCAGCCAGTCGCGGCGCTGGGACGACCTGGACATCGACCGGGAAAAGGGCGTGATCCGCAATTTCGACCACGCCTATTCCAAGGATGGCGGCCTTGCGGTGCTGTATGGCAACATCGCGGAAGAGGGCTGCATCGTGAAGACGGCCGGTGTGGATGCCGCCTCGCTCACCTTCTCCGGCCCGGCGCGTATCTTCGAGAGCCAGGACGCGGCGGTGGAAGCCATTCTCGCCAATGGCAAGGTGGTGGCCGGCGATATCGTGCTGATCCGCTATGAGGGCCCGCGCGGTGGGCCGGGCATGCAGGAAATGCTTTATCCGACGTCCTATCTGAAGTCGAAGGGCCTCGGGAAGGTGTGCGCGCTGGTCACCGACGGGCGCTTCTCGGGCGGGTCCTCGGGCCTCTCCATCGGCCATGTCTCGCCGGAAGCGGCCGAGGGCGGCGCCATTGGCCTCGTCGAGGAAGGGGATACCATCGAGATCGATATCCCCAACCGCCGCATCCATCTTGCGGTCTCCGACGAGGTGCTTGCCCATCGCCGCGCCGCCATGGAGGCCAAAGGCGATGCCGCCTGGAAGCCGGCGGCGCGCACCCGCGTCGTTTCCCAGGCGCTCCAGGCCTATGCGGCGCTCACCACCTCCGCCGCGCGCGGCGCGGTGCGCGACGTGAAGAGCCTGAAGCGCTGAGCGGCGGCGCGCCATGCTCCGCGCGGCTGCATCATGTCTCGGGCTGTGCGTCGGTGTCCTGATCGGTTCCGCCGCCGCTTGGGCCGCCGTGGAATGCCCCGCATCCCTGGACGGTCATCCGCTGGAACGGGTGTCCGTGTTCGACGGGCCGCCCTCGGATATGGTGGACCTGCGCCCGGACGGGCGCGGGTCCACCGATGTGTGGGCGGACCTCGACAAGAACGAGCGTCCCGCCACCCTGGTCTGCCGCTACAAAAGTGTCAGCCGGACCGCCGCGTTCGTCCTGCCGGCGGGCACCCGCACCTGCGAGGGCGTGCGCAGGGCGGACGACACCTATCGGAGCATCGTCTGCCGTTAGAGCCGGATTGAATCGCCTTGGGTGATTCAATAAGGGCGGATCGCGCTCTGGAGCGCGGGGGATGGACGTAAGCTCACCGGCAGGTGAGGCGCCCATCCATATTGGCGATGTCGCGCCCGGCGCTGCACCAGCTCGCCGCCGTGGTGGCATCCACCCAGCGGCCGCGCGAATCCTGGCAGCTGGCCTTCAGCCAGCCGGCCACCATGCGGATGTCGCGGCAGGTGGCCATGTAGGATCCATAAGGGATCTTTTCGCCATAGCTGGTGGGGGCGGAGGGGCTGCCGAATCCGGCCGATGCGCTCTTGCAGACCAGGCTTCCGTTCTGGTTCGCAATGTCGTTGCCGAGCGGGCACCAGCCCGGCACCGTGCTGGCCTCGGCCCAGCCGCCATACCCGTTCTGGCACGTGGCCTTCAGCCAGCCGGCCTCTTCGCGCACATTGGTGCAGGTGGCAAGATAGCTGCCCTGGCGAACCTGCGCGAGGGCCGGCCCCGCCGCGATGACGACGAGCAGAATCGCGGCGGAGAAAAGTCGCACAAGCATCGGCATGTTTGCGTCCTCATCCAGAGCACAGGCCGGCCGGCGCCAAGACGCGCTGACCGGCGCAAGGGTGCGGCTGCGCGAGAGCACGCGCCGATCAGCCTGCATCGCAAGCTGATCGGATCACGCGGTCTCTAACGAATGTTCAGAGACGGATTCACCGCCCAGGGTGTTTCAACCTGATCGGATCAGGCTCTAGCGGCAGGCGAACTGCCCGTTGATGTTGGCGATGTCGCGGCCCCGGCACAGGCTTGGGAAGATGCTGGTTTCGCGCCACCGTCCGCGTTGATCCCGGCAGAGGGCATTCAGGGTGCCGCCGGCCATGTTCACGTCGCGGCAGGAGGCCAGATAAGAGCCCTGCGGCACCGGCCCCGGCCCACGGCCGCCGCCATTGTAGCCGGGCCCGGGATTATAGCCCGGCCCAGGATTATAGCCGGGTCCAGGATTGTAACCGGGATTATAGCCGGGTCTGGGATTGTAGCCTGGATTGTAGCCAGGTCCCGGCGCGGGGCCGGGTCCGCCGCCTCTCACCCGGCAGGTGAGCGTTCCATTGGAATTTGCGATGTCGGAGCCCGGCACGCACCCTCCCACCATGAGAAACGCCGGCACCGCAACGCCGAGCTGGTTGCGGCAGAAGGCCGTGAGCATGCCGTTGGCGAACTTCGCCTTCTGGCAGGAATACAGATAGCTGCCCGGCGGCACCTGCTGGGCCTCGGCGAGGGTGGAGAAAGCCGAAAGGCTCAGAAGCCCCACCGCGATACCGAAAATCTTCGCGCGCACCCGCATGATCCCTCACATTCCCATCAATCGCCATGGTCATACATGAAAGGCCACCGGGCGGCCCCCACGGTGCGGCCGGCCGGTATCTTCCATGACCAGGCTGCGCTCGTGCTTTTCACACCAAGATTCGAAGTTGCGACAGTGCAGAGTTCATCATTTCGAGGAAATATTACACTGGCCCGACAGGACGCTGGAAAATCCCACGCGCCGCACGAATGACGCGGGCCTGTGGCGCTCCTGCCGCGCCGCCCCCGAAAAGATTTTCCAGATG
This sequence comes from Rhizobiales bacterium 32-66-11, assembly GCA_002304505.1. Taxonomy (GTDB): domain Bacteria; phylum Pseudomonadota; class Alphaproteobacteria; order Rhizobiales; family Xanthobacteraceae; genus NCEH01. Next base: position 37,463 of record NCEH01000052.1, on the reverse strand, counting down.
GCTGCGGCGGTCTTCGACCCTATTGGACGCAGGGCGCGGCGTCGGCTAGAAGCCGTCAGCTCCTGTCAATCCGAAAAGCCGCATCCATGACCATCCGCCTGCATCGCGGCGACCTGCCGGACTCGTTCCGTCCCGCCGCCATTGTCGCCATCGATACCGAGACGCTGGGTCTCAACCCGCATCGCGACCGGCTGTGCCTGGTGCAGCTTTCCAACGGCGACGGCAGCGCCGACCTGGTGCAGATCCCTGCTGGCGCCACCGCCGCGAGCGCACCCAACCTCGTGCGGCTGCTGAGCGATCCCGCGGTGGTCAAGCTGTTCCATTTCGGCCGGTTCGACATCGCCGTGCTGAAGCACACGTTCGGCGTCACCACGGCACCGGTGTTCTGCACCAAGATCGCCTCGCGCCTCGTGCGCACCTATACCGACCGTCATGGCCTGAAGGATCTGGTGCGCGAACTGGTGGGCGTGGACCTCTCGAAGCAGCAGCAGAGCTCCGATTGGGCGGCGGCCGAACTCACGGACGCGCAGATGGCCTATGCCGCGTCCGACGTCTTGTACCTGCACGAGTGCAAGGCGAAGCTGGAGGCCATGCTGGCGCGCGACGGCCGGGCGGATCTGGCGCAGGCTTGCTTCACCTTCCTGCCGGCCCGCGCCGCGCTTGATCTCGCCGGCTGGGCCGAAGAAGACATTTTCGCCCATTCCTGAAGCCGCGTCATGTCGCGCCTGCCTTGCCGGCACCCCATTGTCCCTCCATATGGGGCGGGCGAAGCGGGGGCTTTCGCGGCATCCTGGGGGGTGTGGCATTGCGCGCCGGTCGCTCCGGCGGGGATATGCCGTTCGTCCGCCGGCCGGTTAGAATGCGAGACATGAGCGAACAGCCAACGCCCCACGGCCGAGTGCAGCCGCAAATCAGCACCTACGGGGCGCGCGCCCTGCCGGACTTCCGCCGCGCCCAGCGCCACAGCGCCTTCGTGCGGTTCGTGAAGCGCGCATTGCCCGTGGGGCTCATCGTCGCGCTGGCGGCGATGATCGGCTTTCCCCTGATCGCCCAGTTGGGCATGAAGATCGACCTGCCGTTCGAAGTGGGCGCCATGCATCTGAACGGCACCCGCCTCACCATGGAAAAGCCGAAGCTGTCCGGCTTCACCGACGACAATCGCGCCTATAGCGTCAATGCCGCCACCGCCTCGCAGGACCTGACCAATACCGACGTGCTGGACCTGACCGAGGTTTCGGCCCGCATGGAGCTGGCGAACAAGGGCTGGGCGACGGTGAAATCGGCGACCGGCACGGTGGATATGAAGCGGCAGTTCATCACGCTGCGCGGCGGGGTGGACCTTGCCACCAATGGCGGCTATGCCGGATTGCTCAAGGATGCGGACGTGGACGCGAAGGCGGGCTCGCTGACAACCGACAAGCCGGTGCTGCTGACCTATATGGACGGGCGCCTCGTGGCCGACCGCATGAAGGTGTTCGATCGCGGCACCCGGGCCTTTTTTGAAGGGAATGTGCAATTGGATTTCCGCCTGGCCAATCTGTCCAATCCCGCAGCGCCCGGAGCGCCGGCTGGCGCGTCTTCCGCTGCCGCTCCCGCCCTGACCCCCGCCCCCTCTGTAGCGACCCAGAAGCGATGATCCGCACCCGTCTCTTCGGCTTCATTGTCGCGGCCGCGACATGCGCCGCCACGCTATTGGTGCAATCACAGATTGCGATGGCGCAGGGCAGCAATGTTCCCAATGCGCTCCAGGGATTTGCCAAGAATCGCGACGAGCCGGTGCGGATCAATTCCAACACGCTGGAAGTGCGCGACAAGGAAAAGACCGCCGTGTTCGCCGGCAACGTGGTGGTCACCCAGGGCGACACGGTCTTGAGAAGCCCGCAATTGCTGGTTTTCTATGATGGTTCGGCGGCGCCGGCGGATGGCCAGCCGAGCAAGTCGAACCAGATTCGCCGTCTGGAGGCGACCGGCGGGGTGGTGGTGCAGACCAAGGACCAGACCGCCACCGGCGAAATCGGCGTGTTCGACGTGAAGAGCAATACCGTCACGCTGACCGGCAAGCCGGTGATCCTGACCCAGGGGCCCAACGTCATTCGTGGACAGAAGCTGACGGTCGATTTGACGACAGGCGTGTCGCGTTTCGAGGGCGGGCGTGTGGAAAGCCTGATCCTGCCCGGCAGCGTCAAACAGGAAACGCCAGCTGCGCCAAAGCGTTAAGAGTTCTGGTCCGGGAATGTCCGGCATTTTGACGCAAGTTTCGTTCGCGGCCTGAATTTTGCATGTTGCATTGCGGCGCTGACGGGAGAAGACTAGCCGGGTCGGAGGGGCTCCGTCTCGGAGGTATCGGGTGAACGTCTTTTCCATGTTCGGCAAAAGCAGGCAGCGCCCTGCCCAGCAGGTGGACCAGCACCATGGGTCCGATGCGCCGTACGATACGATTGAGGCCGACGAGGACGCCGCGTGGGACGAGGACGTCCTCCTCGACGAGGCCTATGCCGCCTCTGCCGCCCCGGCCGGCGGTGCCCCAGCCGACGCCGCCCCGGCCGCTGATGCGGAGGAGGAGGCCAGCGCCCATCTCGGCTACGGCACCCCGCACGCCGATCAGGTTCAGCATTCCCTCGCTGCATTCGGCCTCGCGAAATCCTATGGCGGGCGCAAGGTGGTGCGTGATGTCAGCGTGCACGTGCGGCGCGGCGAGGCGGTGGGCCTGCTCGGCCCAAATGGCGCCGGCAAGACCACCGTGTTCTACATGATCACCGGCCTCGTGAAGGCCGATGCCGGGCGCATCGAGCTGGAAGGGCACGATGTGACCCCCATGCCCATGTACCGCCGCGCGCGCCTCGGCATCGGCTATCTGCCGCAGGAAGCCTCGATCTTTCGCGGCCTGTCGGTGGAGGACAATATCCGCGCCGTGCTGGAGGTCACCGAGCCCAACCGCAGGCTGTGGCGGGAGGAGACCGACAAGCTCCTCGAGGAGTTCAAGATCACCCATGTGCGCAAGTCGCCCTCGATCGCGCTTTCGGGCGGCGAGCGGCGGCGCCTTGAGATCGCGCGCGCGCTCGCGAGCCGGCCCGCCTTCATGCTGCTGGACGAGCCGTTCGCGGGCATTGATCCCATTGCGGTGGGCGACATCCAGGCGCTGGTGCGCCACCTCACCACGCGTGGCATCGGCGTGCTGATCACCGACCATAACGTGCGCGAGACGCTGGGTCTGATCGACCGCGCCTATATCATCCACACCGGCGCGGTGCTGATGGAGGGCGATCCGGATTCCATCGTCAACAGCCCCGAGGTGCGCCGGCTTTATCTCGGCGAGGAGTTCCGCCTGTGAACCGGTTGCACGCCATGCCTGAACCCAAGGCGCCCTGTGGTGCCCGCTGCCGCGGGGAGTGCGGCTGATGGCTCTCTCGGCGCGACTGGAATTCCGGCAGAGTCAGTCGCTGGTGATGACCCCGCAGCTGATGCAGGCCATCAAGCTGCTGCAATTGTCCAACCTGGAACTGACCGCCTATGTGGAGGCGGAGCTGGAGCGCAACCCGCTGCTGGAGCGCATGGCGGAGCCGGAAGGCGGCGCCGCCGAGGTGGAGCCGGAGGCGCCCGCCGCCGTCGCGGCCGAGGAGCGCGAGATCCCGGTTTCGGGCGACTTCCTGGACGGCGACGCCGAGCCGAGCCGCGCGAAGATGGAGGACCAGCTCGACACCGACCTCGGCAATGTCTTTCCCGACGACGTTCCCGCCGAGCGCGGCGTGGGGACCGGCACCTCCAGCGCGGTGGAATGGGGCAGCGGTGGGGGTGGCGAGCGCGGCGAGGACTATAATCCCGAAGCCTTTCTCGCCACCGAGAGCACGCTCGCCGACCATCTGGAAGCCCAGCTTTCGCTGGCCGAGACCGATCCGGTCCGGCGCATCATCGGCCTCAACCTCATCGGCATGATCGATGAGACCGGCTATCTGGTGGGGGATACGGCGGCGCTGGCCGAACAGATGAAGGTTTCGCTGGAAGAGGTGGAAAGCGTGCTCCGCCTGATCCAGACCTTCGAGCCCACCGGCGTCGGCGCGCGCACTCTGTCCGAATGCCTGGCGCTGCAATTGCGCGAGCGCAACCGCTGCGATCCGGCCATGGAAGCGCTGCTGGCCAATCTCGAGCTGCTCGCGCGCCATGACCGCAACGCCCTCAAGCGCATCTGCGGGGTGGATTCGGAGGACCTGGCGGAGATGATCGGCGAGATCCGCGCGCTCGATCCCAAGCCCGGCCTGATCTTCGGCAGCGGCGTGCTGCACCCGCTGGTGCCGGACGTGTTCGTGAAGGAGGCGTCCGACGGCTCCTGGCTGGTGGAGCTGAATTCCGACACCTTGCCGCGCGTGCTGGCGCCAGCAGGATGCCTTCCTGGTGCACGGCGTACGCCATCTGCGCCCGCTGAACCTGCGCACCGTGGCCGATGCCATCGGCATGCACGAATCCACGGTTTCGCGCGTGACCTCGAACAAATACATCTCCACCCCGCGCGGCGTGCTGGAGCTGAAATTCTTTTTCTCCTCCTCCATCAACGCTTCGGGCGGGGGAGAAGCGCATTCGGCCGAGGCCGTGCGCCACCGCATCAAGAGCCTGATCGACGCGGAAAGCGCGAGCGACGTGCTCTCCGACGACACGCTGGTGCAGAAGCTGAAGGCCGATGGCATCGACATCGCCCGCCGCACGGTTGCCAAATATCGCGAGAGCATGAACATCGCCTCCTCGGTCCAGCGCCGGCGCGAGAAACAGGCGCAGCGCGCGGAGGCGTCCTACAGCTAGAGTCGCAGGGCAGGTCGCCGCGGCCGGGTCCCGCCGCTTCGCGGCCTCGGTCGGCAAGGCACTTGATAGGCAAGACATTTGGCGGGCAAGACATTTGGCGGGCAAGACATTCGACGGGCAAGACATTCGACGAGCAGGATGCTCGACACACAAGACATAAGAACGCCGCAACACCAATAAGCGCGGTTGGATGGGGGATATGCTTCAGGTCTGGGTCGCGGCGATGCCGGAGGGCGGCGGCGCAGCGCCGGGGAGCACCGGCGGCCGGTTCCTGCGGCTGTGGCAAGGAAAGCCGCGTGGCGTGCGGCCCCTCATCTATTCCCTGTCGCTCGCGGTCTATTGCACCTCCTGGACGTTCTTCGGCTCGGTCGGGCTCGCCACCCTCCAGGGCTTCGACTTCCTGACCATTTATGTCGGGCCGATCCTCGTGATCGCCGTGTGCAGCCCGCTGCTGATCCGCGTGGTGGAGCTGGCGAAGGCGCACAACATCACCTCCATCGCCGATTTCCTGGCCGCCCGCTACGGCAAGAACCAGGGCATCGCGGCGCTGGTTTCGGTGGTCGCGATCGTCGGCTCCATCCCCTATATCTCGCTCCAGCTGAAGGCGGTCTCGGCCTCGCTGCTGGCGGTCATGGGGCCGCTCGGCAGCGCGCCGCTGGCGTTACCGGTGGGCGGTGACCTGGCGCTGTTCGTGGCCTTCGCCATGGCCGCCTTCGCGGTGCTGTTCGGCACCCGCCACACCGACGCGACCGAGCATCAGGACGGGCTGATGCTGGCGGTGGCGACCGAATCCATCGTCAAGCTGGTGGCCTTTCTCACGGTCGGCTTCGCCGTCACCTTCGTCATTTTCGACGGGCCCATGGCGCTGTGGTACGCGGCCCGGGAAAGCGGCGTCACCGCGCCTTTCGAGCAGGGCATTTCGCTGGAAAACTGGGTGACCATGACGGTGCTCTCGGCCGGCGCCTTCCTGCTGCTGCCGCGCCAGTTCCATGTCGCGGTGGTGGAAAACAAGGGCGTGGCCGAAATCCGCCGCGCCCGCTGGCTGTTTCCGCTCTATCTCGTCCTCATCAATCTGTTCGTGGTGCCGATCGCGCTCGCAGGCATGACGCTGTTTCCCCTCGCCACGGTGGATCGCGACGTGTTCGTGCTCGCGGTGCCGTTGTCGGCGGGGCACGAGTTCCTGGCGATGCTGGCGTTCGTCGGCGGTCTTTCCGCCGCCACCGCCATGGTGATTGTCGAGACCGTGGCACTGTCCATCATGATCTCGAACGATCTCGTGATGCCGCTGCTGCTGCGGCGCCGGGCCTCCGGCCATGCCGCGCAGCAATCGCCGCACGACATGGTGGGGGTGCTGCTGCTGGTGCGCCGCGCCGCCATCTTCGTGCTGCTGCTGCTGGTCTATCTTTATTATCGCACAACCGGCGACGTGCAGCTGGCGCAGATCGGCCTGCTTTCGTTCGCGGCAATCGCCCAGGTGGGGCCGGCGTTCGCGGCCGCGCTGTTCTGGCGCCGGGCGACCGCGGCGGGCGCGATCGTGGGCATCGTGGCCGGCATGGTGGTATGGGCCTACACGCTGCTGGTGCCGAGCCTGGCGGATGCCGGGCTGTTCTCGCCGGCGCTGATCACGCACGGGCCGTTCGATATCGCGCTGCTGCGGCCCACCAGCCTGCTCGGGCTTTCGGCCTCGCCGCTTGCCCATGGGGTCGCCTGGAGCCTCGGGCTGAACACGCTGCTGTTGTTCGTGGTGTCGCTGCTGACCAAGCCCTCGGCCATCGAGCAGGTGCAGGCCGGCCTATTCATGGCGCGCGACCAGACGGTGGTGCGCCCGGCTTTCCGCCGCTGGCGCTCCTCAGTCACGGTCGAGGAATTGATCGCCACGGTTGCGCGCTATCTGGGCGAGGAGCGGGCCCGCTCCGCCTTCGCGACCTTCGCGCGCGAGCAGGGACTGTCGCTGGAGCCCAAGCGCGAGGCGGACGCCCAATTGGTGCGCCAGACCGAGCATCTGCTCGCCTCCGCCATCGGCGCGGCTTCCTCGCGCCTGGTCCTGTCGCTTCTGTTGCGCAAGCGCGCGGTCTCCACCAAGGCCGCGCTGCGGCTGCTGGACGATGCGTCCGCCGCCATTCAATACAACCGTGAATTGCTCCAGACCGCCATTGATCATGTGGGTCAGGGCATCGCCGTGTTCGATCGCGAATTGCGCCTGGTGTGCTGGAACCGCAGGTTCGGCGAGATGCTGGACCTGCCGCCGGAATGCTATGCCGTCGGCGTGCCGTTGCGCGAGATTCTCACCCATTCCCAGATGGAGGATGAAGACGCGCCGAGCGATCTCGACCATCGCCTGGTGCTCTACGCCGCCCAGAGCGGCCCTTGCCAGGAGCGGCTGCGCCACGGTGCCATGATGATCGAGGCGCGCTCCGATCCGCTCCCCGACGGCGGCATCGTCGTGACCTTCACCGACATCACCGCCTCGGTGCATGCCGAGATGGCCCTTGAACGCGCGAACGAGACTCTGGAACGGCGCGTGCGCGAGCGCACCGAGGAATTGGAGGATCTCAACCAGGCGCTGGAAAAGGCCAAGGCCAATGCCGACGACGCCAATCTCTCCAAGACGCGGTTCCTCGCCGCCGCGAGCCACGACATTCTCCAGCCGCTGAATGCGGCCCGCCTCTATGTGACCAGCCTCGTGGAGCGCGCGCGTGGTCCGGAGGAGGGCCGGCTTGCCGCCAATATCGATTCCTCGCTGGAGGCGGTGGAAGAGATCCTGGTCGCGCTGCTGGACATTTCGCGCCTCGACAGCGGCGCCATGCGCCCCGAGATCGCGGCGTTCCGCATCGGTGACGTGCTGAAGCAGCTGGAGCTGGAGTTCGCGCCGCTGGCCGCCGAGAAGCAATTGCAGCTCACCTTCGTGCCATCCTCGCTCGCCGTGCGTTCGGACCGGCGGCTGTTGCGGCGGCTGTTGCAGAATCTCATTTCCAATGCGGTGAAATACACCCCCAGGGGGCGGGTTCTGGTGGGCTGCCGGCGGCGCCGGGGCAAGGTGCGCATCGAGGTGATCGACACCGGGCTCGGCATTCCGCGCTCCAAGCACAAGCTGATCTTCCAGGAGTTCCAGCGCCTGGACCAGGGCGCACGGGAGGCGCGCGGGCTCGGGCTCGGCCTCTCCATCGTCGAGCGCATCGCCCGCGTGCTGGGGCATCCGGTGGCGATCCGTTCCGCCGCCGGGCGCGGATCGAGCTTCACGGTGGAACTGCCGGTGGCGGTGCCGCTGCCGGAGGAGGATGTCCAGCAATCACGTCCCGCCCGCGCCACCGCGCCACTCGACGGCTTGTGCATCCTCGCCATCGACAACGAGCCGGCGATCCTGGACGGCATGGAACTGCTGCTCACCGGCTGGGGCTGCAAGGTGATCAAGGCCGGCGACGTGCAGACCGCCCTGCGCGAGGTGCGCGCCGCAAAGGCGCGGCCGGACGTGTTCCTGATTGATTATCATCTCGACGGCGGCCACGGCATTGATGCCGTGATGAGCCTGCGCTGGAAGCTCGGCAAGATGCCGGCGATCCTGATTACCGCCGATCGCAGCCGCAAGGTGCGTGACGCCGCCGCGGCGGTGGATATGGCGGTGCTTCACAAGCCGTTGAAGCCGGCAGCGTTGCGCGCAATCCTCGCGCAATGGCGTTTGTCTCGCGCGGCCGCCGAATAGATTTCATCCCTAATATTTGATGAATATCCCCAATGGTGGACGACGCCACTGGATGATCTTGCTTCGCCCCCATCTCGGACAAATAATCGCCCCGATCCGCAGGCGTTCTTGGGGCGTCCCGGCAAGCGGGTGTTTGCACAGAAGTGTGAAACATTCGGAAATATTTGCCGGGGCAGGTTTGAGACCGTTTCGGTTCCCTTAACGTACCTGGAGATCGCCATGACCTTCACGATTCATGTTCCGATCTTTCCCTTGCGGCGGGAAATCATGTTGCGCAAGCAGCGCGGCGGCACCTCGGGGGTGTCCGTCTCCGGCGCGCCGAAGGCTCGCTCGCGCGACGAGGACGGCTTCCTGGAGCTGGAATTGTTGCCCGTGGACGAACTCCATCTGCTCGGCCGCAAGGCGCGCCGCCGCCGTGGCAGCTAGCATTTTCCTCGCCTCCCGCGGGTTTGGCGGGGGGCTGCGGCGCCAGCTGGATCACATCGGTGCGGCGCGTGGCGTCCGGCGGGACGATCCGGTAAGGTTCGGCGCAATCGCCGTCCCCACGTTCGCCGGATCCCCTCATGCAAGCCTCGCCCCAAGACCAGCCGGACACCCATTTCGGATATCGCACCGTTCCGCTGGATGAGAAGCAGACCCTGGTGGACGAGGTGTTCCACAAGGTCGCCCGGCGCTACGACATCATGAATGATTTCATGTCCGGCGGGCTGCATCGGGCCTGGAAGGACGCCATGGTCTCCAAGGTGCGCCCGCCCCAGGGCGCGCGGGCGTTCCGCCTGCTGGATCTGGCCGGCGGCACGGGCGATGTTTCCTTCCGCGTGGTCGGCGCGGGCGGGGCGGGGACCCAAGCGGTGGTCGCCGACATCAATCGCGAGATGCTGGCCGTGGGCCGCGAGCGCGCCGAAAAGCGCGACCTCTCCGACAGGGTCGAATTCGTCGACGCCAATGCCGAGTCGCTCCCCTTTGCGGATGCGAGCTTCGATGCCGTCACCATCGCCTTCGGCATCCGCAACGTGCCGCGCATTCCTCTCGCATTGTCCGAGATGAGGCGGGTGCTGAAGCCGGGCGGGCGGGCGCTGGTGCTGGAATTCTCCCGCGTCGACGTGCCCCTGCTCGACAAGATTTATGATTTCTATTCCTTCCGCGTGATCCCCGAACTCGGCCTCCGGGTCGCGGGGGAGGCGGAGCCGTATCAATATCTCGTCGAATCCATCCGCCGCTTCCCTCCGCCGGCCACTTTCGCGCAGATGATGCGCGAGGCTGGGTTTGGACGCGTGGATTTCACGCTCATGACTGGCGGCGTGGTCGCGCTGCATTCGGGTTTCCGGATTTGAACGGGTTCGTTCTTCCGCCTCCCTCCGGGAGCGGGAAGGACCAAAGGATATGCGCGTGATCTTTCTTCTCGCCGATGCCGCCCGCCTGGCGCGGGCCGCCTATGTGCTCGCCCGCGAAGGGGTGCTGAGCTTCGTGCCGCCGCTGGCGCTGCCGCCGCCGGCGCGGCCCTTGCTCAAGCTTGCCCGGCTGATCGCCCGGCCGGATGCCGGCACCCGCGCGGCCCGCCTCTCGGCGGCGCTGAGCCGGCTCGGCCCGTCTTATGTGAAGCTCGGCCAGTTCCTGGCCACCCGGCCGGATGTGGTGGGTACGGCCATCGCCCGCGATCTCGAAGTGCTTCAGGACCGCATGCCGGCCTTCGGGCAGGACATCGCCGAGGCCATGGTCGCCGAGGCGCTGGACCGGCCGGTTTCGGCCGCGTTCGCGGTGTTCGGCCCGGCGGTCGCGGCTGCCTCCATCGCCGAGGTCCACAAGGCCGAGGTGATCGAGCCGGACGGGACGCGCCGCGACGTGGCGGTGAAGATCCTGCGGCCCGACATCGGCCGCCGCTTCGGCTCCGACATGGCGACCTTCCGCCGGATCGCCGCGTTCGCCGAGCGCGCCTCGCCGGAAGCGCGGCGGCTGCGCCTGGAAGCGGTGGTGGAGACCCTCGCCCGCTCCGTGAACATGGAGATGGACCTGCGCCTGGAAGCCGCCGCTTATGCGGAACTGGCCGAGAACACGAAGGACGATCCCGAAATCCATGTCCCCGCCGTGGATTGGGAGCGATCCGGCCGGGAGGTGCTGACCACCCAATGGATCGACGGCATCAAATTGTCCGACCGCGCGGCGCTGGAAGCCGCCGGCCATGACCTGAAGGCGCTGGCGCGCATCGTCATGCAATCGTTCCTGCGTCAGGCCATGCGCGACGGCTTCTTCCATGCCGACATGCATCCTGGGAACCTGTTCGTGGATGCGCAAGGGCGCCTCGTGATCGTCGATTGCGGCATCATGGGCCGGCTCGGCGCGCGCGAGCGGCGGTTCCTGGCGGAAATCCTCTACGGCTTCATCACCCGCAATTGGCGCCGCACCGCCCAGGTGCATTTCGATGCCGGCTATGTGCCGCGCCATCATTCGGTGGAGGATTTCGCCCAGGCGATCCGCGCCATCGGTGAGCCGATCCATTCCCGCAGCGCCGAGCAGATCTCCATGGCGAAGCTGCTCTCCCTGCTGCTGGAGGTGACCGGCCTGTTCGACATGAAGACCCGGCCGGAACTGCTGCTGCTGCAAAAGACCATGGTGGTGGTGGAAGGCGTCGCGCGCTCGCTCGACCCGCAATTGAACATGTGGACCACCGCCGCCCCGGTGGTGGAAGACTGGATCGCCCGCAATCTCGGCCCGGTCGGCCGGATCCAGGAAGCGGGCGGGGCGATCGGCGAAGTGGGCAGCTTCCTCGCCGATGTGCCGGACTTGCTGGGCCGGGCCGGGCGGGTTGTGACGCAACTGGATGAAGCCACCCGCGACGGCCTCAGCCTCTCGCCCAAGACGCTGGAGGGCATCGGCCAGGCAGAGGCGAAGCGGGCCTTCTGGGGCAATGCGGCGCTGTGGGTGATCGCGCTTTCGCTTCTGGTGATCGCGCTGAAATAGCCGGCCGGGAACGGGCGAGGACGGGAGATTCGGTTCGGAACCACCTCGCCCCGTGCCCTTTCCGGTCATTTCCTGTTATCCCAGCGTCTGTCCGCGCGCCGGGAGACCGCCATGCTTCACGAACGACGCATTCTGCTCATCATCGGCGGCGGGATCGCCGCTTATAAATGCCTGGACCTCATCCGCCGCCTGAAAGAGCGTGGCGCCACAGTGCGGGCGGTCCTGACGCCGGCGGCCCAGCATTTCGTGACCCCGCTTTCGGTCGGCGCGCTGACCGGCGAACGGGTCTTCACCGATCTGTTCGACCTCACCGCCGAGCATGACATCGGCCACATCCAATTGTCGCGCGATGCCGATCTGATCGTGGTCGCGCCCGCCACCGCCGATCTCATGGCCAAGGCCGCGAACGGCTTTGCGGACGATCTCGCCACCACCGCCTTGCTCGCCACCGACAAGAGCGTTCTGATGGCGCCCGCGATGAACCCGCGCATGTGGGCGCATCCCGCCACCCGGCGCAATGTGGCGCGGCTGAAGGAGGATGGGGTCTATCTCATCGGCCCCAATTCCGGCGCCATGGCCGAGCGCGGCGAATTCGGCGAAGGGCGCATGGCCGAGCCGCTGGAACTGCTCGCCGCCATCGAGGCCCGCTTCTCCGACCAGACGGTCTTGCTGAAGGGGCGGCGCATTCTCATCACCTCCGGCCCCACCCATGAGCCGATCGACCCGGTGCGCTATATCGCCAATCGGTCGTCCGGCAAGCAGGGCCACGCCATCGCCGCCGCCGCCGCCGCCGCCGGAGCGGAGGTGGTGCTGATCTCCGGCCCGGTGGCGGTTGCCGATCCGCGCGGCGTGCGCATGGTGAAGGTGGAGAGCGCGCGCGAAATGCTCGCGGCGGTGGAAGAGAATCTCCCCGTGGATGCCGCCGTATTCGCCGCCGCGGTCGCCGACTGGCGCGTTGCCGATGCCGCCGGCCAGAAGATCAAGAAAGGCGGGGCCGGCGCGCCCGAGCTGGATCTGGTGGAAAACCCGGACATTCTCGCCACCATCGCGAAGCATGGCACGCTGCGCCCGCGCCTCGTCGTGGGGTTTGCCGCCGAGACGCAGAATGTGGTGCCCCACGCCCAGGCCAAGCTGGCCCGCAAGGGGTGCGACTGGATCGTCGCCAATGATGTGTCGCCGGAAACCGGCATCATGGGCGGCGATCTCAACACCGTGCATCTGGTGAGCGCCGACGGGGTGGAGGATTGGCCCTCCGCCAGCAAGACCGAGGTGGCGCGCCGCCTTGTCGCCCGCATCGGCGGCGCGCTGGCAGGCGAGGGGGTGTGAGCATGGCGCTTGGCGTTCCCGTTCTGCGTCTGCCCCATGGGGCGGATTTGCCCCTGCCGGCTTATGCGACCGCCGCCTCGGCCGGGCTGGACCTGATGGCCGCCGTGCCGGCCGATGCTCCGCTGGTGCTCAAGCCCGGCGCGCGGGCGGCGGTGCCCACCGGCTTGGCCCTCGCCCTGCCGCCGGGCTTTGAAGCGCAGGTGCGACCGCGCTCGGGGCTCGCCCTGAAATTCGGTGTCACGGTGCTCAACGCGCCCGGAACCATCGATGCCGACTATCGCGGCGAAATCCTGGTTCTGTTGATTAATCATGGAGATGCGCCGGTCGAGATCAGCCGCGGCATGCGCATCGCCCAGATGGTGGTGGCCCCGGTGACGCATATTCTGCTGGAAGAATCCGGCAAATTGGGAGAAACTGCACGCGGCTCCGGTGGTTTTGGGTCGACAGGGCTCGACGGGGCGCACGGATCGAGATAGCCACAGTCCCATGCCGCGTTTATCCGACAAAAGCCTGCTCGCCATCGCCGCCGTCGTGGATGTCGCCGTCCATGCCCGCGGTGTTCCCGTTGCCGCGAAAGCCCTGGCCGCCCGCCATGGATTGCCGCCCCGCCGGCTGGAGCCGGTGTTGCAGGCGCTGGTGCATGCCGGCGTGCTGAAAGGCGTGCGCGGCCCGCGCGGCGGCTATGAGCTGGCGCGCGAGCGCCGCCGGGTCTCGGTGGCCGAGATCGTGCGCGTGGTGGAAGGCGCGGAAGAGGAGAAGGAGATCATCCTTCCCCCGCTGGTGCTGGAAGTGGTGCAGCCCGCCGTCGCCTCCGCCGAGGACACGTTCGACAAGGCGCTCGACACCGTGACGCTCGAAGACCTCTGCCGCTCCGCCGATGACAAGGGCCACGGCTCCGATCACGATCGTATTGATTTTACCATCTGAACCCGGCGGCGCCCCGCAGGGCGCGACGCCATGAGACAATCGAGGGAGAAATCCAATGGCTGAATCGGCAAGCAAGCCGGCCGGCGACATCGCTCCGGGCCGTGGCCGGGTGTATGATTCCATCACCCAGACCATCGGCGACACGCCCCTGGTGCGGCTCCAGCGTTTGCCGCAATTGCGCGGCGTGAAGGCCGAGATCCTCGCCAAGCTGGAATTTTTCAATCCCATCGCCAGCGTCAAGGACCGGATCGGCGTCGCCATGGTGGATGCCATGGAAGCCGCCGGCGCGCTCGACGCCGATACGGTGATGGTGGAGCCCACCTCAGGCAATACCGGCATCGCGCTCGCCTTCGTCGCCGCCGCGCGCGGCTACCGGCTGATCCTGGTGATGCCGGAATCCATGTCTGTGGAGCGCCGCAAGATGCTGGCTTTGCTCGGCGCCGAACTGGTGCTGACCCCGGCGCAGCTCGGCATGAAGGGCGCCGTCGCCAAGGCCGAGGAATTGCTCCACGAACTGCCCAAGGCGGTGATGCCCCAGCAGTTCAAGAACAAGGCGAACCCCGCCATCCACCGCAAGACCACGGCCGAGGAAATCTGGAACGACACCAAGGGCGCGGTGGATGTGATCGTCTCCGGCGTCGGCACCGGCGGCACCATCACCGGCATCGGCCAGGTGCTGAAGCCGCGCAAGGCCTCGCTGCGCATGGTGGCGGTGGAGCCGGAGGACAGCCCGGTGCTGTCCGGCGGCCAGCCCGGCCCGCACAAGATCCAGGGCATCGGCGCCGGCTTCGTGCCGGAAGTGCTGGACCGCAGCATCATCGACGAGGTGGTGACGGTCGGCAACCAGACCGCCTTCGATACCGCCCGCGCGCTCGCCCGCTATGAGGGTATTCCCGGCGGCATCTCCTCCGGCGCGGCGATCGCTGCGGCGCTGGAACTCGGCGCGCGGCCGGACTATGCCGGCAAGGTCATCGTCGCCATCGTGCCGTCCTTCGCCGAGCGCTATCTGTCGACCGCGCTGTTCGAAGGGCTCTGAGAGCCTGTTTGGAAAAGTCGGACGGGTCGGTCCGCCGGGTCTTTCCGGCGCCCGGTTCGTCGAAACCTTGGCCCGATGCGCGGCATCGCGCCGGCTTTTTCTCCTGCCGGATCGCCAAAAATCCCGCGACGGCCCTCAGCCGCCGATTTCCCAAACAGGCTCTGAGCCTGCGGCGCCGTGCGCGGCGCCTTCTTCTCCGCACCGGGCGGCTTCGCTACAGTCGGATGTGATTCGGCGTGGGCCGGATGGTGCCCGGCTCGGGTGCCGACTGAAGGAGGTCGCGGCGGCGCATGGAGGCTGAAGGTTCGGACAGGGCCGTGAAGGCCACCGGAGCAGCTTGCGCGTGCCTGCGATCAAGCGCGCGGCCGGCCGCCCGTGTGCCTGGACTCGCTGTGCCTCGACTCGCTGTGCCTCGATCCGCGGCTTTTCTCCAGATGCCCCACGGTGCGCGCGCGGCCCGCCTGTCGCGGATCCTGCTGAGCGGCACGGCTTTGCTTTGCGGTGTGCCGCAAGCCTCGGCCGCCGGCCTCGGCATTTCCAGCGCTGCGCAGTCCGGGGTGCTGCTCGGGAGCGCGCTCGGCATCGGCGGGCTCGCGGCCGCCGTGGGGATGGCGATTGCGTGCAGTATCTGGCTCGGGCGGATTTCGCGCAATGAGAAGGCCGCCCTGCGCAGCGCCGCCCATGCGCGGGCCGATGCCTATGCGCTCAAAAGCCTGCTTGCCGGCGATGCGCTCGGCACCGTGCTCTGGGTGGTGGGCGATCCGCTGCCCCATCTGCTGGGCGCGGCGGCGATGCTCGATCATCAGATCCCCGCCGCAGGCAAGCCCCCGCAGGACGTGGTGAAGCTCGATCTCGCGCCTTGGCTGGGCGCGCCCGCCGCGGCCGCGCTCGCCGCGCCGCTGGAGGCTTTGCGCGGGCAGGGGCGGGCCTTTGCGCTGCCCATCACCGGGCCCGATGGCGCACATTGGATCGCCGAGGGCCGCGCCACCGACGGTAGTCGCATGCTGAGCGTGCGGGCCGCGCCGGCATCCGGCTCAAAGGCCGAGGGCGGGCAAAAGGCCGAAGCTGCGCAGGCGGAACTTACGCAGGTGGAACGCGCGCAGGCCGAGACGGCCGCGCGCGGCATCCTCGCCACTTTGTTCGCGGCCGCCCCATTCCCCATGTGGCTGCGCGATACGGCCGGCTCATTGATGCGGGCGAACCCGGCCTTCGCCCAGGCGGTGGGCGCGCCCTCGCCCGAGGAGGCGGTGGGGCGCAGCATGGAATTGCTGGACCTTTCTGCCCGCGAGGCGGCTGCTGCCACGCGCCGGGAAGGCAAGGCCTATCAGACGCGGGCACGGCTCGTGGCGGGCGGGCGCCGCCGCGTGCTCGAAGTGCTGGAAGTGGACGATCCCGCCGGCGCAGGGGGCCTTGCCATCGACATCACGGAGGCGGAGGCGGCGCGGGCCGAGGTGGCGCATACCATCGCCGCCCATCGCCGCACGCTGGACCAATTGGCCACCGCCGTGGTGATGTTCGGTGCCGACGAGCGCCTCGCGTTCCACAATTCGGCCTATGAGGGCCTGTTCGGCCTCGATGCCGCCTTCCTCGATACGCGCCCGACCGAGAGCGAGGTGCTCGAAACCCTGCGCACCGCCCGCAAGGTGCCCGAGCAGGCGGATTTCCGCGCCTGGCGCGAGCAATTGCGCGAGGCCTATCGCGCGCTGGAGCCGATCCACGACTGGTGGCACCTGCCGGGCGGGCAGATGCTGCGGGTGGTGGTGACCCCCAATGCCGAAGGCGGCATCACCTATCTGTTCGAGGACGTCTCCGAGCATATGGCGCTGGAGAGCCGCTACAACAGCCTGATCCGCATCCAGGGCGAGACGCTGGACGAATTGGCCGAGGCGGTCGCCGTGTTCGGCAGCGACGGCAAGCTGCGCCTGCACAACCATGCCTTCCTGTCGCTCTGGTCGCTGAGCGCCCAGGCGTTGAGCGACAAGCCGCATATCGACGCGGTCGCCGCCATGTGCCGGCCGCTCCATGCCGATCTCGACAGCTGGGCGCGCATCCGCGCCGTCGTCACCGCGCTCGAACATCGCAGCGGCACCCATCTGCGCATGGAGCGCGCCGACGGCCTGGTGCTCGACGGCGCCGCCCAGCCCTTGCCCGACGGCGGTACGCTCGTGACCTTCCGTGATGTCACCGACAGCGTGAAGGTGGAGCGCGCGCTGATCGAGCGCAACGAGGCGCTGGAAGCCGCCGACGCGCTGAAGAATGCGTTCGTCGGCCACGTCTCCTACCATCTGCGCACGCCGCTCAATACGCTGATCGGCTATGCCCATATGCTCGGCGAACCGAGCATCGGCGCGCTCAACGGCAAGCAGCTGGAATTCCTGGACCATGTGCGCCAGTCCTCGGACGCGCTGCGGGCCCTGATCGACGATATCCTCGACCTTGCCAGCATCGATGCCGGCGCCATGGCGCTCGACCTCGGCGAGGTGGACGTGCGCGCCACCCTGGAAGCGGTGGGCGAAGCGGTGCGCGATCTGCTGGCCGAGCGGCAGGTGAGCCTGCGCATCGACGCCCCGGCCGAGATCGGCGCCTTCACGGCCGACCGGCGGCGGGTGCGGCAGATCCTGTTCAACCTGCTCTCCAACGCCATCGCCGTGTCGCCGCCCCAGGGGGTCGTAACTCTGAGCGCGCGCCGCGCCGAGGGCGCGCTCAGCGTCGCGGTGCGCGACCAGGGGCCGGGCATTGCGGGCGAGATCGCCGGCAAGGTGTTCGAGCGTTTTGAAACCCACGGCGCGGGCGCCGAGCGCGGCGGGGTGGGCCTCGGCCTCTCGCTGGTGCGCTCGTTCATGGAATTGCACGGTGGCTCGGTCTCCCTCGGCACGGCCGAGGGCGGTGGCGCGCTGGCCGTGTGCCGGTTTCCCCTTGCGGCAGCGCGCCGCGACGAGGCTGCGGAATGAGCCCCCTGATTTCCCGTGTTCCCGGCCTTCCCAATGCCTTTCGCATGGACCTGCCGGACCTTGCGGCCACCGGCCAGCTGGCGGCGCTGCTCGCGCCCTGGCTGGCGCCGGGGGATCTGGTGGCGCTGCGCGGCGATCTCGGCGCCGGCAAGACCGCCTTCGCCCGTGCCCTGGTGCGGGTGCTCGCGGACGATCCGCAGCTGGAAGTGCCGAGCCCCACCTTTTCCGTCCTCGTGGGCTACGAGTTCGCGCGGGTGAATGTGGTGCATGCCGATCTCTACCGCGTGGAGGATCCCGACGAGCTGGACGAACTCGGCTGGGACGAACTCTCCGCCGATTCCATCGTCATCGTGGAATGGCCCGACCGGGCCGCCGAGCGCCTCGCCGCCGACCGGCTCATCATCGCATTCGATCTTGCGCCCGATCTCGGGCCGGAGGGACGGCGGGCGATCCTCTCCGGCAGCGGGGGCTTCATCGAGCGGCTCGACCGGCTGCATGTGTCGGAACTGCTGATCGAGGCCTCCGGCTTCGGCGCGGCGGAGCGGCGCTACATGCAGGGCGATGCCTCAAGCCGCTCCTATGCCCGCCTCGTGCTGCCCGACCGCTCGGCGGTGCTGATGAACGCGCCGCGCCGGCCCGACGGCCCGCCGATCCGGCGCGGCCTGCCCTATAGCCGCCTCGCCCATCTCGCCGAGGATGTGCGGGCCTTCGTCGCCATGGCGCGCGGCCTGCGGGCGCAAGGCTTTTCCGCGCCGCAGATTTACGCCGCCGATCTCGACCGGGGCCTGCTGGTGATCGAGGATCTTGGTGACGGCGGGGTTCTGGAAGGCCATCCGCCCGAGCCCATCAAGGCGCGCTACGAGGTCGCGGCCGAGGTGCTCGCCGCTTTGCATGCCCAATCCCTGCCGCACGTGCTCCATATCGCCCCGCAGAGCGATTATGTGCTGCCGGTCTATGGGGTGGAAGCCTTCCTGATCGAGCTGGAACTGATGCTCGACTGGTATTTGCCGTTCCGCAACGTGCGCGCCGACGCGGTGGTGCGCGACGAATTCCTGATGCTGTGGCGCAATGCCCTGAGCCCGGTGCTCAACGAGCCGCAGACTTGGGTGCTGCGCGACTATCATTCCCCGAACCTGATCTGGCTGCCGCAGCGCGAGGGGCTCCAGCGCATGGGCCTGATCGATTTCCAGGACGCGGTGCTGGGGCCGGCGGCCTATGATGTCGCGTCCCTGGCGCAGGACGCGCGTGTGGACATCCCGGAAAACCTGGAATTGCACCTCGTCGGCCATTATGTGGCGCAGCGGCGCGAGGCCGATCCCACCTTCGATGCGCGTGCCTTCACCCATCTCTATGCGCTGATGGGCGCACAGCGGGCGACCAAGATTCTCGGAATTTTCACCCGTCTCCATCAGCGCGACGGGAAACCGCAATATCTGCGTCATCTTCCTCGGGTTAGGCGCTATCTTGCGCGTTGTCTCGGGCATCAGGAACTCGGTTCGTTGCGCATGTGGTACGAGGCTGTTCTGCCATCTAAGGACCTTCAGACGTGACGACCGTTCAAAAAGCCATGGTGCTCGCCGCCGGCATGGGCACGCGCATGCGTCCGCTCACCGAGACCATTCCCAAGCCGCTGGTGGAAGTCGCCGGCCATCCGCTGATCGACCATGTGCTCGACCGGCTGGAGGCGGCCGAGGTGCGCGAGGCGGTGGTGAACGTGCACCATCATGCCGACCTGCTGGAAGCCCATCTCGCCACCCGCACCGCGCCACCCCATCTGCACATCCGCGACGAGCGCGGCCTTCTGCTGGATACCGGCGGCGGCGTGAAGAACGCGCTGCCGCTGCTGGGAGATGCGCCGTTCCTGGTGATCAATTCCGATACCATCTGGATTGAGGGCGTGACGCCGAACCTGGTGCGCCTGCAGAACCAGTTCGACCCCGCCCGCATGGACGCGCTGCTTCTGGTGGCGGCGAGCGCGCTCTCCATCGGCTATGACGGCACGGGGGATTTCACCATGGATGCCGAGGGCCGGCTGGTCCGCCGCAGCGAGCGCATGGTGTCGCCCTTCGTCTATGCCGGGGCGTGCATTCTCTCCCCCGCCTTGTTCGCCGATGCGCCGCAGGGGCCGTTCTCGCTCAACACCATCTTCGATCGCGCCGCCGAGGCGGGGCGCCTGTTCGGCCTGCGGCTGGAAGGCGTCTGGATGCATGTCGGCACCCCCGACGCCATCGGCGCGGCGGAGGAAGCGATCCACCGGTCGAGCGATTAGAGCATTTTCGAGCGAAGTGGACACCGGTTCGCGTGAGGAAAATGCGACAGCGCAATGAGTTAAGACGTGTTTCGGCGCGATCGCGGAGGCAGGATCGCGGCGCGCTGTGCTGCAAGCGCTCCGGCCGCCGGCACCCGATTCCCTGAAACCGGGAAACGCGCTAACCTTGCCCATGCCTTATCTGGTTCTCGAAGCGTGAGCGGTTCCGTGCGATCAGCCTGCCGCATCCTTCTTATCGCCTTGTTGCTTGTGGCGCTGGGCCTGCCATCCACCGCCCGCGCGGCGGACGCGGCGTTTGCGCAATTCATCGCCTCGCTCTGGCCGGAGGCGCAGGCGGCGGGCGTGTCGCGCGCGACCTTCGAGCGGGAAACGCGGGGGCTCGAACCGGACTATAAGCTGCCCGACCTCGCTTTGCCGGGGCGCCCCGTGACCGGCGCGCGGGCGCAGGCCGAGTTCGTGCAGGTGCCGGCCGCTTATGTGAAGGAAGCCACCATCGCCCGGCTGGCCGTCGAGGGGCGGCGGCTGATGCAGAAGCACCGCGCCGCGCTCGACCAAATTGAGCGGCAGTTCGGCGTGCCGGCCACCATGGTGCTGGCGATCTGGGGCCGCGAGAGCGATTTCGGCCGCTATACCGACCCCTATGACGCGCTGCGCGTGGTGGCGACGCAGGCCTATGTGGGGCGCCGCAAGGAGCAGTATCGCGATGATTTCATCCTGGCGCTGAAGATCCTCGACGAGGGTGTGGTGACGCGTAAGGAATTCCGCTCGTCCTGGGCCGGCGCCACCGGCCTGACGCAATTTCTGCCGTCCGAATATTACAAGCACGGCGTCGATCTCGATGGCGACGGGCGGGTCGACATCTGGCATTCGGCGCCGGACGCGTTGGCCTCCGCCGCCAAGCAGCTCGCCGACAAGGGCTGGCAACCGGGCCTGCGCTGGGCCTATGAGGTGCGCGCGCCGGCCAATGCCGATTGCACCCTCGGCGTGCCCGAGGTGCAGCGGCCGATCGGCGAATGGCTGCGCGCGGGCTTCGTGCCCTTGGGCGGGGTTTCGCCCTCGGCCGCCGAGTTGGCGCAGCCCGCCTCTCTGCTCCAGCCGGAGGGGATCTACGGCCCCTCCTTCCTCACCACGAAGAATTACTTCGTGATCAAGCAGTATAATTTCTCTGATCTCTATGTGCTGTTCGTCGGCCATCTCTCGGACCGCATGGTGACCCCGCAGCCGTTCGCGACCCCCTGGGCGGCTTCGACGCAGATGCGCACCAGTGCGGTGGAGGCGATGCAGAAGCATCTGACGCGGATCGGCCTTTATGGCGACAAGATCGACGGCAAGGCCGGCATGCTGACCCGCGCGGCGCTCGGCGCCTACCAGAAATCCGCTGGGCTCAAGGTGGATTGCTGGCCGAGCGAGGCGGTGCTCCAATCCATGAGCGCGGCGCGATAGCGGCTTCGGCGGTCCGGTCCGCGCCTTATGCCGGCCTCCGCCGCTTGCGACTCGCCGGCCCAGCGTGAAAGGTGGAGCGGCGTGCGCTCTCGGCGACGCGCCTTCCTCGGGTGGTCATGACGCAGGTTTTCTCCATCCCCACTTCGGCGCCGTTCCTGCCCACGCTGGCGCGCGCCTTGCTGGATGGGGAATTGGTGCCCGGCTTCGCGCCGCGCGGCGATCCCCTGGCGCTCGCGTCGGCCACGCTCTATCTGCCCACCCGGCGCGCGGGGCGCATGTTCGCGGACGCCTTGCTGGAGGCGAGCGGCGGCGAGGCCCTGCTGCTGCCGCGCATCGTGCCGCTGGGCGATGTGGACGAGGATGCGCTCGTGTTCGCCGAGGAAGCGCCTTTGCTTGCGCCACCGCGCGCGGTGGCGAGCGTGCACCGGCGGGTGGCCCTCGCCGCCTTGGTGGAGCGCTGGCGCGATGCCTTGGCCGAAGGGGCGGGGCAGGCGGCGGTGGCGGCGGGCCCGGCGGCAACCGTCGCGCTCGCCGATGAACTCGGCCGCCTGTTCGACCAGATGAGCACGGCCGGCGTCGCCTGGTCGCGCCTGGATGGCCTCGCGCCGGAGGAACACGACCGCTATTTCGAGATTAGCCTGGATTTCCTGCGCATCGCCCGCCGCGCCTGGCTCGCCCATCTCGACGCGCTGGAACTGGTGGAACCGGCGGTGCGGCGCGATGTGCTGGTGGGGGCGGAAGCATCCCGCCTCGCCCGGCTCGGCGTCGCGGCGGGGCCGGTGATCGCCGCCGGCTCCACCGGTTCGCTTCCCGCCACCGCGCGGCTGCTGGCCGCCATCGCCCGCTTGCCTAAAGGTGCCGTGGTGCTGCCCGGCCTCGATCTCGATGCGGAGGACGACGCCTTCGCGATGCTGACCGCGCCGGCGACGCTCGCGCCCGACCATCCCCAATACGGCCTTGCCCATCTGCTGCCGCTGCTCGGAGCTGGGCGGCGCGATGTGGTGGAGCTGGGGCCGCGCGGGCCGAACGGGCGCGAGCGGCTGCTGAGCGAGGCCATGCGGCAGTCGGAGACCACCGACCGCTGGACCTCGCTCGCGGCCCGCCTGCCGGACGCTGCACGCGACGCGGCGCTGGAGGGGCTGACCCTGATTGCCGCCGCCGATCCGCGCGAGGAGGCGCTCGCCATCGCCTTGGTGCTGCGCGATACGCTGGAGCGTCCCCGCGAGACGGCGGCGCTGGTGACGCCGGATCGCGACCTTGCGCGCCGGGTCGCGGCCGAGTTGAACCGCTTCGGCCTGTCCATCGACGATTCCGCCGGCGTGCCGCTGGCCGAGACCGCCCCCGGGCGGTTGGCGCGGCTCGTCGCGCGGGTGGCGGCGGAGGACTGCGCGCCGGGGCCGCTGTTCGCCCTTTTGACCCATCCCATGGTGCGGTTTGGGCTTGAAGCGGAGGAAAAGCGCGCAGCCGTCGCCGCGCTGGAGCTGATCGCCCTGCGCGGTCCGCGCCCGCGCGCCGGCATTGCCGGGCTGGCGGCGACGGTGGCCGCCTTCGCGCCCGATACGCTGCGCGCTGCCGATCCGCGCCGCCGTGTCGATGATGCGGGCATTGCCGCGGCCGCCGATCTGGTGGCGCGGCTCGGCGCGGCGCTGGCGCCGCTGTTCGCCTGCACCGGCAAGGCGCCGCTGCCGGATCTGGTCGCCGCCCATCGCGCGGCCTTCGAGGCCATGGCCGGCCCGCTGGATGTCGAAGACGCAGATCCCGCGCGCTCAGCGCTCGCCCTCGCCTTCGAGGAGATCGCGGCCGGCGCCGCCGACGGCCCGGCGCTGCGGCTTGAAGATTATGCCGAGACCGTCAGCGCCCTGTTCGCCGACCAGATGGTCCGCCCGCCCCGGCAGGCGCAGGAGCAGGTGCGCATTCTCGGCCCGCTGGAGGCGCGGTTGATCCATGTGGACCGGATCATCCTCGGCGGGCTGGTGGAAGGCGCATGGCCGCCGCAGACCCGCACCGACCCCTGGCTGAGCCGGCCCATGCGCAGCGAATTGGGGCTCGACTTGCCGGAACGGCGCATCGGCCTGTCGGCCCATGATTTCGTGCAGGGGTTCGGCGCGCGCGAGGTGATCCTGACCTATCCCGGCAAGGTCGCGGGCACGCAGACCGTCGCCTCCCGTTTCCTGCAACGGCTCGCGACCGTGGTGGGCAAGGAGCGCTGGGCGAGGGTGCGGGCGCGCGGCGAGGGCTGGCGGGTTGCGGCGGCGTCGCTCGACCGGGGCGCGAGCGTGCCGCGCGCGGAGCAGCCGGCCCCGGCGCCGCCGCTGGAGCTGCGGCCGCGTCAGCTCAGCGTCACCGAGATCGAAACCTTCCTGCGCGATCCCTATTCCATCTTCGCGCGCCACGTGCTGCGCCTGCGGCCGCTCGACCCGCTGGATGCGGCGCCGGGCGGGGCGGAGCGGGGCAGCGCGTTGCATGAGGCGCTCGGCACCTTCACCGCCGCCTTTCCCGAAGACCTGCCGCCGGACGCGCTCGACCAGCTTCTGGCCCACGGCCGGGCGGCGTTCGCGCCGCTCGCGGTCTATCCCGCCGAGCATGCGGTGTGGTGGACGCGGTTCGAGCGCGTCGCCGGCTGGGTGGTGTCGTTCGAGCGCGAGCGCCGCGCCGAGCTGCGCCGCGTGGTGCCGGAAACCTCCGGCCGGCTGGACATGGAGCTGACGCGCGGCCCGTTCCGCCTCACCGGCCGCGCCGACCGTATCGAGCTGCGCAAGGACGGGCGATTGTCCATTCTCGACTACAAGACCGGCACCGCGCCGAGCACCCGGCAGGGCGCGACCTTCTCCCCCCAATTGCCGCTGGAAGCCGCCATGGCGGCGCGCGGCGCGTTCAAGGACGTGCCGGCGGCCGAGGTGGAGGATTTCCGCTATGTGGAGCTGAAGGGCGGCGCCGAGCCCGGCCGCGAGAAGCCCGGCGTGCACAAGGACACCACGGCCGCCCAGATGGGCGAGGATGCACTGGCGCGGCTGAAGGAACTTCTGCTGGCCTTCGAGGATCCGAACCAGGGCTATCGCGCGCTCGCCGCGCCCCAATGGCAGGGGCGCTTCGGGGCTTACGATCATCTGGCGCGGGTGCGCGAGTGGGCGCTCGGCGGCGGCGAGGAGGGCGAGGCATGAGCAGCCTCGGTCCGGGCGCGGCCACGCAGATCGCCAATGCCGCCAAGGCCGATGCCACCCGCCGGCAAGGGGAGGCCTCCCATCCGCAAAGCTCGGCCTGGGTTTCGGCCAATGCGGGGTCGGGCAAGACCCATGTGCTGGCGCAGCGGGTGATCCGCCTGCTGCTCTCCGGCACGCCGCCGGGCCGGATCCTCTGTCTCACCTACACGAAGGCGGCGGCGGCCAATATGGCGAACCGCGTGCTGGACATTCTCGGCCGCTGGGTCGGGCTTTCGGACGGCGAGCTGAACGCCGAGCTTGTCCGCATCGACGACCGCCCGCCCAATGGCGATCTGCGCGCGCGGGCGCGGCGGCTGTTCGCGGCGGCGCTGGAAACGCCGGGCGGATTGAAGATCCAGACCATCCACGCCTTCTGCGGCGGCCTGCTGCATCGCTTTCCCTTCGAGGCCGGAGTCGCGGCGGGTTTTTCCGAGCTGGACGATGCCGGCCGGCTCGATCTCATGGCGCGTATTCGCGCGGAACTGATCGTGGAGGCGACCGGCACGCCCACGGGCCGGCTGGGGCAGGCGCTGTCCGCGCTCATCGAAACCCTGTCGGACGCCGGCGTCGATGCGCTGCTGGAAGCGGCGGTGGACGCGCGCGCGCTCATCGAGCCGCTGGGCGGGGATGCGGACGCGCGGCGCGCGGCGGTGGCGCGGGTGCTCGACGTGGCGCCGGAGGAGACCCCGGAGCGCGTGCGGCGGCACATGCTGGCGAGCCCGCATCTGGTGCGCAGCGAATGGGCGAGCATCGCCGCCTGCCTGCGCGAGGGGGCAAAGACCGATCAGGCGTTGGGCGAACAGCTCGCGCTCGCCGCCGTCGCCGGCTCCGAGGCCGAGGCGTTGCCGGCCTATCTCGGGGTGTTCCTCACCGACAAATACGAGCCGCGCGCCGCCTCGCGCTTTCTCACGAAAGGCTTGCGCGGCCTCTATCCCGAGCTGTGCGAGAGGCTCGACACTGAGAAGGAGCGCATCGTCGGCCTGATGGACCGCCTGCGCGCTGCGGAGACGCTGGCGCGCACCGACGCCGCCTTGACGCTGGGCGCGGAAGCCTGCCGCCGCTATGCCCGCGAAAAGGCCCAGCGCGGCCTTCTGGATTTCGACGATCTGATCGGCCGCACCGCCGAATTGCTGAACCGGGTGCCGGCCTCCTGGGTGCATTTCAAGCTCGATCGCGGCATCGACCATGTGCTGGTGGACGAGGCGCAGGACACGAGCCCCGAGCAATGGAAGGTGGTCGAGGGCCTGATCGCCGATTTCTTCTCCGGCGAAGGCGCGCGCGAGGGACTGACGCGCACCCTGTTCGTGGTGGGGGACGAGAAGCAGTCCATCTTCTCCTTCCAGGGCGCCGACCCGCGCACCTTCGGCGACATGCACGCGCGCTTCGCCGGCGCGGCGGGGCCGAAGGATTTCCGCAATGTGCGCCTGCCGCATTCCTTCCGCTCGGCGCCCGGCGTGCTGGAGGCGGTGGATCGCATTTTCGCCGACGAGGCTGCGCGGCGCGGCCTCACGGGCGACAATGCGCCCCCCGTCCATGCCGCCATCCGGGCCGATGCGCCCTCTTTGGTGGAGGTGTGGCCCACCACCGTGCCGGCCCCCAAACCCAAGGTGGACGATTGGCGCCGGCCGCTCGATGCGGTCTCGGCCGACGACCCGGTGAACCAGCTCGCCCAGCGCATCGCCGCCTTCGTGCGCGCAGGCATCGCGGAGCGCCTCGCCATTCCCTCGCGCGAGGGCCGCGCCATGCAGGCGCGCGACGTGCTGGTTCTGGTGCGCCGGCGTGGGCGGCTGTTCGAGGCGGTGATCCGCGCGCTGAAGACGGCAGGTCCCGGCGTGGACGTGGCCGGCGCCGACCGGCTCGTCATCGCCGACCATATCGCCGCCCTCGATCTGATGGCGCTGGGCGATGCGCTGCTTTCGCCCGACGATGATCTCGCATTGGCCTGTGCGCTGAAAAGCCCGCTGTTCGGCTTCACCGACGAGGATCTGATTGCGCTGTGCCCGCCGCGCGCCGGGCGGCTCGGTGATGAACTGGCCGGCGCGGCGGGGCGGTTTCCCCATTGGGCGGTGGCGGCGGCGCGGCTCGCGCAATGGCGCGGGGAAGCCCCGCTGCTGCGGCCGTTCGATTTCTATGCCCGCGTGCTCGGCCGCGACGGCGGGCGGCGCGCCATGCTCGCGCGCCTCGGGCCCGAGGCGGCGGACGTGCTGGACGAATTCATGGCGCTCGCCCGCACCTATGAGAGCACCGAGCCGGCGACGCTCGCCGGCTTCCTCGCCTTCCTGCGGCGCGGCGGGGCGGAGACCAAGCGCGACATGGAAAGCGGGCGCGACGAGGTGCGCGTGATGACGGTGCACGGCGCCAAGGGCCTGGAGGCGCCGATCGTCATCCTCGCCGATACGGTGGACGTGCCGAAGTCGCGCACCGCCGGGGGCCTTTTGCCGGTGCCGGACGGGGCGGGTGGTATCGTTCCCATCCTCGCCGGGCGCAAGGAGGACGGCCCCGCGGTGCTCGGCCTCGCGCGCGGCGCGGCGCTCGAGCGCGAGCGCGAGGAATATCGCCGGCTGCTCTATGTGGCGCTGACGCGGGCGGAGGATGCGGTGATCGTCTGCGGCGCCGAGACCCGCCTTCCCGGCAAGGACAAGGCGCATGCGCGCCCCGAGGGCTGCTGGTACGACCTCGTGCGCGACGCGCTCGCCGAGGAAGCGGTGGAGGTCGAGGCGCCGTACGCGCAAGGGCCGGTGCTGCGCTGGCGCAAGGGCGAGGGTTTTGCGCCCGCCCGCGCCGCGCCGTCGGAGTCCGGGTCGGCGGCTGCTGGCGAACCGGGCGCGCACGGAGCGAGGGGCGCCGCCGCGCCTGCATCTGTCCATACGGCGCCCGTGCACACGCCCCCCGTCACCGCCGCGCCGCTTCGGCCCTCCCATGCGGAGGAGCAGGCGCCGCGCCCCGCCGCGCCGGGGCCGCGCCCTGCCTTGGAGAGCGGCGGGCTCGATCCGATCCTGCGGGGCGATCTCATCCACCGCCTGCTGGCCGGGCTGGCGGGTCTTGAGCCGGCGATGCGGCGCGATGCGGCGCACCAGCTTCTGCGGCATGTCGCCTCTGCCTTGCCGGCCGAGACCCACGACGTCCTCGCGGCCGAGGCGCTGGGCGTGCTCGACCATGCGGGCCTTGCGGAACTGTTCGGCGCCGGGAGCGTGGCGGAAGTGCCCATCGTCGGGCGCTGGATGGCGGCGGGGGACAGGCTGGTGTCGGTGTCCGGACGCATCGACCGGCTGGCGGTCTGGCCCGATCGCATCCTGCTGGCGGACTTCAAGACCGATTTCATGCCCCCGCGCGTGAGGGAAGAGATCGGCGGCGCCTATGTTTCCCAGCTTGCCATCTATGGCGAGGTGCTGCGGCGGACGTTCCCCGGCCGGGCGGTGGAGGCGATGGTGGTCTATACGCGCGGGCCGGTGGTTCATTCCCTCACGCCCGAGA
The DNA here is from genome assembly GCA_002304505.1 of Rhizobiales bacterium 32-66-11. Taxonomy (GTDB): domain Bacteria; phylum Pseudomonadota; class Alphaproteobacteria; order Rhizobiales; family Xanthobacteraceae; genus NCEH01. The sequence goes on along the minus strand of NCEH01000052.1, from coordinate 9,388 downwards.
CGCTCGCCGCCGCCCTGGCGCGCAGCGCGGGTCTTTGACCCATCGGCAGGGGTCACGAGGGCGCGACTTGCCTTGACGGGAGGGGGAGGGGCTACCTACCTTGCACTCACACTGGGATTCCCCCTTCGCCCCCTTCGAGGTGTGCCATGGCAGTTGAGAAAGTATCCGATCAGAGTTTCGAGCAGGACGTGCTCAAGTCCGGCGCACCCGTCATTGTGGATTTCTGGGCCGAATGGTGCGGCCCCTGCCGCATGGTTGGCCCGATCCTCGATGAAGTGTCCGGCGAGCTGGGCGATAAGCTGAAGATCGTGAAGCTGAACGTGGACGAGAACCCGGAGACGGCGTCCAAATACGGCATCATGTCCATTCCCACCCTGCTGCTGTTCAAGGACGGCAAGATCGCCTCCCGCCAGGTGGGCGCCGCCCCCAAGGCGAAGCTGGTGCAATGGATCAACGGCGCCATCTGAGCGCGGTTCTCTTCATCGAAAAAGGCGGGCTCGGCCCGCCTTTTTTATTGTCCGCCCGCGATCCGCTTGACAATTTATATTCATGCTGAATACATATTCGCATGGAGCAAGCTCAAGTCGAAAATCTCCTCGGCGCATTGGCGCTGGCGCTGGCGGGGGTGCAGGAGGAGGCCGCGCGCAAGGCTGCCGGCCTCGGGCCGAGCGGGGCCGCGGCCCTGGTGGTGATCGGCTTTTATCCCGGCACCAGCATCGGTACCCTTGCCGGGATATTGGGGCTGACCCATTCGGTGGTGGTGCGCCTGGTGGAAGGGCTCGCCGCCGACGGACTGGTGGAGCGCGCCGCGGCTCCTGCCGACCGCCGGCAGGTGGTGCTGCGTCTGAGCGCGGCGGGGCGCGCGCGCCATGCCGCCATCCTGGAGGCCCGCCGCGCCGCCCTCGCACAGGCCCTGGCACAATTGGATGCGCAGGACGTCGCACAGTTCGGCGCGATGCTGGCAACATTGCTCACGGGACTGACCACCGGCCGGGTGCAGGCCGACCACATGTGTCGCCTGTGCGACGAAAACGCCTGCCCTGGAGCGCTTTGTCCCGTGGAATGCGAGGCGGTGCGCATCAGCGGCATCGCGTCCCCGCCCCGCGCGCCCGCCCCATGACGGGCGCCGACGCGGCGCTGCCGCGCCCACACGCCCGAACGCCGGCGTTCGGCATCCTGGCCGTGGTGGCCTCCGCCGCCTGTTGGGGGCTGGCAACTGTCCTGTCCAAAGATGTGCTGCACACCATAGCGCCCTTCACCCTGCTGGCGATCCAATTGGCGGGCAGCGTCGGGTTCCTCGCGGTCGCCTTTCTGGTGCGCGGCGGCCGCCTGCCGGGGGTGGGACGTGGGCTCTCCCTCGCGTGGCCCGGTCTGCTCGAACCGGGCCTTGCCTATGGGGTAAGCGTGCCGGGCCTTGCGCTGACCAGCGCCACCAATGCGACGGTGCTGAGCACGGCCGAGCCCGTGCTGATCTGCCTGCTGGCGTTCCTGCTGTTGGGTGTGCGGACCTCTGCCTGGGTGCTCGGCTGTTCCGCTTTGGCCATCCTCGGAGTCTTGCTCGTCACCGTGTTCGGCACCGGCGACCTTGGCACCGGCGACCTTGGCGCGGGCGACCCTGGCACGGGCGATCTGCGGGGTGACGTGCTGGTGTTCGTCGGCACCGGGTTTGCGGCTTTGTATGTGGTGGCGTCGAGCCGCATGGTCGCCGGCCTGCCGGCCCTCACGCTCGCGCTCCTTCAGCAAGCGCTCGGGCTGCTGTTCGCGCTGGGCCTGCTGGCAGTGGCCCTCGCCACGGGGTGGGAAGAATTGAAGGTGCCGCCGCTCGGGGTGGTGCTGGTCGCGGTGCTGACCGGCGTGGTCCAATATGCGATGGCGGTGTGGCTTTATCTCACAGCGCTGCGCGACCTGCCGGCACCCGTGGCGGGCGGGTTCCTGGCCCTCATCCCGGTGTTCGGCGTGGCCGGAGCGATGCTGCTGCTGGGCGAGCGCCTTGCGCCGATGCAGATGCTCGGCTGCGGCCTAGTGGTCGCGGCGATGGCCGCGATGGCCGCGCGAAGTGGCCCGCGCTGACCGAAAGCATCGATAAGGCTCGCGCTTATATGTCGGCGAGCGTGCGCACCGCTACCGCGCGCCACAGATCGCCACGGCCGGGAGCGAAGGTGTTCAGCCGGTTCGCCTGCGCCTGGGCGGCAGAGCCGTCGCGGAACGGCCACGCCTCGTCGACGAAAAAGGCCGCACCGGGGATGATGACCGGCGAGCCCTTGGACGCGTCCACAGTCTCCTCGCCATCGAAGAACAACCAGTTGGAGGGAGCCGCATCGGCCACACGGGCGACGACGAAATCCGTGTCCCGCACGGTGGCGCGGGCGTTGAAGCCGGCGTGCCGCAGCAGGGTCCGTTCGAGAAGAGGCAGGCTGAAATTCATCATGGTCTCACGCACCTGAGGCGAAACGCACTTTTCCGCCTCTTGCCTGAGATAATGCCGGCGCACCCATCTTGTTCCCGTGCGGCTCAGCCTCGGGTTGCAGGCCAGCTCCGCGCCGCACACAGGGCGGGGGCGGCTTGATCCCGGTTCAATAGCTGACGGCGGCGAGATACAGCCCGGCGGCGGGCGCCATGGGGCCGCACCGGCGGCGATCGCAGGCGGCGAGCGCGTCCGCCAGATCGTCAGCGCTCCAGCGCCCTTCGCCGACCCGCAACAGAGAGCCCACCATGGAGCGCACCTGGTGGTGCAGGAAGGAGCGGGCGGATGTGGTGACGCGGATTTCGTCGCCGATCCGCGCCACGTCGAGCTGGTCGAGCGTCTTGACCGGTGAGGCGGCCTGGCACTCGGCGGCCCGGAAGGTGGTGAAATCATGCTTGCCCAGCAGGCGTTGGGCGGCGACATGCATCGCTTGCGCATCGAGCTTCTGGGCAATGCGCCACGCCCGGTCGCGCTCCAGGGCAAGGTCGGGCCGCCGGTTCACGATACGATAGAGATAATGCCGCTTCGTGGCCGAGAAGCGCGCGTCGAAATCATCCCCCACCCGCTCGGCGGCGAGCACCGCCACCGGATGGGGCCGCAGATGGGCGGTGAGGGCATCGCGCACCACATCGGTGCGCCAGTCGCGGGCAAGATCCATATGGGCCACCTGCCCGGTGGCGTGTACGCCGGCATCGGTGCGGCCGGCGCCGGCCACATGGGTGCGGGTGCCTGTGAACCGCTCCACCGCCTCCATCAGCACGCCCTGGACGGTGGGAAGAGCCGCCTGGACCTGCCAGCCGGCGAATGCGGTGCCGTCATATTCGATGGTGAGCTTGTAGCGGGGCACGGTTCAGCCGAGCCGCGTGCCGGGGGGCATCGCATTGCCGCGCAGGAACGTGTCCGCGCTCATGGGCTGCTTGCCGGCCTTCTGCAATTGCACCAGCCGCACCGCCCCTTCGCCGCAGGCGATGGTGAGGCCATGGTCCAGCACCTCGCCCGGCGCGCCGCGTCCCTCGGCGCGGGTGGAGCGCAACACCTTCACCCGCGCCTCGTCCGCACCCAGCGGGAACCAGGCGCCGGGGAAGGGGGACAGGCCGCGAATCTGGTTGTGGACTTCGCCTGCCGGCCGGCTCCAGTCGATGCGGGCTTCGCTCTTGGCGATCTTGGCGGCATAGAGGACACCGTCCTCAGTCTGGGGCGTGAAGTGCAGCCCGCCCCGTTCCAGGGCCGCCAGCGCCCGCCCCATGAGGTCCGCGCTCCAGCACGCCGACCGGGCCGGTATCGAGCCCGGCTTCCATCTTCATGACGGCGATGCCGGTCTGCGTGTCCCCCGCCATCACCGCGCGCTGGATCGGCGCCGCCCCGCGCCAGCGCGGCAGCAGGGAGGCGTGCAGGTTCAGGCAGCCGAGTTCCGGGGCATCCAGGATCGGCTGGGGCAGGATCAGCCCATAGGCGACCACCACCGCCACGTCGGCCTGAAGGTCGCGCATCTGCTGCGCCGCCTCATCGGTGCGCAGGGTTTTGGGCGTGAGCACCGGCAGGCCGAACTTTTCCGCCACTGCATGGACCGGGGAAGGGGTGAGGTCGAGCCCGCGCCGGCCGGCGGGCGCCGGCGCGCGGCTATAGACGGCGACCACCTCATGGCCGCGCGCGACGATCTCGGAAAGGGTCGGCACCGCGAAATCCGGCGTGCCCATGAACACGATGCGCATCAGTATCGTCTCCGCCGCCGCCCCGCGCCGGGCGATGCGGCAGGCTGTGGTTGGGGCCGCGCGCGACCACGTGCGCGGCGGCGATCAAGGACTCTCGGATCCACCCGCTTGCGGCAGATGGGCCCCATCTGTCGCGGTGGAACCCCCGGGGCAGGGAATGGGCGCGCCATTGGCGGGACCGTCGTGCCCGATTGCCTGAACTCAACCCGCGGCACATTTGCACGCCGCTATGCAACCTCTGTGGGACGCCTTACCCCTCGGCCTCCCGGCGGGCGGCCTTGGCGAACTTCTTGGTCACACGGTCACGCTTGAGCTTGGACAGATGGTCGATGAACAGCACGCCGTTCAGATGGTCGATCTCGTGCTGGATGCAGGTCGCGAACAGGCCGTCCGCCTCGGTCTCGACGGTCGCCCCCTCGAGGGTCTGGAACCGCACCGTCACCCGCGCCGGCCGCTCCACCTCCTCGTAATATTCCGGGATCGAGAGGCAGCCTTCGCTGTAAACCGAAAGTTCGTCCGAAAAGGCGATAATTTCCGGATTGATCAAGGCGAGAGGCTTCTTCTCCTCACCTTCGCGCGTGGCATCGATGGTCACCACGCGCCGCATCACGCCCACCTGTACCGCCGCGAGCCCGATACCGGGCGCGTCGTACATGGTCTCGAACATGTCGGCGACCAGCTTCTTCACCTCGTGGTCGATCTTGGCGACCGGTTCGGAGATGAGCCGCAGCTTGGGTTCCGGGATGATGAGGATGGGGCGTATGGACATGAAACGCAGATAGGCGAAGGTCCGCGCGCCGTCAACATGTTCGCGCTTTGTTCGGTGCAAGAATCGGGTTATGGAAGCTGATGAGCGACGTGCTGTTTTTTCTCGCAGGTCAAGCCATAACCGCCGGCGCCGCGCTCGCCGCCATCGCGGGCGGCGTTTTCGTCTTGCTGTTACTGATGCTCTTCGCCTCCAGGCGCACCGCCCGCCAGCGCGCCGACGAGGCGGAGGAGGCTGCCGCCCGCGCCCTGGAGATGGAAGCGCGGATGCGCGATCTCGCCCGCATCCAGGCGGAAACCTCCGGCCGGGTCCAGACCATGGCGGAAGTGCTGGCCCAGCGCCAAAGCGAACTTGCAAGGGCGGTTTCCGAGCGACTCGATTCCACTTCCCATCGCCTCGGCGAAAGCTTCAACATCTCCGCCCGCGCCACCCATGAAAGCCTCACCAAGCTGGCCGAGCGGTTGGTAATGGTGGAAAAGGCGGAAAAAAGCCTGACGGATCTGTCGTCCCAGGTGATTTCGCTGCGCGAGACGCTCTCCAACAAACAGGCACGCGGCGCCTTCGGGCAGGCGCGCATGGAGGCGATCGTCGCCGATGGCCTGCCGCGGGGCAGCTTCGCCTTCCAGCACACGCTGTCCAATGGCCGGCGGCCGGACTGCGCGATCTTCCTGCCGGGGGATACGCGCCCGCTGCTGGTGGATTCCAAGTTTCCCCTGGAAGCCGTCACCGCCTTCCGCGAGGCGCCGACCGCGGAACGGCGCAAGCATGCCGCGGCCCGCCTGACCCAGGACATGATGAAGCACATCAATGATGTGGCCGAACGTTATCTGGTGCCGGGCGAGACGCAGGATATCGCGCTGATCTTCGTGCCGTCCGAATCCGTCTATGCCGAGATCAACGAGAATTTCGACGATATCGTCCAGCGCGCCTTCCGCGTGCGGGTGGTGCTGGTCTCGCCCTCGCTGCTGATGCTGGCGATCCAGCTGGTTCAGGCGATCTCCAAGGATGCGCGCATGCGCGAGCAGGCGGACCAGATCCGCGCCGAGGTCGGTGCTCTGGTGGCGGATGTGGGGCGCCTGCGCGAGCGGGTGGGCGAACTGTCGCGCCATTTCGCCCAGGTCGGCGAGGATGTCTCGAAAGTGCTGATCTCCGCCGACAAGATCGCCAAGCGCGGCAACCGGCTCGAACAGCTGGAATTCGAGGTCCCGCCCATTCCCGCACACGCGATGCCCGCGCAAAATGGTGGGGACGGCGCGGGTGCGATCGCCGGGGCGGGTCCGGCCGCAGGCGCGGCGTCAACGCAGTCTTCGCTGCGCCTCGGCCTCCACGGCGCCGCCGAATGAGTGCACGCGGGCGGGTGTGCGCGGCCATAATTGCACCTTGCGTCGCCGTGCCGCGCAGGTAGCTTCATCGGAGCGTCACGAATCGAGGCGGATGTCTGGGCGACCAGCCCCGCGGAGTGCAAAGGAAAAAATGCCCGAATTACCCGAGGTGGAGACCGTCCGCCGCGGTCTTATGCCGGTGTTGCAAGGGGCCGTTATCGAATCCGTGGAAGCGCGCCGGCCGGACCTGCGCTGGCCCTTGCCGGACAGCTTCGCCGAGCGCCTTGCGGGCCGCCGCGTGGAGGCGGTCGGGCGGCGGGCGAAATATCTCCTCGCGGATCTCGACGGCGGCGAGGTGCTGGTGGTGCATCTCGGCATGTCGGGGTCGATCCGCATCGAGGGTGGTCCCAACGTGCGCCGTCCCGGCGGCTTCCATTATCCCCGCGGGGAAGCGGGGCCGCACGATCACGTGGTGCTCCATCTCTCCAGCGGTGCGACCGTGACCTTCAATGACCCCCGGCGCTTCGGCGCCATGCTGCTCGTGCCCTATGATCGGCTCGAGAGCCACCCGCTGCTGCGCAACCTTGGCCCGGAGCCGCTGGGCAATTTCTTCCATGCCGCCCATCTGGCGCGGGTGTGCGCGGGCCGTCGGTCCAATCTGAAGGCGACGCTGCTGGATCAGAAGGTGGTCTCGGGGCTGGGCAACATCTATGTCTGCGAGGCGCTGCACCGCGCCCATCTTTCGCCGCGCCGCCTCGCCTCCACCCTGGCGACCAAGGCCGGCGGCCCGACCGTGCGCGGCGAGCGCCTGGTGACGGCGATCCGCGATGTCTTGCGCGAGGCCATCCAGGCCGGCGGCTCGAGCCTGCGCGATCATCGGCAGGTCAATGGGGAGCTGGGCTATTTCCAGCATGCCTTCCGGGTCTACGACCGGGAGGGCGAGCCCTGCCCCACGCGCCATTGCAAAGGCACGGTGCAGCGCATGGTGCAAGGCGCCCGCTCGACCTTCTTCTGCCCCTCCTGCCAGCGCTGATTCCCCCGCACCTCCCGCGCTCCTGGCCAAATCCGTCAGGCGCGCGGACCGTTCCGGGCATTGGGCGCCTCGCGCTGGAGTGCTACAGCAGGGACGCCGCGCGCGCTTCAAGCTCGCGCGCGAGGGAGGATGAAGAATGGCGTATGAGACCATCCTGGTGGAAACCCACGGCCGTGTCGGCCTGATCCGCCTGAACCGGCCGCAGGCCCTGAACGCGCTCAATGCGCAGATTATCAGCGAGCTGAATACGGCGGTGGACCTGTTCGAGGCAGACCGCGAGATCGGCTGCATGGTCCTCACCGGGTCGGAGCGCGCGTTCGCCGCCGGGGCCGACATCAAGGAGATGAAGGACTTCACCTATCCCGCCACCTATCTGGATGATTTCATCACCTCCTGGGAGCGCCTCTCGCGCGCCCGCAAGCCGGTGATCGCGGCGGTGGCCGGCTTCGCGCTCGGCGGGGGATGCGAACTCGCCATGAGCTGCGATTTCATCCTGGCGGCGGATACGGCCAAGTTCGGCCAGCCCGAAATCAAGCTCGGCGTCATGCCCGGCGCCGGCGGCACGCAGCGCCTCACCCGTTTCGTGGGCAAGGCCAAGGCCATGGAAATGTGCCTCACCGGCCGCATGATGGGGGCGGAGGAGGCCGAGCGCGCGGGCCTCGTCTCGCGCATCGTGCCGGCCGCAGATCTGGTGGACGAGGCGCTGAAGGTCGCCGCCGCCATCGCCGCCATGTCGCTGCCCGTGGCCATGATGACCAAGGAAAGCGTCAACCGGTCCTACGAGACCACGCTTTCGGAAGGCATCCGCTTCGAGCGCCGGGTGTTCCATGCCCAATTCGCCTTGGCGGACCAGAAGGAAGGCATGGCCGCCTTCTCCGAGAAGCGTCCGCCCCATTTCACCAACAGCTGAGACGGTTTGCGCCGGGCGGGGCAGTAACGCGCCGCCCGGCGCCCAACCGATTTCGAGCCATGGCCTGGCGATAAGCCGTCAGGCCCGGCGCGCGACTCAGCGGCCGGTGCTCGGTGTGCCGGCCGAAGAAACCGTGCGCGGAAAAGTTATCCACCGCACGAACGCTGATCCGGCAATCTTTCTTGGCAAGCTCAAGGCCTTCGAGCCCAGGTGGCGGAATTGGTAGACGCGCTGGCTTCAGGTGCCAGTGGCTTAACGGTCGTGGAGGTTCGAGTCCTCTCCTGGGCACCAAGCGCTCTTCTCAGAGCGTCTCGCAAAGCTTCAAATTCATTTAAAATCAGCGGCTTGAACCCCTTTAAAGGGGTCGTGACGTCTCTCGCCGTGCCGTTGCATCTCATCGATTTGTAGGCATGTTCGTAGGCATCGGCCGCGTGCCTACAAAAGAGATGCCTATACGTGTCGCTCGCCGACCTCGCGCTTCGCAACGCCAAGCCGAAGGACAAGCCGCCGCCACGATGAGCAAGAACCGCTGGATGTTAGAGACTCTCGCCGGACCGGCGTTGGCGAATCGCCCGATCACTCAAATCACATCGGTTGAGATTCTCGCAATCCTACAGCAGGTCGAGCGCAATGGCCGCCGCGAGACGGCACGCCGTATGCGATCAGCCATTGGCAGAGTGTTCCGCTTTGCCATCGCGAGCGGAAACGATGCCTGTGGGGCAATCCCGGCGCAAATGGTGCTGTTGACCGTTAGCCGAAGTTCGGAGCGTCTGCTTTCAGGCGGCTAACTCGATCCGGACAGGAACATGATCGCTCGCCTTCTCCCAGTTTCGGACGGTTTCATCGCCATCGGCCGCGACCAGGCGATCGGCGACTGCGGGACTGAGGAGAATATGGTTGAGGCGAAGGCCCGCATTGCGACCCCACGCATGGTGTGCACCGGGCAGAGAGCAGCACTGGCCCTTGCTGGCGAGTAACGGGGCCCTAAAGATCACCACGCAGTCGTGAGGCGGAGCTGAAAGATGTCAGCACTGTCCTGCCGTTCGGCGACTTCGGCCGCAAGCGGATGCCAGATATGCTGATAGCTCGGGATCAGACGCACGGCAGGCGTGATGGCAAAATTGTAGAACACCTCTATGCCGCTCTCATCGTGGGCGGCGGCTTGCCCCTGTGAGATCGTC
>NCEH01000051.1 GCA_002304505.1 Rhizobiales bacterium 32-66-11 | reverse complement strand
ATGCTCGGGAAATACTTCATTTGGATCCATGGCGTCGTAGCCAAGAAATCCAATCACCGGCAAGACCAAGAACATCTTGGTCGATTCCTCATTTCCACACCGCGGTGCGTTGAGAGCGGCCTTTTTGGCAACTTCGACCAGTCGATCCTTAAAGTCCGCTTGCGCGGAGATCCTTGCGTCCATGCTTCCCTCCCAGATCGCGCTATGGTTGCGCGGGGCGATCCAAAAGTCGAGGGCATCAATAGCTCCAAATCTTGGAACTTCCGCCAGTGTGAGACCGCCGGATGATACGCAGTCATTACCCCTGCTGCGCTCCGAAGAAGCTTGGATAATCCTCAGGTCAAATCGGCGAGATAGTGGAAGCCGTCGGTGAGGCAGAGGCTGAGGCGCCATTCCACCGGAATCTGGTCGAGCGAGAAGGCGAGCCGGTCGATCAGCAAGGCCGGCGTCCCGGCGGCGACGCCGAGTTCCGCCGCATCCTCCTTCGGCACCGCGACCGCCTTGAGCTGCTCGCGGGCGCGGGCCACCGTCACCCCATAGCGCGCGGCATAGAGGCCGTAGAGATTGTTGGGAATTCCGGTCTCGGTCAGGCCGGGAAACAGGGTCTCCGGCAGCGAGAGATTTTCCACGATCAGCGGCACGGCGTCGAACGAGCGCACGCGGCGGATGCGGATCACCCGGCTGCCTTTGTCCAGCGCCAGCGCGGCGCATTCGGCGGCCGAGGCGCGCGCCTTGCCGATGGAGAGCACCCGGCTTTCGGGAAACCGCCGCTCGCCGTCATCCGTGACCAGCTTGAAGAACTGGAACAGGATGCGGTCCTCGTCATGGCGCGCGACGAAGGTGCCCCGCCCCTGCTTGCGGACCACCATGTTCTCCGCCGCCATCTCGTCCAGCGCCTTGCGCACGGTGCCCTGGCTGACGCCCAGTTCGGCCGCGAGCTGCATCTCGCTCGGCAGCGGTTCACCCGGCGCCCAGACCCCGTCCACCATGCGGCGGATCAGCGTTTCCCGCACCTGCCGGTACAGCGGCTTCATTTCCAAACCGTCGAACTCCGCTTCGCGCGCCGGCGGCCCCCCGGATGCCAGGCCAGGCCCTGCGCTGTTGATCCGAACCCGCGTCCTGTCAGCCCTGCCATATAACGGATAAATCACGGGAAATGCCAGAGCGACCCGAACGGACATTGTGCCAGTCATCTGTCTTATATATGATAGCAGAGTTAAGGTGCGCCGTCACGCATTCCGGAACCGTCGAGGTGGAGGGGTGACGCGCATGTTCCCCGCTTCGCTGACGGACCTGCCATGCCAGATATCATTGTCACAGAATTCATGGACGAGAGCGCCCTGGACGCGCTGCGCGCGGAGTATGAGGTGGTCTATGATCCGACCCTGGTGGACCGGACGGACGCCCTCATTGACCTGCTGCCGCAGGCCCGCGCGCTGATCGTGCGCAACCGCACCCAGGTGCGCGGCGCGGTGCTCGCCGCCGGCGCGCACCTCACGGTGGTGGGCCGGCTCGGCGTCGGCCTCGACAATATCGATGTGGAGGCCTGCCGGGCGCGCGGGATCACGGTCTGCCCGGCCACCGGCGCCAATGATCTGGCGGTGGCGGAATATGTCATCTGCGGCGTCCTGATGCTGCTGCGCGGCGCCTATCATGCGACCGCCGAGGTCGCCGCCGGCGCGTGGCCGCGCACCCGCCTGATGGGCCGCGAAGCCAGCGGCAGCACGCTCGGCCTGGTGGGCTTCGGCGCCATCGCCCGCGACACCGCCCGCCGCGCCACGGCGCTCGGCATGCGGGTGGTCGCCTATGATCCGTTCCTGGCCGACGACCATCCGGCCTTCGCCCAGTTCGGCGTCACGCCCCTGACCCTCGATGCCCTGCTGGCCACCAGCGATGCGGTGAGCCTGCATGTGCCGCTGACCGACAGCACGCGCGGCCTCATCGGCCCCGAAGCCCTGGCCCGCATGAAGCGCGATGCCGTCCTCATCAATGCCGCCCGGGGCAGCGTGGTGGACGAAGCGGCGCTGGCCGATGCCCTCACCGCCGGCCGGCTCGGCGGCGCCATGCTGGATGTGTTCGACCGCGAGCCGCTGGCCGGCGGCGGCCCGCTGGTGGGCGTGCCCAACCTGATCCTCACCCCGCATATCGCCGGCGTGACGGTGGAATCCAATGTCCGCGTCAGCGCGGTCATCGCCGCCGACGTGGCGCGGGAACTGAAGGCGCGCAACCCATGAGCCAGATTTCCCTGGAGCGCGCCCACGCGCTCGCCCGCGACGTGCTCCGGGCCGCCGGCTGCACGCCGGACTCGGCCGAGATCACCGCCGCCGCCCTGGTGGCGGCGGAGGCCGACGGCATCGCCAGCCACGGCCTCTCGCGCCTGCCGGCCTATGCCGATCAGGTGCGCTCCGGCAAGGTGGACGGGTCTGCCGTTCCCGCGCTGGACTGGACCGCCACCGCAACCCTGCGGGTCGATGCCGGCACCGGCTTTGCCTTCCCCGCCATCTCCGCCGGCCTCGCGGCGGCGGCGGGCCGGGTGGCGGAAACCGGGCTGGTCGCCGTGGCGGTGCATGCCTCCCATCATGCCGGCGTGCTCGGCCATCATGTGGAGCGCCTCGCCGAGCAGGGCTTCGCCGTCCTCGCCTTCTCCAATTCCCCGGCCGCCATGGCGCCCTGGGGCGGGTCGCTCGGCGTGTTCGGCACCAATCCCGTGGCCTTCGCCACCCCGCGCCGGGACAAGCCGCCGCTGGTGATCGACGCCTCGCTCAGCAAGGTGGCGCGCGGCAAGGTGATGGTGGCCGCCCAGCGCGGCCAGCCGATCCCCGATGACTGGGCGCTGGACGTGGACGGCAAGCCCACCACCGACGCCAAGGCGGCGCTCGCCGGCACCATGCTGCCCATCGGCGATGCCAAGGGCGCGGCGCTGGTGCTGATGGTGGAGATCCTCGCCGCCGCCCTCACCGGCGGGCAGTTCGGCTTCGAGGCCTCGTCCTTCTTCACCGCCGACGGGCCGGCCCCGCGCATCGGCCATCTGTTCCTGGTGATGGACCCGCAGCGGCTCGGCGGGGCGGCATTCGCCGACCGGCTGGAAGTGCTGCTGGGGGCGATCCTTGCCCAGCCCGGCACGCGCCTGCCGGGCGACCGCCGCCTCGGCCTGCGCGCGCGCGCCGCGCAAGAGGGGATCAGCGTTCCCGACGCCTTGCTGGACGATCTGAACAGCCGCTGCGGCTGATCCAAGCCCCCCGGCCACGGCCGGGGGTCCCCTTGCCCGACGCTCACGCGCAGTCCCTCCAAAACAAAACGGCCCGCCGGGGAGACCGGCGGGCCGTTTTGTTTGAGGGACCGACCCGCCGCCCCACAGCGACGGGCCGGGATCTCAGGGCGCGATCAGGCGCTGCGATACAGCTTGGTCATCACGAATTCGCGGTGGCCGAGGGATTCCGCAGCGGTGAGGCGACCGTTGGCGGTGCGCACGATCATGTCGATCAGGGCATCGCCGGCCTGGGGGATGGTCATGTCCCGACGCAGCACGCCGGAGACGTCCACATCGATATGCTCGCCCATGGTGCGGATGGTGCGCGGATTGCCGGAGATCTTGATCACCGGCACGATGGGATTGCCGATCACATTGCCCTGCCCGGTCGGGAAGGTGTGCACGACGTATCCGGCGGCCGCCATCAGGGTCACGCATTCGGCGGCTGCCGAGGACGTGTCCATGAAATAGAGGCCGGGACCCTTGGCGGGCGCCTCGGCAGGTTCGAGCGCATCGATATAGGTGCACTCGTGGCCGATCTTCTCAAGGTTGCCGAGGGCTTTTTCCTCGATCGTGGTGAGGCCGCCGACAATATTTCCCTTTGTGGGCTGGCTGTCGGACAAATCATCGGTCTTGTGCGCTTCGATGACGTCGTCCTGATAGGCCTTCCACATCTTGTACCACTTGTCCGCAATCTCCGGCGAGGCTGCACGTTCCTTGCAGAGATGCTCGGCGCCGGTGATTTCGGAGGTCTCGCCGAACACGCCATAGATGCCGTGCGGGATCAGCTTGTCATACATGTTGCCCACGGTGGGGCAGGAGGAGAGGCCCGTGGTGGTGTCGGATTCCCCGCACTTGGTGGAAATCCACAGGTCGGTGATCGGGCATTCCTCGCGCTGCAGCTCGGTTGCCCATTGCAGGAAGCGCTTGGCCTGGTAGCTGGCCTTGGCAATGGTCGCGATATCGCCGTGGCCTTCGATGCCGAAGCCCACGACCGGCTTGCCGGTCTTGGCGATACCTTCCACCACCCGGTTGGTCCACTGGTCTTCGATGCCGATCACGATCACCGCGGCTACGTTCGGGTTGGAGCCGATGCCGATGAGGGTGCGGAAATGGATTTCCAGATCCTCGCCGAACTGCAGGCGTCCGTAGGCGTGGGGCAGCGCCAGCGTGCCCTTTACAGTGTTCGCCACGGCCTCGCAGGCCGCGTTCGAAAGATCGTCGAGGGGCAGGATAACGACATGGTTGCGTACCCCAACCCGCCCGTTCTCGCGCCGCCAGCCCATGACCGTGGCATTGGCATAGTCGCTCGAAGCCCGATCGGCCGACAGGGCCGGGGTGACCAGCTGGTCAGGGGCGCTGCCGACGAATGGGTTGGTGGGGCTTTCGCCGTTGATCGTGATGTTCTCGGACATGTTCGGCCTCACCAACGCTTCGTCTTGGCATTATGAACGTGGACGTGCTCGCCCTTGGCGATGTCGGCGACGATCCGGCCGACGTCCTGCCCGTATTTGATGATCGTGTCGCCGGTCTTCAGGTCCACCAGCGCCACCTTGTGGCCGATCGGGATGTCGCTCTTCACGAACACCTCGAAGGTGGAATTGTCCTCGGTGATGACGCCGAAGGCCTGCGTATTGGCGGCGAGACCCTCGACAACCGCGACCGCCACATTGTCCTTGGGGCTGTGCGCGAGCACGTGCGGAATGCCGTCCCCGTTTCCTCGCGTTTCTTGATTGGAGCTCATTTCCTGCGGTCCTCCTTCGTCGGCCAGGGGTCGAAGGCTCGCCCCCGAATTCCCATGTCTTTTATAAGACATAAGATATGATAAAACGTCAATCGCCTTTTGCGGTTTGCCCGCCCTTACCCCGCTGCAAAACTCGAAATCAGTTTCCCGGCTTGTCGTGCATGTTCGCGAAGAACAGCTCCTTCCAGCTGTCCGCACGACGGCGGATCGCCTTCGTCCGGGCCATGAAGTCGATATATTGCTGGATACTCTGGGGCGTCGTGGTGAAGGTGACCTGGGGATCCGTGAGGATCTGCTGGATCAGGGCGAGGTCGCTGGCATCCTTCGTGAGGCGCACATAGGTCGCGGCGGCGGCCAGCTTGTCGGCATTTATGATTCCGATCGCCTTTTCCAGGGCGGCCGTGAAGGCCTCGTAGATCTTCGGATTTTGCTCGACGAAGGAAGAGGACGCCCAGATTACATTAAAGGTGGAGGGGCCGCCAAGGATATCGAACGTATTCAGCACAGTGTGCACGCCCGGCCGCTTCAGCTCCAGCTCTTGGATCGGGGCGGCGGTGAAATGGGCGGTCACCTGGCCGGCGAACATGGCGGCCATGCCGTCGGGGTGGGACAAGGTGACGGTCAGTTTGTCGAGATCGTTGCGATGGGCCTCGCCCAGTTCCTTTTCCGCAGCCATCTGCAGGAACATGGCCTGCACCGACACCTTCACCGCCGGCAAGGCGATCTTGTCGGCATCGGTAAAGTCCCGCAGCGACTTGATGTTGGGATTGGTGGTATTCATCAGCAACGGCATGGAGTTCATCGCCGCCACGCCCTTGACCTGCATCTTGGTGCCTTCGGTCTTCGACCACAGCAACACAAGAGGCGGCACGCCGCCCGCGGCGAACTGGATCGCGCCGGAGAGCAGGGCATCGTTCATGGCGGCGCCGCCGGCGAGCGTCGAATAACCCACCTTAAGGTCGGGGATGCCGCGCGCCGCAGCTTCCTTTTCCACCAGCTTCTGGTCTTCCATGATCATCAGCGGCAGGTGGCCGAGGCTGGGCTGGCGGGCGATGCGCACCTCCGCCATTTCGGCCGATACGGCGCCCACGCCCGCCAGCAGGATCGCAGCGGCTATTATTCCTCGTGTCCCGAACATGCGTGTTACTCCCTTTGCTTCTTGATTTTGATGGGCACGTGTTCGCTGCGGACGGCAGGCTTATCCGGGCGCGGCGCGGCGAATGACAGGGGCGGGTACGCTCTCGATCATCACATTGATGCAGGCGGGCCTGCCGCTGGCGTGGGCCCGCTCGAGCGCATCCGGCAATTCGTCCACATGGGTCACGCAGGCACCGAAGCCGCCGAGCGCGGCGACGACCTGGTCGTAGCGCGCGGGCAGCAGGTCACAATGGCGCGCGCGCTCGGCGCCGAAGCTGCGGAGCTGGATCTGATACTCGGCATTCCACCGTGCATCGTTGCCGACCACCGCGATGATCGGCAGGCCGTAGCGGACCGCGGTGTCGAACTCCGCCATGTGGAAGCCGAACGTCCCATCGCCGAGGATCGCCACCACCGGCGCCTGTGGGTCCAGCGCCTTGGCGGCAAGTGCGAAGGGGATTGAGACGCCGATCGTGCCGGAGACTCCGTTGACCAGCCGGCGTTCGGTCTTAATGAGCGCCTGCGGCCATTGGCCGATCTCCCCGCCGTCGCAGATCAAGGTCGCGCCGGAATGCCGCTCGAGGAAGGCGCCGACCGCGCGGCACAATTCCACGGGATGCAGGCGGCCAGGCGAGCCGGCGGCGCTGTCCCAGGCCGGCGGGACGTAGCGCAGGGCGTCCCGCACCTGCGAGAGCCAAGGGCTGTCAATTCGTACGCCCGCAAGCGCCGTGCCGAGGTCCGCCAACGTCGGGCGAGGATCGGCGATGCCGGACGCCAGAAGATGCGGTCCTTTGCCTCGCGTGGCGCGAGCGATCAGTTCGGCATCGGGGTCGAAGACGATGAAGGCGCACGTCTCGGGCACGGCCGGCGCATCGCCGAATTTCAAGGTGAAGTCGAGCGCCTTGCCGACCAGGGCGACAACGTCCGCCTGGGCCAGGATCTCGGCGAAGCTGCCGAGGCTCGGATCGTTCACGCCGCGCGGGCTTTCCATGCCGATCACCGGAATGCCGATGGCTGTCTCCAGCGCAAGCATGGCGGCTTTGCCGGAGACGTCGCAGAGCGCCGGTCCGCAGAGGATCAACGGCCGCTCTGCGTGCCGCAAGATGTCCGCCGCTTTCGTAAGGGCCGCAGGCTCGGGATGGCGCCCGGGAACCGGTTCGGGGGCGGGGGGGAGGAAGCCTGTGCCATTCACGCTTGCTTCCAGCAGGTCCACGGGGAGGCTGAGATGCACCGGGCCTGGGCGTCCTTCCCGGGCGATGCGGACCGCCCGGGCGAGATCATCGGCGAGGCCTGCTGTGCTTGCGGCGGTCCAGGATGCCTTCGTCATCGGGCGGGCGATGTCGGCTTGCGCCATTTCCTGGAACGCGCCGCGGCCGAGTTCCTTCAGTCCCGCATGGCCCGAGAGCAGGAGGACCGGGGATTCCGCACCGAGCGCCGTGAACAGGGCTGCGGCGCCGTTGGAATGGCCCTGACCGCCGGTGACCAGCGCGACGCCCACTTCGCCCGTCATGCGGCCCCATGCGTCCGCCATATGAACGCAGGCGGCTTCTTGGCGCACATGGATGATTTCGATGCGCGTCGACAGAAGCGCGTCGAAGACGGGCATGATGTGGTTGCCCGACAAGGTGAAGATGCGCGTGACGCCGAGGCTTTCGAGCGTCCTGGCGACGATGTCTGCTCCGCGGAGCGTGGTCATCTGGTATTCCCGCAATGGAGACGCGCGCGAAGGTCGGCTTATGCCGCTTCGTCGAGCAGGGATTGGCCCGGGCGGACGCGCGTGAAGGCGACCGGCTCGGTGGCGATGGACAGGTTTTCTCCATCGCGCCGCACCTTGGTGTAGCGCGAGGTCGCAAGGTCGGAGGTCTCGGGGAAATCCTCGCGGAAATGGGCGCCCCGGCTGTCCGTCCGCGCGAGCGCGGCGGCGCAGATGACTTGGCTCACCGCCACGAGATTTTCGAGGTTGAGCCGGTCCATCCAGGTGAGATTATAGCGCCGCTCGCTGTCGGGTGCGCCGCAGCGGGTGACCGCCGCCGCGAGGTCCGAAAGCGCGGCACCGGCCCGCTCAAGGCCTTCTGCCGTCCGCAGGATGCCCACATCGTTCCACATGGTGTCGTAAAGCGCGGCGCGGATGGCCGGCAGGTCGCGGGATGGGCGCCCGAGCGGTCCGAATGCGCGCTCCAAGCTGCGGGCGATCGCACCGCGGTCGGCATCGGCGAAGCTGCCTTCGCGCGTGACGGCCTTGGCCATCGCCTGCCCTGCAAGCCCACCGAAGACGGTGGAATTGGCGACGCCGTTTCCACCCAGCCGGTTGGCGCCGTGCACGCCGCCGGTGTCCTCGCCGGCGGCATAGAGGCGGGGCATCTCGGTGCGGCAATCACCGGCGAACTCCACGCCGCCCATCATATAATGGGCAGTGGGGATCACCTCGACCCGGCCGCCTGCGAGATCGAAGCCGCAATCGGCGCAGCGTTCCACCATACCCTTGAAATTCTTCGCCACCTGGGCCGGGCCGAGATGGCTCATCTGGATATGAACGCCCCCATTCGGCGTGGCATAGCCATCGCGGATGCGGCGGATGATGGAGCGGCTCACCACGTCGCGCGTGGCGCGCTCGCCGCGCGGGTCGTAGAGATGCATGAAGCGCTCGCCGGTGGAATCCAGCAACCACCCGCCGGCCCCGCGCAGCCCCTCTTCCAGCACCGTTCCGGTCATGCGCGTGTCCTCGCCCGCCAGCAGGCCGGTGGGGTGGAATTGCACCATCTCCATGTCGCGCAATGGGAGGCCCGCGCGCAGCGCCATGGCGAGACCGTCGCAGGTCTTGTCGCCCGAGGGGGTGTGATATTTGTACATGGTGGGACCGCCGCCGGTGGCGAGCAGGGTCGCCCGCGCCCGCACGAACACCGGCTCGCCGGTGCGCATATCCAGCATGACGACGCCCGCAAGGCCCGAGCCGTCGGCGGCCGGGATCAGGTCCAGCGCCCGGTGATCCTCCAACCGCCGCACGTCGCGCCGCCACACCTGTTCCGACAGGCGGTTGATGATTTCGATGCCGGTCAGGTCGCCCTTGTGCACGGTGCGATCGAAGGTCTGCCCGGCAAAGGCCTTCTGGTGGACGCTGCCATCGGGATTGCGGTCGAAGAAGCAGCCGAGCTCGTTCTCAAGCTCGCGGATGCGCACCTGCGCTTCGGTGACGAGGGTCCAGGCGAGATCCTGGTTATTCAGCCATTTGCCGCCTTCGATGGTGTCCATGAAATGGCGTTCGACGGAATCTCCCGGCGCGAGGGCGACATTATAGCCGCCCTGCACCATGCGGGTGCAGCCGCATTTACCGAGCAGCCCCTTCACCGCCACCGTCACGTCGAGGTCGGGCGCGGTCTTCTTGGCGTGGAGCGCGGCAAACAGGCCGGCGCCGCCCGCGCCGAGGATGAGGATGTCGGTTTCCACAATGCGCAGGGCGGGCGTCATTCGCTGGCTCCGATGCTGGCGAGCACCGCGTCGCGGCGTGCGGCGACGGCGTCCTGAACGTCGGCGAACAGCGAGCCGCCATGGGAATCCATGCCCACCAGAAGCGGGCCGAAATCGCGGATGCGGAAGCGCCACAGGCTTTCGGGATGCAGATCGTCCATGTCGATATCCTCGATCTGTTCGATCCAGGTTGTCTCCAGTGCCGCCGCACCGCCGACGATGGCGAGATAGGCGCCGCCGAGATCGCGGAACGCCTCCAGCGTCGCCGGCCCCATGCCGCCCTTGCCGATGATGAGCCGCACGCCCTCGCGCTCCATCAGGGCGCGGGTGAAGCGCTCCATGCGCATGGACGTGGTGGTGCCGATGCAGAACGGCGTGTAGCCCACCGGCGCCTCCGCCGAGACAGGTACCTTATGGACGTTCGGCGCGGTATGGATGACGGCATGGCCGTTGAGGTCCAGGCGGGTGCGGCGGTCGCGGTCGAACATATGGATCAAGGTTGCGTCGCGGATGCCGTACAGCGTGCGCCGCAAGGTGACCGTGTCGCCGATCCTGAGGCTGCGCGCGGTATCGGCGTCGATCGGCATGTCGAGGACATGATGGGTCATGGGGCGATCCTCAGCTGAAGGCGATGCCGCCGGGTGTCACGGTCGCCAGGGCGCGGCGCGCCGAATGGCATTGGATGTTCACGGCTACCGGGTTCTGCGTAATGTGGGTCGCGGCCACTTCCACATGCACGGCGAAGCTGGTGGAGCGTCCGCCGAGGCCCTGCGGCCCGATGCCCAATTCATTGACGGCCTGCGACAGCTCGGCCTCGATCTTGGCACCCTCCTCGTCTGAACAGACGGTGCGCAGGGGCCGCGTCGCGGCGATCTTGGCGAGATGCATGCAGAGGTCCGAGGTCCCGCCGAGACCGACCCCGACGATGGTCGGCGGGCAGACGCGGCCGCCCAGTTCCACCACCCGGTCGATCACGAAGCGCTTCGCCGCCTTGATGCCGTCGGAGGGCAGCAGCATCTTCAGGAACGAACCGTTCTCCGAGCCAGAGCCCTTGGGGATCATCTCGATGCCGACGGTTTCTTCGCGGGTGTCGAAATCCACATGGATGATGGGCACGCGAATGCCGCATGAGGTCTGGTCGTTCTTGCGGGTGATGGGATGCACCACCGAGGAGCGCAGCGAATTTTCCTTGGTCGCCCGCTCGCAGCCGCGCCGGATCGCCGCCTTCAGCTCGGCCCCGTCGAAGGCGACGTTGCGGCCGATGGTGACATTGTAGATGGGAATGCCGGTGTCCTGGCACAGGATGTTCTTGGTGCGCTCGGCGACCGCGATATTCTCCACCATGGTGCCGAGAATGGTCTTGCCCGTGGCGTCGGTCTCATTCTGCACGAGGGTCTTGAAGCCGGCCTTGATGTCCGGCGGCAGGATCTTGAGCGCCTGCACGTACAATGCCGCGCAGACCGCCTCGACCTCTCTCATGTCCAAGTCCATGGGATCACTCCTAAATCAGAAAAAGCACGCCCGACGCGAGTATCATCGCGGCCAGCATCTGCTTGAAGCGCACCTCGTCGAGATGCCCGTAGATGCGCAGGCCCACGAAGGCGCCGAGGCACAGCGGTGGAAGCGCAAGGAGGAACAGAACGAGTCCGTCCTGATCGATGGCGAAAGCACCCACCAGCGCGAGCGTGAGCACGTGGGCGAACAGGATGAAGGGTTGGTAGACCCCCCGCGCCACGGGCTTCGACCAGCCGCGCAATTGGGTCCAGATGGTGGGCAGGACGCCGGAATAGCCGCCGAGCCCACCCAATATGCCGCCGAAGAAGCCGATTGCCGCATCCGCTGCCCGGCCGCCGCCGGAGACACGGGGCAGGCGCGGGGCGAGCAAGGCATAGAGCCCGTAAAGTGCCATGCCGGTGCCAAGCGCGAGCTTGAGGGAGGACGATTCCACCCGCGTCAGCATCACGACGCCGATGGGAACGCCGATCAGCGCGCCCAGCAGGAACGGAGTGAGGCGCACGCCATCAATGGATTGGCGGATCGGCCAGACCAAAGTGATGTGAAGCAGCGTGCCGCAGGCAACGATCAGCGCCGTGGTCTGAATGGGATCGAGGACATGCAGCCAGATCGCGGAGGCGGCGATCGCGAAGGCGAAGCCCGCGCCCCCGGCCGCAAGCGCGCCGATGAATGCGCCGGCCCACAGCACGGAAAGGGTGGCGAGGGGCACGCCGAACATCATGGTCATGCCCCGCTCAGGAGAAAAGCGAGGCCGACCGCGACCGCAGCGGCGCAGCACGCGCCGACCAGCGCGCCGGTGCGGGTGCGCAGCGATAGAAATTCGATGGCAAGCACCCGCAGCCCCAGCGCCATGTGCAGCGCGAGCGCGCTCACCAGGCCCCATTCGGCGATCCGCACCGGCCAGTAATGGGTGATCTGAAGGAAGGATTCGAGCTTGTCCGCGCCGCCGAGCGCCGTGCCGAGGGCGATGAAATGCATGGGCAGGAAAACCGCCAGCGCGACGCCGGAGGCGCGGTGCAGGACGGCGGCGAGGAAGCCGGGCTTGCGCCGCGAGGCGCGCAGATGCGTATGGGCGATGCTCATGGCCGGTAAACCGCGAATGCCGCCCGCAGGCCGAGCACGAGGATCAGCAGGCAGAACGCCACCATGGCGAGGTCGAGCGAGCGCCCGCGCCAGGAGGTCCATTCGCGCAGCACGCTGCGCAGGCCGATGGGCGCGTGGATGGATGCGGCCACCACGAACAGCGCGTAGAAGGCGAGGAACCAGCGATTGCCGTTCGTGCGGGCAAGGATCTCGCCGGCCGACAATCCGCCGCGCACGGCATAGATCATGGTCGCCAGATGCACGCTGACGGCCACCGCGAGGATGAGGGCGGTCGCGCGCTGGGCAAGGTACAGCATGGGTGTCATCGTCCGCCCCTCCAGATGCGCTTGGCTGTGGCGCGCTTCAGGCCTGCGATGGAGAAGGTCGGCGCGAGGCCCTTGGGACAATATTCGGTGCAGCTCATGTGGCTGTGGCAGGAATGACAACCGGCATCGCCGGACACCGCCGCGAGCCGGGCATCCTGGCCCTGGTCGCGCACGTCATTGACCAGGGTCCAGGCGCGGTTGAGGGCCGCCGGTCCGAGATAGTCCGGGTTCCAGGACACCACGTCGCAAGCGGAATAGCACACGCCGCAATTGATGCATTCGATGCCGGCATCCGCTTCCTGCCGTTCCGGCGCGCTGGGCGCCACGGGTGCGAAATCCGCCGCCGGCTCCGCGCCCGGCTCGAAATAGCCGTGAGCCTGCGTCCATTTCTGGAAAAACGGCTCCATCTCGACGGCCAGGTCCTTGACCACCGGCAGGTTGCGCAGCGGCTCCAGGGTGAGCAGGCCGTTTTCCTCGACTTGCGCGACGCGGGTGCGGCAGGTCCAGCGGGGGCTCCCGTTCACGACCAGGGCGCAGGAGCCGCACATGCCCACCCGGCAGGCGAAGCGATAGGCGAGCGAGGGGTCCTGCTCGCGCTGGATCTCGGTGACGACATCAAGCACGGTCTGGTTGGCGCGGCGGGGCGTGGCGAACTCCTGGAATCCGCCCGCTTCCGCCCCGCGCCAGACGCGCACCGTCAGGTCCCCGCCGCCGGGAAGGGCGGTTTCGGTGGAGGTTCGAGTGTTCATCGGTCTTCTTCGGTTCGAATGAGGGCCGCCGCTTGCGGCGGCCCGTTGCACCGGCGACGGCGGTCAGCTTCCCGAAGCGTTATGGAGCGGGGCGAAGAACAGATCGCGCCAGTCCTTGGCCTTCGCGGTCACGAGCCCCGCCCGGTTCATATAGTCGAGATAGGTCATCATCTTCTGGGGCGTGGTCGTCCACTGGTTCTGCGGCGAGGTGATCAGCGCGACCGCCTCGTCCTGCGACATCTTGGAGTTTTCCGCCTTGAGCCAGAGCGCGGCGATCCCCTTCGGGTCGGCCTTGATGCGAGCCATGGCATCTTCCAGCGCCGCAAGAAACGCCTTCATCACCTTGGGGTTGGACTCGGCGAACTTGGTGGTGGTCCACACCAGGTTGAAGGTATGGGGACCGCCGAGCACGTCATAGCTGTCCAGCACCTTGTGGGCGCGCGGATCCTTCAATTCCAGGTCCTGGAACGGCGAGGAGCCGAAATGCGCGTTGATCTCCGAGCGCCCGCCCATCATCGCCACCTGTGCATCGGGATGGCCCATGGAGACGGTGAGCGGGTCCAGCTTGTTCTGCTGTCCCTCGCCGAAGGTCTTCTCAGCCGCCATCTGGAGGGTGACGGCCTGGATCGACGTCTTCACGGTCGGCAGGGCAATCTTATCCTTGTCGGTGAAGTCCTTGATGGTCTTCACATTGGGATTCACCGTGACAAGGTAGAGCGGCATGGCGTTCAGCGCCGCGACGCCCTTTACCCCGATGCTCTTCTGCGTGCGGCCCCAGATGGTCAGCATGGGGCCGACACCGCCGGCGGCGAAGTCGAGATTGCCGGAGAGCAGCGCCTCGTTCATGCCCGAGCCGCCGGTGAAGCGCAGCCATTCGGTCTTCACGTCGAGGCCGAGGTCCTTGGCGTGCTTCTCGAGCAGCTTCTCTTCCTCTATCACTGTGAGCGGCAGGTAGGAGATACCGAACTGCTTGGCGAGGCGAACCGTATCCACCTCCGCCGCGGCGGCTCCGGCCAGGCTCACCGCGAAGGCGGCGGCAAGGCCCAGCGTCTTCAAGAAGTCCTTGGTCATGCGTCCCTCCCATGCCGCGCTTTGCGCAGCTTCTTGTGATTTAAGAGTTTTTTAAATCGTACCGTGCGGCGGCAGGGCAGCCGCCGCACGCAACATCACGCCTGCATGCCCCAGCGGGCGATGGTGCGCCGCTCGATGGTCTGGAAGATCAGGTTTTCCACGACGAGACCGATGATAATGACCGTGAGCAGACCCGCGAATACATTGGGAATATCCAGCAGGTTCTTGTTTTCGAAGATGAACCAGCCGAGCCCGCCGGAGCCGGAGGAGACGCCGAACACCAGTTCCGCCGCGATCAGCGTGCGCCAGGCGAACGCCCAGCCGATCTTCAGGCCCGTGAGGATGCTCGGAAAGGCCGCCGGGATCAGGATTTTCCAGATGAAGCGCGGACCGCCGAGGCCATAATTGCGGCCCACCATCTTCAGCGTCTTGCTCACCGACAAAAAGCCGGAATGCGTATTGAGGGCGATCGCCCAGGTGACCGAATGGACCAGAACGAACACCAGGCTGCCGTTTCCAAGGCCGAACCAGATCAACGCCAGCGGCAGCAGCGCAATCGCCGGCAGCGGGTTGAACATGGACGTCATGGTCTCGAGAAAATCGGTGCCGATCCGCGAGGCGATGGCGACGGCCGTGAGCACGGCGGCAAGCATCACCCCGAGGGCGTAGCCCGCCAGCAGCACCTTGATCGAGGCCCAGGCACGCGCCGGCAGAACCCCATTCATCACATTCTGGAAGAAGGCTGTAATCGTGGCGCTGAATGTGGGAAATAAAAGATCGTTATTCAGGATGCGCCCGTAAATTTCCCAAATAATGGCAAGAATGATCAATATCATGACCTTGCGGACGGCCGATATATTATAGATCATCTCAAGCGTCGAGAGCGGTTTCTCGACGATGGTCATCGTCGCGATGGGCTCTTCCTCCCGCACGATCTCGGGACGCAGGGCATGCACGTTCGAGAGGACATTCGCAGACTCACGCATCGGCCCTCTCCTTGATTTCGTCAGAAAACAGCATGTGCTGGATGCGCTTTTCGAGCTGGGCCGCCGCCGGGGATTCAGCCACGCTGTTCAGCTCGGCCTTGACCCGTCCAGGATGGGGCGAGAGCAGGAGGATGCGGTTGCCGATCTTGATCGCCTCGGCGATGGAATGGGTCACGAACAGCACCGTGAACTTCGTATCCTCCCACAGCATCAGCAGTTCGTCCTGCATCTTGCGGCGGGTCAGGGCATCGAGCGCGGCGAAGGGCTCGTCCATCAGCAGGATGTCCGGCTCCATGGCCATGCCGCGGGCGATGGCGACGCGCTGTTTCATGCCGCCGGAAAGCATATGCGGATAGCTGTCCGCGAACTTCGTCAGATTGACCTTTTCGATATAGTGCATCGCGCGTTCATCGGCCTCGCGGCCATGCAGACGGCGCGAGGCTTCGAGCGCAAAGGCCACGTTCTGCCGCACGGTTTTCCATGGCAGAAGCTGGTCAAATTCTTGAAACACCATCATGCGGTCGGGGCCGGGGGCGCGGATAATGTGCCCCTTGAGGCGCATCTCGCCTTCCGTGGGCGACATATAGCCACCCACGGCCTTGAGCAGGGTGGACTTTCCGCAGCCCGAGGGACCGAGGAGAATGAAACGGTCGCCCTTCATCACGTTGAAATCGACCTTATAGGTCGCCGTGATCAAAAGATGCGGCGTTTTATATTGCAGCGTTACGCCCTTGACCTCCAGAAGAGGTTCCTGCGCGTCCATTCTGGACCTCCCTAGGATAAAGCAGATTTTTCTGCCTTGTTCTTTTGATTGCGTCGCGTCCGCACGAAAATTTGGAACGAGCGGGAGCGGAGTCGGTGTCCTGCGGATCGTGTCGCGGTGTCAGGTTCGCAATGAATTTAAGGGGCGGGGCGGTGCGTCGGCGTTGGCATCGGGTCACCCTTTTCCCTCGTCGAGCGGCAGAGCATGCGTGGCGATGGGCCTCTTTTGCGGGCCCCTGCATGCGCGTTCGCCTATCGTCTAACAAACGCTAACGGAGGCTGTCGCAGATGTAAAGTGGTCTAATATCATTTATAAGACTTGAGGGAGCGCAAAGGCGCCGCACGAGATATCGCAACGGTTTGCGCCGGGGGATCGGGCGCGGTGTGGCTGGAGGCGCGTATACTGCAGGCGGCGAAAAACGAGCCGCGGCGGGTTCAGCTGAGTTCGGAGAGGTAGTGAAAACCCTCGGTCAGGCAGATGCTGACGCGCCATTCCACCGGGATCTGTTCCAGGGAGAGCGCGAGCCGGTCGATCAACAGGGCGGGCGTTCCCTCCGGCACGCCGAGGGCGGCCGCATCGTCCGCCGCAACGGCGATCGCCTTCAGCTTTTCCCGCGCGCGGCCGACCCCGATGCCGAACTTGCTGGCATAGAGGCCATAGAGATTGTTCGGTATGGGGGCTTCGCCGAGGCCGGGAAACAGGCTCTCGGGCAGAGCGAGGTTTTCGACGATCAGGGGCGCACCATCGAGCTTGCGGATGCGGCGGATGCGGATGACCTTCCCATCCCGCGGCAGGCTCAACGCCTCCCGCTCGGCGGCATTTGCGCGGCCGCGGGCGGTGCTCACCACCTGGCTCTCGGGAAAGCGGCGTTCGCCGTCATCGGCGACCAGCTTGAAGAATTGGAAGAGAATGCGGTCCTCGTCATGGCTCGCGACGAAGGTGCCGCGCCCCTGGCGGCGCACCACCAGGTTTTCGGCGGCCATCTCGTCCAGCGCCTTGCGCACGGTGCCCTGGCTGACCCCGAGTTCCGCGGCCAGATGCATTTCGCTCGGCAGGGGTTGGCCGGGGGCCCAGACCCGATCCACGAGGCGCCGGATGAGGGTTTCGCGCACCTGGCGATAGAGCGGCCGAAACCCAAGGCTCTCCACCTTTTCCGCCACGTCCGCGCCCGTGCCCCGTGCCATCCCGTTCCCGTCGATTCTCACATGAGCCTCCATTTATGCATGAGGTCGGGGCCCTGCACCAGAGCCCGGGATGTCGCGATTTTATCTTGTGTCATCTGTCTTATATATAATAGCCTATCTCATATTGAGCGCCAGCGCATCCAGCATCTGCCGCAGCGGCCACCGCCGGTGGATGCGCCGCCGAAACCCCACGGACTTCCCATGCCCGAAATCCTCGTCACCGAATTCATGGACGCTGCCGCGCTCGATGCGCTGCGGGTGGACCACGATGTCCATTACGATCCCTCGCTCGTGGACAAGGCCGATGTCCTCGCGCAGCTTGCGCAGAGTGCGCGCGCGCTGATTGTGCGCAATCGCACCCAGGTCCGCGCCGGCCTGCTCGCCCATGCGCCGAACCTCATCGTCGTCGGCCGGCTGGGCGTCGGCCTCGACAATATCGATGTGGACGATTGCCGCGCACGGGATATCCAGGTCTATCCGGCCACCGGCGCCAACGATGTGGCGGTGGCGGAATATGTGGTCTGCGGCATCCTGATGCTGCTGCGCGGCGCGTATCACGCGAGCGCGGAGGTGGCCGCCGGTGCCTGGCCGCGCACCCGCCTCATGGGGCGGGAGGTGAGCGGGAAGCGGCTCGGCCTCATCGGCTTCGGCGCCATCGCCCGGGAGACCGCACAGCGCGTCCGTGCGCTCGGCATGGAGGTCGCGGCCTTCGATCCGTTCGTCGCGGCCGACGATCCGGCCTGGCGCGCCCACGGCGTGACGCCGCGCTCGCTCGACGATCTTTTGGCCGAAAGCGATGCGGTGAGCCTGCATGTGCCCTTGACGCCCCAGACCCGCAATCTCATCAACGCCGCCGCCCTAGACCGGATGAAGGCCGGCGCGGTGCTCATCAATGCCGCGCGGGGCGGTGTGGTCGATGAGGCAGCGCTTGCCGCTGCGCTCCGGCGCGGTGCGATCGGCGGTGCCATGCTGGATGTCTTCGAGGCCGAGCCGCTCGGGGCGGGCAGCGCCCTTTGCGACGTGCCGAACTTGATCCTCACGCCGCACATCGCCGGGGTCACCGAGGAATCCAACGTGCGGGTGAGCGCCCTTATCGCGTCGAAGGTCAGCCAAGCCCTGAAAGGTCGGTCATGAATACCGCGACCATAAACACCGCCGCCAAGGCTCCGCTTGCGCTCGATGCCGCGCGTGCGCTCGCCGCCGATGCGCTGATGGCCTCCCGCACCGGCGAGAACAATGCCCGCGTCACCGCCGCAGCCCTCGTTGCGGCGGAAGCGGACGGGATCGCGAGCCACGGCCTCGCGCGCCTGTCGGCCTATGCGCAACAGGCGATCTCGGGAAAGATCGACGGGTTTGCCGAGCCGGTGCTGGACTGGACGGGGCCCGCGACGCTGCGGGTCGACGCCGGGACGGGCTTCGCCTTTCCCGCGATCGGCCAGGGGCTGGCGGCCGCCGCAACGCGCGCCAAGGAAACCGGCGTGGTCGCGGTTGCGGTGCGGGCCTCCCATCATGCCGGGGTCATGGGGCATCATGTGGAATGGCTGGCGGACCAGGGGCTGGTGGGGCTCGCCTTCTCCAATTCGCCTGCGGCCATCGCGCCGTGGGGCGGTTCGCGGGGCGTGTTCGGTACCAATCCGATCGCCTTCGCCGTGCCGCGCGGGGCGGGGCCGGCGCTGGTCATCGATGCCTCGTTGAGCAAGGTCGCGCGCGGCAAGATCATGATCGCGGCGCAGAAGGGTACGCCGATCCCGTCCGATTGGGCGCTGGATGCGCAGGGCCAGCCAACTGGGGACGCCAAAGCGGCGCTCGCGGGCACCATGCTGCCCATCGGCGATGCCAAGGGTGCGGCGCTGGTGCTGATGGTGGAAATCCTCGCCACCGTGCTCACCGGCGGGCAATTCGGGTTCGAGGCCAGTTCCTTCTTCACGGCCGAGGGGCCGGCGCCGCGCATCGGGCAGCTGTTCCTGGCGCTGGACCCGGTGCGTCTCGGCGGCGCCGATTTTCCCGCCCGGCTGGAAATTCTGCTGTCGGCTATTCTCGGCCAGGACGGGACACGCCTGCCCGGCGAGCGCCGGATTGCGGCCCGCCAGCGGGCGGAGCGCGACGGCATTCAGGTGGACCCGGAGATATTGGCCGATCTGCTGCGGCGCGCTGGGCGGGCTTGATCCGAATAGCGGCGGCACCCGGCGCCGCTATTCACCACTTTGAGATGGAAAATTCCCCGCGCCGGTGGGCCGGCTTCAGTCGGCGAGGGCCCAGCGGGTGAAAGCAAGGCCTTCAACTTCGAAGGCCTCACGCTTGATGCGCAGGCCCACAAGGCTGTCCCGCCGCTCGCGCTTCATGGCCAGATCGAGCATTTCGCGCGCGCCATAGCTGAGCACGACACGCTGGCGCACCGCGTGCGCATCCTCGATCTCGACCATGTCCGGCGCGCATACGGCCGTGATTTCAAAGGTGGAAGGCGCCGCCGGATCAGACGCGGCGCGCGTGCGGTTCGCTCCGGGACCGCCGGTGCGCCCATCGTGACGGACCGCCGGCCCGGAAGGCGCACGTGCGCCCCACGTGTCCAGCACGGAGGCAAAGAGATTTTGTACGGCGATTTTTGTCATGGGCGATAAAGCACAATTCCGGAAACACCATTCGGGAATATTCCTAGCAAGTTATGTGGATATAAAAAATAACAAAATTAATCAGTTAAATTAGCATTGCCATGGGGGAGCGGGGCCGCTGGGGCGTGGGCCACGGGTCGCAGGTCGGTCCGGCAGATGAAATGCTCGAACGCCTCGGCGGCGAACCGCAGATTGTGCCCCTTCAGCGTCAGCCGGTAGAGCGGGCGCTGAACCGAAAGGCCTTGCACAGGCACAATTTTCAGGACCCCCAGCGCGATCTGATCCTTGGCGGCGGCGGCCGAGACCATGGCGATGCCGAGCCCCGCCGCTACCACTTGCTTGATGGCTTCGGTGCTGCCGACTTCCATGATGCTCGCAGGCCGGACCCCGAACCCCTCCAGCGCCGACCCAACCACTTCCCGAGTGCCGGATCCCTCTTCGCGGACGATGTGACGGGCCTGGGCGAGATCGGACGGGAGAATGGGCCCTTCCATGCGCGCCAGGGGATGGTCGGCGGCGGCGATCACCACCAGTTCGTCCGTCAGCCAGGGGTGGGTGATGAGGTTAGGATGCTCCACCGGTCCTTCCACCAAGGCCACGTCGATGTCGCGCGCCAGCAGCCGCTCGGCGATGTCCTGGGTGTTGGCGCTGGTGAGGCGCAGATGCAGATCGGGATGGATATCCTGGAATGCGCCGAGCAGGCGCGGCAGGACATAAGTGGCGATCGTGGTGCTGGCGCCGACATGCAATTCGCCCTGCGTCAGGCCGCGCAGGGCCTGAAGCTCCTCTTCCGCCCGGCGCTCGGCGGCGAACAGCGCGGTTGCGTGGGACAGCAGCACGGTGCCGGCTTCGGTCAGGCGAACTCCGCCCGGGCTGCGCTCCATCAGCACGCAATGCAATTGCGCTTCCAGCTCCCGCACGCCCTTGGAGACCGCGGGCTGGCTGATGTTGAGCACCTCGGCCGCGCGGGAGAAACCGTGCTGCTCCGCAACTGTAGTAAATAGACGAAGAAGATGGAGATTTATCGCCATAACCGCACTTCATGATGGAGTGAGCAAACTGTATTTGCGCTTCTGGCCGCCCTGCGCGCACTAATAAGTTTGAAGAAAAAGAACGTGGATTGAGCTGTGCCGAGAGCCCTTCGCTGGTCGCTGGATGTTACCCCTGGAATCGTGCTGTGCGCAGCCGTGACCGGTGTCGCCTATTTCGTCCAGATCATGGAGGAACGCATCAGCGGGCATCCTTATGTGGAAGCTTTGGTGCTCGCCATCCTGATCGGGACAATCGTGCGCACATTCTGGACGCCCGGCCCCCGCTTCAAGCCGGGAATCGCGTTTTCCGGGAAGATTTTGCTGGAAATCGCCGTCATGTTCCTCGGCGCCTCGCTCAGTGCCGCGGCATTGGCGGCAGCCGGCCCGACGCTGCTTTTGGGCATAGCAGCCGTCGTCGCGGTGGCGTTGTTCGCGTCCTATGGGCTGGGGCGGTTGCTCGGCCTGCCGCACAAAATGGCCCTCCTGATCGCCTGTGGAAACTCCATTTGCGGCAATTCCGCCATTGCCGCCGTGGCTTCGGTGATCGAGGCGGACGGGGACGATGTCGCCTCGTCCATCTCCTTCACCGCGATTCTCGGCGTCGTCGTCGTGTTGAGCCTGCCACTGCTCATCCCCATCCTGGCCTTGTCCGATACCCAATATGGCGTGCTGGCGGGCCTCACCGTCTATGCGGTGCCGCAGGTGCTTGCGGCCACCGCGCCCGTGGGGCCGCTCGCCTTGCAGATCGGCACCATGGTCAAGCTGGTGCGGGTGCTGCTGCTGGGGCCGGTGGTCTTCTGCGCCGCGATCGCCCATGGCCAATCCCTTGCCGCGACACGGGCCGTGCCGGTGGGCGCCTCGGTGGTGGCGCGGCCGCAGCGCCTGCCGATACACAAGCTCATTCCCTGGTTCATCATCGGTTTTGTCGTGTTCGCGTTCTTGCGTTCGCTCGGCCTGCTGCCGCAAGCGCTGCTGGCGCCGCTCGCCTTCGTGACGACGATCTTCACCGTTCTGTCCATGGCAGCGCTCGGCCTGGGTGTGGACCTGCGGGTGTTGAGCCGGGTCGGCGGGCGGGCGACGCTCGTGGTGACGCTCTCGCTCCTGCTGCTGCTGGGCGTCAGCATCGCGCTCATCCGCGGCCTCGGCGTGGTCTGATTAATTAGGAAATTCAATCGGGTATCAAATCCCATCGACCGGGGCGGCGGTGGACTTTCGCACCACGAGTTCGATCGGCAGCTCGGTCCATTTTTGCTGTCGCACGCCTTTCAGTTCGGCCAGCAGGTGGGCGGCGACGGTGCGGCCGAGCTGCGCCGTGGGCAGGTGCATGGTGGTCAGCGGCGGGGTGACGTGGGCGGCGATCTCCAGGTTGTCGATGCCGACGATGGACACCGCCTGCGGAACGGCGATCCCGCGGGCCTGCGCTTCGAACAAGGCGCCCACAGCCAGCAGGTCGTTGCCGCCGATGATCGCCGTCGGTGGGGCGTGGTGCCCCATGAGCTGGTCCATGCCGGCCCGCCCGCCGGCGAGCGTAAAGGGTTGCTGGACAACGCATTTTTCCGGAAGATCGAGGCCGCCGGCGGCGAGCGCGGCGCGTACGCCGGCGACCCGCAGGCGGGCGCGGTCGTTGGAGGTGGTGTAGCCGGAGATGACGCCGAAGCGGCGATGGCCGAGGGCGAGAAGGTGTTCCGCCACCTGCCGTCCCGCCGCTTCATTGTCGAAGCCGATGGAGGCCAGACGGGGGTCGAAGGACCAGCTGAGGATCACCGGAACCGTGGCTGCGCCCAGCAGGCCCCAGGTCTCCTCCAAATGGTCGGCGCCCACCACCATCAGCGCATCGACCCCGCGCGCGAGCAAGGCGCGGACCGAGACCGCCTCTTGTTCCGGAGAATATTCATGTGCGGCAACAAGGAGTTGGTAGCCATTGGCGGCAAGTTCGGTCTGCATCGCCTGGATCGCGCGGGCGAAGATCGCATGGTCGAGGGTGGGCACCACCGCCCCGATGGTCAGGGTCCGTCCGGAGGCGAGGGCGCGGGCGGCGCCGCCGGGCACATAATTCAGGCGGCGCACCGCATCGCCCACCTTTTCGCGCGTCTCCGGCTGCACCAGGTCGGGACGCGAGAGCGCGCGCGACACGGTGGCGGAGGAAACGCCGGCCAGCCGGGCGACATCGTCCAGCGTCGCCTTGCCCTTGGAATTCATGGTCTTCTCGCCATTTCTACGCAACTTGTCCGGCGATTTATTTCGCATTTCGGCACAATTCCGCCGATAAACTTGA
>NCEH01000190.1 GCA_002304505.1 Rhizobiales bacterium 32-66-11 | reverse complement strand
AACAGCAGCTTGCCCGAGGAATGGGTCTTGCCCTTGTCATGGTCGAAGAAGACGCCCGGCGAACGGTGCATCTGCGAGACGATGACGCGCTCCGTGCCGTTGACGATGAACGTGCCGTTCATGGTCATCAGCGGGATGTCGCCAGTGTAGACGTCCTGCTCCTTGATGTCCTTGACGGACTTGGCGCCGGTGTCGGGATCGACATCGAACACGATCAGGCGCAGCGTCACCTTCAGCGGGGCAGCGAACGTCATGCCGCGCTGGCGGCACTCGTCCACGTCATACTTGGGCTGCTCGAACTCATACTTGACGAATTCCAGCATGGCCGCGCCGGAAAAGTCCGAGATGGGGAATACCGACTTGAACACCGCCTGGAGACCGTCGTCCACGCGCCCGCCCTTCGGCTCCTCGATCTGGAGGAACTGGTCGTAGGATGCCTTCTGAACCTCGATGAGGTTCGGCATCTGCGCGACTTCCTTGATCTTTCCGAAGAATTTGCGGATCCGCTTGCGACCGGTGAACGTTTGCGCCATCTCGATCCTCGTCCGTCCTGGCCCTTGCACGGAACGCGCCCCGACAAGGCACTCGTTCCGGCCCATAAGACCGCCATTGCTCCCGCGACGAAGGGGTTGGGGGCCCGAGAGCCATTCCCCTCCATCTGCAACGGCTCGCCGGGTCGCCGCCATGCACGGCGACCGGGAGAACCGTCCTCACCCCTGCCCGCCTTCAAAAGCTCACTTGAGCTCGACCTTGGCGCCAGCCTTCTCGAGCTGGGCCTTGAGCTTCTCGGCCTCGTCCTTGGCGATCCCTTCCTTGACGGCTTTGGGAGCGGCCTCGACGAGGTCCTTGGCTTCCTTGAGGCCCAGGCCGGTGATGGCGCGGACTTCCTTGATCACTTCGATCTTCTTGTCGCCGGCAGCCGCGAGCATCACGGTGAACTCGGTCTGCTCTTCGACCGGGGCCGCAGCGGCGCCGGCCGGGGCAGCCGCAACCGCAACGGCGGCAGCGGCGGAAACGCCCCACTTCTCTTCGAGGAGCTTCGCCAGCTCGGCGGCCTCGAGGACGGTGAGGGAGGACAGCTCGTCAACGAGCTTGGTCAGGTCAGCCATTGTCGTGTCTTCCTAAGATAGGTTCGAAATTCAGGTTTGCGAGATCCAACCGCCTCACGCGGCCTCGTCCTGCTTGGCATAGGCCCCGAACACGCGGGCAAGCTTTGCTGCCGGCGCGGTGGTGAGCTGGGCGATCTTGGTGGCCGGGGCCTGGATAAGCCCGACCAGCTTCGCACGCAGTTCATCCAGGGAGGGCATGGTGGCCAAAGCCTTCACACCATCCGGATTCAGGGCCGTTTTGCCCATCGCGCCGCCGAGGATAACGAACTTGTCGTTGCCCTTGGCAAACTCGACGGCAACCTTCGGCGCTGCCACAGGATCGCTCGAATAAGCGATCAGCGTGGGACCCTTGAGAAGGGTCGCCACGTGGGCAACGTCGGAGCCTTCCAGAGCGATTTTGGCGAGGCGGTTCTTCGCCACCTTCACGGTCGCACCGTTCTGCTTCATCTGCCGACGAAGTTTCGACAGCTGAGCTACGGTGAGGCCGGAATAGTGGGCCACCACGACGACCGAAGTGTTCTGAAACACTTCAGTAAGCGTCGTGACGAGCTGTTGTTTTTCCGCTCGATCCACGTCTGGCTCTCTTTAAGCCTGTGGTGGAACCGAAAGCCGGCTCCACCGGTTGCGCCTTGCCGCTCGTCCGCTTCCCGGAACGTCAACACGTGAATATATCCACGAGGGATACATCCTCATCAGACATGCCGGCCGCGCACGCGCGACGCTCACATGCCCTGTCCCCTCGGGAACCGGGTCACCGGCCACAAGGCACTGGTTCGAACCGATCTTGTTGCGACACGCGGGGGCGCATCGCGCGAAATCCGGTCTTCCCCGTCTATGCTGGCCCTCCAGAGGACAGCCTCGGGCGAGGTTGTCTGGCGAGGATTAAGCCATGCGAGCATGGCGCCTGCAGTCTCGGACAGGACTCTTGCCTCTCCGATTTCCCGGTTCGAGAACCGGCAGATCAGACAGGCAATGAGGCCGGGCGGGCGAACCCTCCCAGCCCCTCCACCCGTTTCCGGGTGGAAGCTCGATCTATTAACGCCACTGTGTTTCCACACCAGCGAAACATGCCATATAGAGGCTCGGGCGCGACTTGTCACGCCCTTTTCGCATTTTTTGCTTGACCATCCGAAAATCCTGACACAGGCACCTGCGTCGCAGGGCCCGCCCGGGGTCAAGAAAAGCCTGGATGAAAAAAAGCCTGGATGCAAAAAAGGCCGGGCACAGGCCCGGCCTTTTCATTCCTGCGTGCCGAAGGCTCAGGCGCTGAGCACGGTGGTGGGTTCCACCTTGATGCCGGGGCCCATGGTCGAGGATACGGCGACGCGCTGCAGATAGGTGCCCTTGGCGCCGGTGGGACGCGCCTTCACAACCGCGTCAACGAAGGCGCGGATGTTTTCGGCCAGCTTGTCGGCCGGGAACGAGGCCTTGCCGATGCCGCCGTGGATGATGCCGGCCTTCTCGACGCGGAACTCCACCGCGCCGCCCTTGGCGGCGGCGACGGCACCCTTCACGTCCATGGTCACGGTGCCGACCTTGGGGTTCGGCATCAGGCCGCGCGGGCCGAGGATCTTGCCGAGACGGCCGACCAACGGCATCAGGTCCGGGGTCGCGATGCAGCGATCGAAATCGATCGTGCCGCCCTGGATGCTCTCCAGCAGGTCTTCCGCGCCGACGATGTCGGCGCCCGCCGCCTTGGCTTCGTCAGCCTTGGCGCCGCGGGCGAACACCGCCACGCGCACGGTCCGGCCCGAGCCGTTCGGCAGGTTGCACACGCCGCGGACCATCTGGTCCGCATGACGCGGGTCCACGCCAAGGTTCAGCGCGACCTCGATGGTCTCGTCGAACTTGGCGGTGGTGCGCTCCTTGAGGAGCGTCAGGGCCTCGTCGAGGCCATAGAGCTTCAGGCGGTCGATGCCTTCGTGAGCTGCGCGGATGCGCTTGCCTTGGTTCGCCATCGTGCTCACCCCTGAACCTGGAGGCCCATGGAGCGGGCCGAGCCTTCGATCATCTGAACGGCCGCTTCCACGGAATCGCAGTTCAGATCCTTCATCTTCTTCTCGGCGATCTCGGCGAGCTGGGCGCGCGTGACCTTGCCGACGAAGTTGCCCTTACCGGGCGTCTTCGAACCCGAGCCGGGCTTCTTCTTCGTCTCGAGGCCGGCGGCCTTCTTGAGGAAGTAGGAGATCGGCGGGGTCTTCAGCTCGAACGTGAAGGAGCGATCCTGATAGACGGTGATGACGACGGGGATGGGCATCCCCTTCTCTTCCTTCGCCGTCTGGGCGTTGAACGCCTTGCAGAATTCCATGATGTTCAGACCGCGCTGGCCGAGCGCGGGTCCGATGGGGGGCGCCGGGTTGGCGCTGCCAGCCGCAACCTGCAGCTTGACGTAACCGGTGATTTTCTTCGCCATTTCAAAACTCCCGTAACATGGCCGAAGCCGCGCGCGGCGGTTCGGACCGGGGTGCGTGGTGCGGGTCGCAGGAGCGTTTGGCGAGACGCTCCGTCACCTCCCACGCTGGCCCCTCCCTAAGAAGGAGAGACCGAAAAACCTGTCCGGCCCCGGATCGGAAATCCGGGGCCGGACAGGAAGCGGGTCACATAATGGAATTATCGCGCCGGCGCAAGGGTCGCCGGCCGCTGGGAGGCCCCGAGGCGCAAGCTGCGCTCAGACCTTCTCCACCTGGCCGAACTCCAGTTCGACCGGCGTGGCGCGACCGAAGATGGAGACCGCGACCTTGAGGCGCGAGCGTCCCTCGTCCACTTCTTCCACGATGCCGTTGAAGGAGGCGAACGGGCCGTCGGAGACCTTCACCGTCTCGCCGACCTCATAGCTGATGGAGGGCTTCGGCCGCTCGATGCCTTCCTGGACCTGCTGAAGGATGCGCATGGCCTCCTTCTCGGAGATCGGCATGGGCTTGTTGTCGGCGCCGAGAAAGCCCGTGACCTTGGGCGTGTTCTTGATGAGATGGAACGCCTCGTCGGTGAGGTCCATCTTCACCAGCACATAGCCGGGGAAGAACTTGCGCTCAGCATCGACCTTCCGGCCGCGACGCACTTCCACCACCTTCTCGGTGGGCACCAGGATCTGCTCGAACAGATCGGTCAGCCCGCGCTGCTCCGCCTGCTCGCGGATCGAATCGGCGACCTTCTTCTCGAAGTTCGAATAAGCGTGAACGATGTACCACCGGTAGGACATGGGCGCTCTCAGTGGCCGAGGGTCAGGAGCTGGCTCACGCCGAAGCGTATCACCTGGTCGGCGATAAGGAAGAAGACGGACGCGATCAGCACCATCACGAACACCATGGCGGTGGTGATGAGGGTTTCGCGCCGGGTCGGCCAGGTCACCTTCCGGGTTTCGGTGCGGACCTGCTGAAAGAACTCGGTGGGGCTGATCTTCGCCATGTCGCCTCGGCATCGCCGCGAACCTGCGCCCGCGCGATGCCTTCTCCTCGCTGGCAGCCGCCCGGAGCAAAGGCCCAGGGCCGGCCGTTCCAAAACCATCTCCGCCCGGTGCCGCAGCACCTTCGCGGAATACGGACCGGGCACTCCCGGCTTCGTGCCGCCGGCAATCGCCGATGCGCCACGGGTCATCTCCTCTTGTGGATCAGGAAATGCGCCGGCTTGCAACTCAAGCCCTGGTGTCTTTCCCGGTCCGTCCGGCTGCCCGCTTGCGCCGCGCCAGATTTATGCTTGCCCGAACCTTCGCCGCGCCTGGCAGGAGTGGAGGGACTCGAACCCCCAACCCCCGGTTTTGGAGACCGGTGCTCTAACCAGTTGAGCTACACTCCTAGGCCCGCGCACGCGAGGGGTAAGCACCCCCGCGCCGGGAAAACGACCCAGCGCATCGGGGCTTTGTGTCTAGTCAGCGAAACAGCATCTGTAAAGGGGGCATACGGGGGGCCGGCCGGCTATCCCCAGGCTGCGCTTGCGAATCCCGAGCGGCAGTTCGCGTGAAAACGCACGGCACGCCCAAATGAAAACGGGCCGGCTCTGCAGCCGGCCCGTTCGATCCAAATCGCCGCGCGGCGCAGGATCACTCGATGATGGAAGCGACGACGCCGGCGCCGACGGTCCGGCCACCTTCACGGATGGCGAAGCGCAGCTTCTCCTCCATGGCGATGGGGACGATCAGGGCCACGTCCATCGAAACATTGTCCCCG
>NCEH01000050.1 GCA_002304505.1 Rhizobiales bacterium 32-66-11 | reverse complement strand
TCCATCGCCTTCCTGTCGCTGCTGATTCCGGCGACCGTGCTGCTGCTCGGCATCGGTGCCCTGATCGAGGCCGGCGGGCTGGATTTCTGGTTGATCTGGTTTGCCGCCGCGTGCGGCGCGGTGCTGGGGGACGCCCTCTCCTATTGGTTCGGCCTCCACTTCAAACAGCGCGCCAAGACCTTCTGGCCGCTCTCCCGGCGCCCGGACCTGGTGCAGCAGGGGGAAAGCTTCTTCGCGCGGTTCGGCATCTGGAGCGTTGTGGTGGGGCGCTTCTTCGGCCCGGCCCGCGCCGTGGTGCCGCTCATCGCGGGTATTCTCGCCATGCCGCAGATCCCGTTTCAGGTGGCGAACGTGCTGAGCGCTTTGGTCTGGGCCTTCGTGATGCTGGCCCCCGGCGCCGCCGTGCTGAAGGCCCTCGGCTGGTAGCGGCGCGCGCCGGGTTGAAACGCTTCGGCCGGTTCGGGAACAGGGCTGCGGGCGCGGGTGTTGGCATCATGGGTATCCGCTGGGGGAAAGCCCGGACAGGAGGCCGCATGTCCCATCACCCGCCCCATCACCGAGACGTCCACACGCCCCGCCCTCGCGGGACCCATCGCGGCAGCGCCCTCCCCGCGGCGCTGGTTCTGGGCCTCGGTCTTGTCCTGAGCCAGGCGGTCGGCGTAACCGGCGCGGCGGCGCAAGTGGGCAATGATCCGCGCCGGCCCGATGCGCCGGGGCCTACCCTGCCCGCGCCGCGCAGCGATGAAACCCTCAGCGACCGGCTGGATCGCACCGACGGCGTGATTCCCCCCGCCCGCAATCTCGATCCCGACCTGACCCATCCCGCGCCCGACGTGGGCACCACGCCGGTCATTCCCCCGCCGGGCAGCCCGGGCGGAAACCCGCAGGTGCAGCCGAAATAGCCGGGCTCAGGCGGCATTGGGGTCAGGCGGCCTGTACCTCTCTCAGAACCTCGATCGCCAGCACGATGTGATAGAGGCTGCTGGCGCGCGTGGGCTCGACGATGGGTTCGCCGGTGCGGTCGATATGTTCCCACCAGGCGCCCGCCACCGGATGGGCGAAAAACCGCATCATCCCGCGCGCCGCCTCGGCGATCTTGCCTGAGGCATCGGCGCGTTCGCCGGCGTCACGGGCGACGGCCTGAAGCGCCACATGGGCCTTCAGGCGCTCGGTCTGCGGCCAGAGGCGGGCGCGGGCGTCGCGGATCGTCAGGTTCGCGTCGAGTTCGTTCACGGCGAGGCCGAGGGCTCGGTCGACGCCATGGGCTTCGGCAAGGGCGACCAGCCGGCGGGCGGCGGCGATGGCGTCCGGCCTCCCGCGCAGCGTGCCCCAGCGGATCAGCAGCCAGGCCCATTCGAACTGATGTCCCGGCTCCACGATCTTCCTGTCACCGGGCAACGGGCGCCAGTCATGATCGAAATATTCGTAAAGCGCGCCCGTGGCCGGATCGATGAAGGCGGCAAGGGAAAGCTCCGCGATTTCGTCCGCCAGCCGGTCCCAGGCCGGATCCGGTGCGGTCTGCGCCCAGGCCAGGCACGCCTCCAGCAGATGCATGTGGGGATTGGCCTTCAGCGGCAGCGTGGGCGGGCTTGCTTCCTCGAAGCCGGCACGCCGATGCGCGTAAGTCTGCCGCATCATCTCAAGCAGGCGATGGGCGCGCACGCGCGCCGCCTCGGTCTGCTCGCCGCCGGCGTGGGCCGCCGCCAGGGCAAACAGAACGAAGGCGTGATCATAGGAATCGAAGGCGCCGTTGAGGGTCTCCCCCTCAGGCGTGCGCGTGGCGATCAGCGTGCCGTCCGCGGCGAAGAAGCCGTCGAGCGCGGTCAGGCCATGGCGCAGGATCGGCCGGGCCGGCCCCGCCCAGCCGAGCCGCTCGGCCGCCGAAAAGGCATAGATCTGGCGGGCCACGAGACGCGCGCGGCGCGGCTCAGGAACGATCGCGCCGGTCGGATCGAACCGCTCGTAAAAGCCGCCGTGCACGCGATCGACGCCGCGCGTCGACCAGAACGGCAGGGCCTGCTGGAACAGCCAGGTGAGCAGCATTTCGGTTTCCGGCACGGTCTGGACCTCGGTTCGCGCGCGTCTGGCATAATGACGCCCCCCGCATTCGTAAAGTTTGCACGCCCGATGCCGCCGGCGGCCGGGCGTCGTGAGGCGGGCGCGGCGCACACGCCATATTCGCAACCGCGCCCGGTTCGGATAAGGTCCGGCCCACTCATCTCTCTGCTGGGCATCCCCTTATGACGGCACATGCGCGCGACCTTTCCGCACCGATTGACCCGGTCC
Source organism: Rhizobiales bacterium 32-66-11 (assembly GCA_002304505.1). Lineage (GTDB taxonomy): Bacteria > Pseudomonadota > Alphaproteobacteria > Rhizobiales > Xanthobacteraceae > NCEH01. Next base: position 21,017 of record NCEH01000050.1, on the reverse strand, counting down.
AGCTCGACCGGCTGGCCGAAGTGGCGGTCAAGGTGGGGCTCGATCTTCAGCCCGGACAGGATGTGTTCCTGACCGCCCCCATCGCCGCGCTGCCGCTGGTGCGGCGGATCGTCGAACATGCCTACAAGGCCGGCGCCGGCCTTGTGACCCCCATGTTCTCGGACGAGGAGATGACGCTCGCGCGCTATCGCTTCGGCGCCGATTCGAGCTTCGACCGGGCGCCGGGCTGGCTCTATGACGGCATCGCCAAGGCGTTCAGTGCCAACACCGCGCGCCTCGCCATCGTCGGCGACAATCCGATGCTGCTCTCCGGCCAGGACCCCGCCAAGGTGGCGCGGGCCAACAAGGCGAATTCGCTCGCCTACCAGCCGGCGCTGGAGAAGATCGCCGGCTTCGACATCAATTGGAACATCATCGCCTATCCCACCGCCTCCTGGGCCAAGCTGGTGTTTCCCGGCGATGAGGAGCCCGCGGCGGTCGCCAAGCTGGCGCAGGCGATCTTCGCGGCGTCGCGCGTCGATGGCGACGATCCGGTGGCCGCCTGGACCGCGCACAATGCCGCCCTGCGCACCCGCACCGAATGGCTGAATGGCCAGCGCTTCGCGGCCCTGCATTATTCCGGGCCGGGCACCGATCTCACCATCGGCCTCGCGGATGGGCACGAATGGCAGGGCGGCGCCTCCACGGCGAAGAACGGCGTGACCTGCAACGCCAATATTCCCACCGAGGAAGTCTTCACCACGCCCCACGCCCGGCGCGTGGAGGGGCACGTTTCCTCCACCAAGCCGCTGTCCTACCAGGGCACGCTGATCGACGAAATCCAGGTGCGCTTCGAAGCGGGGCGCATCGTCGAGGCCAAGGCGGCGCGTGGCGAAGAAGTGCTGAACAAGGTGCTGGATACGGACGAGGGCGCGCGCCGGCTCGGCGAAGTCGCGCTGGTGCCGCATTCCTCGCCGATCTCGAAAAGCGGCCTGCTGTTCTTCAACACGCTGTTCGACGAGAATGCCGCCTGCCACATCGCGCTCGGCCAATGCTATTCCAAATGCTTCCTCGACGGCGCGAACCTCTCGCCCGAGCAGATCGCGGCGCAGGGCGGCAACAAGAGCCTGATCCATATCGACTGGATGATCGGCTCCGACCGGATCGACATCGACGGCATCACGAGCGACGGCGCCCGCGTGCCGGTGTTCCGGAAGGGCGAATGGGCCTGAGGCGGGCGCGCGCCTGAACGACCGGCGGCGGCGCAAGGACGTCGCCGGATTGGCCGTCGCCGGAGGGGCCGTCGCCGGCGCACCAGCGCTCAGCGCAGGTTGAACCCCTCGATGAAATAGCGCGCCACCGGCGAGAGCGGGGCGCCGCGACGGGTGACCAGTTCGTACGGTTCGCTGCGCGAGCGCAATTGCAGCGGTAGGATCGAGGTCATGCCGAAGCTGGTGCAGAACTGCGCCACCTCGCTCGACAGCAGCGCCACGAATGAGGGCTCCCGCTGCAGCAGCGACAGGGTCGCAAACGCCGAGGTGGTCTCCACCAGATAGAGCGGAAAGCGCAGCCCCGCCTGCTGGAACTCGCGCTCCAGCAGCACCCGCATGGGCATGTTGGCGGAATAGACCACCCAGCGCGCCTCGGCGAGATCCGCCAGCTCGATCCGCTTGCGAGTGGCCGCGGGGTGATGGGTGTTCGCCACCACGGCGAGGGTTTCCTCGCGCACGATCACGCTGTCATAGAGGTCAGGCCGCTCGCTGATGGTGGTGCGGCAGATGGCGATATCGAGCCGCCCCTGGTCCAGCAGGCGCAGCAGTTCGGCGCTGGTGTCCTCCACCAGCTCGATCGAAATGGCGGGATGCGCCTTGAGGAGGCGCAGCATCATTTCGGTCAGCAGCGGCACCGCGCCCATGATGACGCCGAGCGCCAGCTTGCCACCATGGCCCTGGAGCAGGCCTTCCATCTCCTCGCGCATCTGGCCGAGATTGGTGTGGATGAGCCGCGCATAGCGGATGACGCACAAGCCGGCATCATTGGCCACCAGCCCGCGATTGGTGCGGGTGAACAAAGTGGCGCCGAGGGTTTCCTCAATCTCCTGCAACGCCTTGCTGGCGCCCGGCTGGCTCAATCCCACCTGCTCCGCCGCCCTCAGCAGCGAGCCGAGATCATCCAGCGCGATCAGCAGCCGCAGATGCCGCAGATGCAGGCGCGAGACCATGGAACCGAGGGAAGGCAGCATGTCTTTGTATTACTCCGGGATATAGCTGTATCAACTCTTCTCAGTTTTCAATGAAAACGCCCTCACATATCCCTTTGCATCAGCGCGGCGTCGTAAACCGGCGCCATCCTACGCTGCACTGCAATATAAAAAGATGCGAGTCGCGCCGCAACCGGGCGAATTCGTGGGGGAAATACTTGAAATGGCTCTGATCAATTACCTCACACGCATCCAGTTCGGCTTCGGCTCCGTCTCGCTGCTGCAAGACGAGTGCGACCTGATCCCGATCCGCCGCCCCTTGATCGTCACCGATGCGGGCGTGCGCAAGGCTGGCATTCTCGATACGATCCTGGAACAGCTTTCCGCAAGGACCGTCGTCACCATCTTCGACGCGACGCCGCCCAATCCGAACGAAGCGGCGGTGCGCGCCGCCCTCGCCGCCTATCGCGAAGGGGAATGCGACGGCATCATCGCGGTGGGCGGCGGCTCCTCCATCGATCTCGCCAAGGGCGTTGCGGTGTGCGCGGCCCATGACGGGCCGCTGAAGAGCTTCGCCGTGATCGAGGGCGGGGTAGAGCGCATCACGGCCGCGACCGCGCCGGTGATCGCCATTCCCACCACCGCCGGCACCGGCAGCGAGGTCGGGCGCGGGGCGATCCTGATCCTGGACGACGGGCGCAAGGTCGGGGTGCTCTCGCCCTATCTCATTCCCAAGGTGGCGATCTGCGATCCGGAGCTGACGCTCAGCCTGCCGCCCTTGCTCACCGCCGCGACCGGCATGGACGCGCTGTCCCATTGCATCGAGACCTATCTGTCCGCCGCCTTCAATCCGCCCGCCGACGGCATCGCGCTCGAAGGCCTGCGCCGGGCCTGGACCCATATCGGCCGCGCCACCCATGATCCCGGCGACCGCGAAGCGCGGCTGAACATGATGAGCGCCTCCATGCAGGGCGCGATGGCGTTCCAGAAGGGGCTCGGCTGCGTGCACAGCCTCAGCCATTCGCTCGGCGGCATCAATCCGCGCCTGCACCACGGCACCTTGAACGCCATCCTCCTGCCGGCGGTGCTGGACTTCAACAAGGAAAGCGACTCGGCCCGGCACGAGCACAAATTGGAGCGCCTCGCCGAGGTGATGGGCCTTGGCGAAGCCGATGAGGTCGGCCCGACAATCCGCGCCGCCACCGAGCATCTCGGCCTGCCCGCGAGCCTCGGCGCGGTGGGCGTCGGTGAGGATCTGTTCGCCGGCATCATCAAGGGCGCGGTGGCCGACCATTGCCACAAGACCAATCCGCGCGAGGCGACGCCCGACGATTACGCGCGCATGCTCACGCAATCGCTCTGAGGCCGGCTTAGCCGGTCTTCCGTGGGCGGCGGCGCAGACGCCAAGGCGCCGCCCGCGGGCAACGGTCTAATTGATTTAAAAAACAAATCTTGGTTCGCGCTCAGCGCATCGAAGAACAAGAGTCTTGGGAGGGAAGCTGAAATGAGTATCAAGACGTCCGTCGGCCAACATGCCGCTTCGGTGGCGCAGGCAACCGATGCCGTGATCCGCAAGGCGGGATGGCGCATCGTGCCGCTGTTCATGGCGTGCTTCGTGGTCGCCTATCTCGATCGCGTCAATGTGAGCTTCGCCAAGCTGCAGATGCAGAGCGAGCTGGGCTTTTCCGAAGCCGCCTATGGCCTTGGCGCCAGCATCTTCTTCATCGGCTACCTGCTGTTCGAGATTCCCTCCAACATGATCCTCGCCAAGGTCGGCGCGCGGCGCTGGATCGCGCGGATCATGATCAGCTGGGGCATCGCCTCGGCGGTGATGATGTTCGTGACCTCCGAATATGCCTTCTATGCGCTGCGCTTCCTGCTCGGCGTGCTGGAGGCGGGGTTCGTACCGGGTGCCGTGTATTGCTTCACCCATTGGTTCCCCGCCTCCCAGCGCGGGCGCATCAACTCGCTGTTCTTCATGTCCATCGGCATCTGCGGGCTGATCGGCGGGCCGATCTCGGGCGCCATCATGAAGTTCATGGACGGCATCGGCGGCCTTGGCGGCTGGCAATGGCTGTTCCTGCTGGAAGGCATTCCCTCCGTCGTGCTCGGCTTCGTGGTGCTGATGGTGCTGGACGACCAGGTGGACGACGCCAAATGGCTCACCACCGAGGAAAAGGCCCTGCTGAAGGCCCGCCTCGCGCAGGATCCCAAGGTGGGGAACGCCCATTCCTTCGGCGCCGCCTTGCGTGAGCCGGTGACCTACGTGTTCTCGCTGATCTATCTCGGCCTCGCCATGGGCATTTACGGCATCATCTTCTGGATGCCGCAATTGGTGAAGACCGCCGGCACCACCGATACCTTCGTCATCGGCATCCTCACCTCCCTGCCCTATCTGATCGCGCTCGCCCTGATCCCGCTGATCGCCCGCAGTTCCGACCGGTCCGGCGAGCGGCGCTGGCATCTCGGCGCGTGCGCGGTGGCCGGCGCGGTCGGCTATGTGATCTGCGCCGCGTTCGGCGACAGCCTGGTCGCGCTGCTGCTCGGCCTCACCATCGCAGCGACCGGCATCATCGGCTCGTTCGGCCTGTTCTGGCTGCTGCCGCAGCGGGTGCTGTCCGGCCTTGCCGCCGCCTCCGGCATCGCGCTGATCAATTCGGTCGGGCAGATCGGCGGCATCATCGGGCCCTATATGGTGGGCGTGGTGAAGGATGCCACCGGCAGCGCATCCATGGCGCTGTATGTGATCGCGGCCGTCTGCGGCGCCTCGGCGGTGCTGATCATGTGGTGCCTGCCGCGCAAGCTCTACCTGCGCGACACGCAGGCGCGGGCCGTCGGTGCAGACCTGGAATCCGGCCTGCTGGTCGCCACGCCGCGCGAGATCTAAGGCCTGCTCGCGCGAGGCGGTTCGCGTGCGGGGAACGCACCTGCGCACCGCGATGCATTGCCCCGAATCCATGAAGCGGGACAATACCCCTGCCCCTTGAACCGTCGGCGCGGGTGCGCCGGCGGTTTGTTCTGATTATGGGAGGTGCCGGCATGTCCGGAATTGAACGCTTCAGCCTCGCGGGCAAGGTCGTGATGATCACCGGGGCTAGCAAGGGACTCGGGCGGGCCATCGCGCGGGCCTGCGCGGCCTGCGGTGCCGATCTCGTGCTCGGCGCGCGCGATCTCGTGCACACCGAGGCCGTGGCCGAGGATTGCCGCGCGCTCGGACGGCAGGCCTTTGCCGGGACGCTCGATGTCACCGACGCCGCCTCCATCGAGGCCTTCCTCGCGGCCGCCCTCCAGGCGATGGGGCGGATCGACGTGCTTGTGAACAATGCCGGCTTCACCATGGTCAAGCCGGCGGTCGAATTCACGCCCGAGGAGTTCGATCGCATCAGCGACATCAATTTCAAGGGCGCGTTCTTCGTCGCGACGGCGGTGGCGCGCTCTATGATCGCGCAGAAGGTGCAGGGCGCGGTGATCAACATCAGCTCCCAGGCCGGGCATGTGGGCGCGCCGTTCCGCGCCGTCTATGCCGGCAGCAAGGGCGCGCTCAACCAGCTCACCACCACGCTCGCCGGCGAATGGGCGCCCCACGGCATCACCGTCAACGGCGTCTCGCCCACGTTCACGCGCTCGGACATGCTTGAAAAGGCGATGGAGAATCCCGACTTCCGGGCCATGGTCGCGCGGGTGCCGCTCGGCCGTCCGGCGGAGCCCGACGAGATCGCCTCCGCCGTCATCTTCCTCGCCAGCGGGGCGGCGCGCATGGTCACGGGTCACACCTTGCTTGTGGACGGCGGCTATACGTCCATCCGAAGCTAGGCCGCGAGGTTCCGCCGCTTCCGCGCGTCTCGCGCCCGTGCCGCGTTTGCAGAGCCCATGTTTTCCAGTCCCGCGTGTTTAATTTTCGCGTTCCTGTGCCCATCCCCGCGCACCGCCGCAGCGCCCGCCGCGCGCGGCGCCGCCTGATCAAGGAGTCTCCATGACCACCACGCTGTTCACGCCCCTTGCCCTCGGCCCGTACCAGCTCGCGCACCGCATCGTGATGCCGCCGCTCACGCGCATGCGCGCCGGGCCCGGCGCCGTGCCGCGCGCCCTCAATGTGGACTATTACGCCCAGCGCGCCACCAAGGGCGGGCTGATCATCGGCGAGGGGGCGCAGATCTCCCCCATGGGCCAGGGCATGCCGGGCACGCCGGGCATCCATTCCCCCGAGCAGATCGCCGGCTGGAAGCGCGTCACCGACGCGGTGCATGCCAAGGGCGGGCTGATGTTCCTGCAATTGTGGCATGTGGGCCGCATCTCCCATTCCTCCCATTTGCCCGGCGGCGCGCTGCCGGTGGCGCCCTCGGCGATTGCGGCCGCGGGCAACGCCTTCACCTCGACGTTCGAGCGGGTGCCGTTCCAGACCCCGCGGGCCCTTGAGACGGACGAGATTCCCGCGCTGATCGAGAGCTACGCCCAGGCCGCACGCAACGCGCTCGAAGCCGGCTTCGACGGGGTCGAGATCCACGGCGCCAACGGCTATCTGCTGGAGGAATTCCTTCACGCCCGCACCAACCACCGCACCGACGCCTATGGCGGGTCCATCGAGAACCGGGCGCGCCTGGTGGTGGAAGTGGCGCAGGCGGTGGCCGCCGCGGTCGGCGCCGAGCGCACCGGCATCCGCCTGTCGCCCTACGGCATCGCCAACGACAGCGGCGAGCCGGAGCCCCTGCCGCTTTACACCCATCTCATCGGCGAGCTGGCGAAGGTGGGGCTCGCCTATCTCCATCTCATCGAGCCGCGCGCCAGCGGCGCCGGCCAGGCCGAGGTGGACCATAAGGACGTGCCCTCGGCCGCCGAGCTGTTCCGCTCCGTATGGCCGCGCGTGCTGATCGCCGCCGGCAATTTCAAGCCAGAGAGTGCGCAGGCCATGGTGGCGGCCGGCACCGCCGATGCCATCGCCTTCGGCCGCCTGTTCATCTCCAATCCCGACCTGCCCGAGCGCATCCGCCTCGGCGCCCCCCTCACCCCCTATAATCGCGCCACCTTCTACGGCGGCGAAGAGGTCGGCTACACCGACTATCCCCGGCTCGGGGAAGCCCAGGCGGCCGAATAATGGCCCCCCCCGGGGGGGGTAAGCGCATGCGCCGCCCCCTCCCCGCGACCGGTGGCCCTCTCCCGCCTGCGGGGGAGGGTCAGGGGGGCCGCCGGTTGGGGTTCTGCGTTCGGTTGGGGCAAGGCGGCACTGTGCCCGCTCGACCATGTGAATCGGGTCTTCCCTGCCCGGCGCCGAACAGGCTGTGGCTGTCGGACTTCACTATGTCAGCATCCGGTCGAGCTTCGTCTACGTCGCCTCGCGACAAAGGCTTCGCATGTGCGCTGACGTGATCGACGCCTATGCCCGCCGCATCGTCGGCTGGCGGGTGAGCCGGACCGCTCATGCCAGCTTCGTGCTGGATGCCCTGGAGCAGGCCCTCCACGAGCGACGACCCGTTCATCGCTGCGGCCTGGTGCACCATAGCGACCGCGGATCGCAATATGTAAGCATTCGCTACACTGCGAGGCGGCTGCCCGTGCCTCAACCGGTCAGCGGCGCGCTTGCAGGGGCTGAGGGCTCAGATAGCCGTTTGAACCGACACGGCTGGAGCGGGTGTTAAGACAGCTCTCTGGGCACCGCGCCACACGGGCGCCGGCCCAACCTTCAGTCAGTCGCTGACTGTCGCAGGTGTTCGATGATTTCTTCACCGCTGCGGATTGCATGGGCCCGGAAGGCCTCCTCCGTGGCCTTTGCATCTCCGGCAAGCAATGGCTCTATGAGCGCGAGATGACGCTCCCGTACCCGCTCCATGGTCAGCGCCAGCTTGTTCGACGAAGCGATGTAGAGACGGAGCTGGTTGGCGATCAGTCCGTATTGCTCACACAATCGCCGATGGCCGCATAGTCCGACGATCGCCTGATGCAGGTCCATGTCGGCCTGCACCAGATCCTCGCCTCCGCCATTCTCGATGGCTTGCGCCAATTGCCGATAGGCGCCCATGACAACAGCGCGCCCCGTATCGCTGATTTTCTCGGCAACAAGCCGCCCGGCAAGAGCCTCCAGGCTCGAGCGCAACGTGGAAAGCTCCCAGGCGTCCTGAATCGTCAAACTCAGCACGTCCCAGCCGCTATAGGGCCGCTGAATTACGAGCCCTTCCGACACCAGGCGCTGCAAGGCCGCGCGGACAGTCCCGCGCGAAAGCATGAACTGCTCGGCAAGACGGGCTTCGGTGAGCCGGGAGCCGGGGGTGATCCCGCCGGTCAGTATCGCTCGGCGCAGGCTGTCCGCCGCCGCACGGTCGAGACTTTGGCGCTTGGGTGGCTCCAGCGAGGTGATTCCGCTCATTTTTCGGTCCCCGAGTGACGCAAATATCAGCTTGACCAAATTCATATCGAAGAGTGTAAATTCGTCAATTGTTGACAATCAACCATACGCCAAGGGGGCGGACGTGGGAATTGTGACTGCCATTAAGGGTACAGGTGGTGGAGGCTGGCGTCGCCTGCATCGGGCCGACGTCGCCCTTCTCTTCGTCAACCGCTGGCTCATGATCCTGATCCTGGGCGCGATGGCAGTGATGGTCTTCACCAGCGTGATGCTCCGCTACCTGTCTATCGGCGCTCTGGTCTGGGCGGAGGAACTCTGCCGCTATGCCATGATCTGGCTTGCCCTTGTCGGGATTGGACCGGTGTTGCGCGTCGGGGGCCACGTCGCCGTGGATTCGCTGGCGGAGCTTGCTCCCCCCGTCGTGCGCAAGCTGCTGCGGCTGGTCGTGGTTGTTCTGGTCGGCGCCACTTGCGTCTGGGTCGCCTACGCTGCCTGGTCCTATGTCGGGCGCTCATGGAACCAGACGACGCCGGTCCTCGGAGTCCCCTTCGCGGTGGTCGCGCTGGCCGCGCCGGTGGGCTTCACACTGACCCTCTGGCATCTCGCGATGATTGCGGTCGGCTTTGTAAGTCAGGGCGCGTTCGAAACGTCCGACGATCTCGATCCCGAAAAGGCGGCAGCGTCATGATCTCGGTCGTCATGTTTGCCGCGCTGAGCGGCCTCTTGGTCATCGGGGTTCCGATCGGCTTCGCGCTGGTGCTGGCAACCTTGACCGCCACCCATGCCGCCGACATGACGGCGATCATCGTTGCTCAGAAGATGATCGCTGGGCTGGACAGCTTTCCGCTGATGGCGATTCCCTTCTTTCTGCTAGCCGCCGAATTGATGTCGAGCGGTTCGCTGGCGGAAGTTCTGCTTCGCTTCGCCTCGCTTTTCGTGGGCCATAAGCGCGGCGGCCTCGGCTACACCAACGTTATCACCATCACCTTCTTCTCGGGAATTAGCGGCTCGGCGGTTGCCGACGCGGCCGGGCCCGGCGCGCTGCTCATCCGCATGATGGGCCGTTCTGGCTATCCGCTGCCCTATGCGGCGGCGCTGACGGCCAGCGCCTCGCTGGTAGGGCCCATCATCCCGCCTTCCATCATCATGATCCTGTATGCTCTGCAGGACGATGCTGTCTCTGTCCCGCGACTGTTCGTGGCCGGCGTGCTGCCGGGGCTGCTCATTTCCGGCGCGCTGCTCGGCTACAACGGCTACGTCAGCCGGCGCCGCAACTTCCGCGACGACGGCACGCCGCCGACCTGGCGGCAGGGACTCGTCGCCAGCTGGCGCGCCATTCCGGCGCTAATGCTGCCCTTGCTCATCGTCGTCGGCGTGCACAGCGGCGCGTTCACCCCGACGGAGGCCTCCGTCATCGCGGTGTTCTACGCCCTGGTGTGCGGGATGTTCGTCTATCGCACGCTCACTTGGTCGATGATCCCCGACATCCTGGCCCGTTCGGCGTTCATGACGGCCGCGGTGCTGCTTATCATCTCCGCCTCCATGGCCTTCGCCTGGCTGCTCACCTACGCCCAGGTGCCGCAGATGATGACCGCCTGGATCGGTTCGCTCGGGCTGTCGAAGCTGGCATTCCTGCTGGCGGTCAACGTGTTCCTGCTGATCTTCGGCATCTTCATCGAACCGCTTCCCGGCGTGCTGGTGCTGGCGCCCATCCTCGCCCCCATGGCCGCCGCTCTCGGCATCGACCCGACCCACTTCGCCATCGTGGTCATCATCAACCTCAACCTCGGCATGATCACGCCGCCGGTCGGCAGCCTGCTGGCGGTCACCGGCATGGTGGCCAAGGTCCGGATGTCGGAGCTCAACCGCGAGATCTACCCGATCCTCGCCCTGCAACTGGTCGTGCTGGGGCTCATCACCCTCATTCCGGCCCTGACCCTCGCCCTGCCTGACCTTCTCGGCGCGCGGTGATGCGGCGGCTATTCAAACGGAGACTGACGTGAATCTCGCCCCAACCCTGAAGCTCGACCGTCCCTCGCAAACCGCGACCGGCCGCATCGTCAAGGCGGAGTGTATTCTTGCCTCGCTCCCGTTCCAGAGCGATGCCACGCCGGTCTGGGCCTTCACCAGCGCGCCGCGCAACTATTTCGACACCCTTTTCGTGCGGCTGGAAACCGACACCGGTCTGGTCGGCTGGGGTGAAGCGTTCTCGCGCAACGAGGACGTCTCGCTGCGCACCCTGATCGAGATGCGGCTTTTCCCGCTCATCCTGGGCGAGGATGCGTCCGCCATCTCGCGCATCAAGTTCAAGCTGGAATTCGGCATGCAGAACTTCGGGCGGGTGGGCCCGACCATGTACGGCATCTCGGCCATCGACATCGCCCTGTGGGACATCGCCGGAAAGGCGGCCGGGCGGCCGCTGGTCGACCTGCTCGGCGGGACCTTCGCGGAGCACGTGGAGGTCTATGCGAGCTTGCTGCGCTACGGCACGCAGGAGGGCGTTGCCCGCGCCACCCGCCGCGCCATCGACGAGGGTTACCGCTACATCAAGCTGCACGAGACCACCTATCCCGAGATCGCCGCCGCCTGCGAGGCCGCCGGTACGGACGCGCAGGTCATGCTCGACGTCAACTGCCCGTGGTCGGTCGCCGAGGCTTTGGTCATGGATGCCCGCCTCGCCGCCCTTGGGCTGATGTGGCTGGAAGAGCCGATCTGGCCGCCGGACAATTATCGCGGCCTCGCAAGCGTCCGGCAATCGCGCCGGCACCGCATTGCTGCCGGCGAGAATGCCGGCTCGCTGCATGATTTCGTCGCCATGGTCGACGCCGGGGCCATCGACATCGCGCAGCCCGATGTGGCCAAGACCGGCGGCGTGAGCGAGCTCATTAAGATCGCCGCGTTCTGCGAGGCCAGCGCCATCGAGTTCGTGCCGCACTGCGCCCTGTTCGGCCCCGGCCAGGTGGCGACACTGCACATTTGCGGCGCGCAGCGCTCGGTGCCGATGCTGGAACGGTTGTACTGCGACTTCGAGGCCGAGATTTACGGCGGCGCCACCTTGCCTGTGAACGGCCGCCTGCCCGTGCCCCGCGCGCCCGGTCTCGGCATCGAGCCCGACCTCGACATTGTCGAGCGCTACCGCGTGGCCTGAACGCGGAGCATCGCTTCTTCTTCGCTCGAGCACCCCGACTTCCATCAACCCAACACCGTCAATCCGGAGACTTTCGATGAAGAACTGGCTTATCGGCGCCGCGCTGCTGGCCTTTGCCGCAACCTCGGCGGATGCGCAGACGACCGAACTAAAATATGCCTTCGTCAATCCCATGGGCAGCCACTTCGGCGCGGCGGCGACGGCGTTCAAGCAGTCCGTTGAGAAGGACTCCAACGGTCGCATCAAGGTCGACATCTTTCCGGGTGGCTCTCTCGGGGGCGAGCGGGAAATCATCGAGAGCGTGCAGCTCGGCACCATCGACATGGCGATGACCAGTACCTCGGTGGTGGGCAATTTCGTGCCGGAGGTTCTGGTTTTCGACATTCCCTTCCTGTTCCGCAACACTGCCCATGCCCGCGCGGTTGTCGACGGCCCCGTCGGACAAGACATTCTCAAGAAGTTCGCGACGCAGAATCTCGTTGGCCTCGGCTACGGCGAAAACGGCTTTCGCCACCTCACCAACAACAAGCGCGTGGTCAAGGCGCCCACCGACATTTCCGGCATGTCGATCCGCACGATGGAAAACCCGATCCACGTCCGGGCGTTCAGCCAGCTCGGCGCGCGCCCAACCCCGATAGCCTGGCCCGAGCTTTACGCAGCGCTCCAGCAGGGTGTGGTCGACGGCGAGGAAAATCCGCTCTCGAACATCATCACCGCAAAGTTCTTTCAGGTTCAGAAATACCTGGCCTTGACCGGTCATGTGTACGCACCCACCGCCATCCTGATGGCGCCGGCCGCGTGGAACAAGCTCAGTGCAGAGGACAAGAAGATCGTCCAGGCGGGCGTCGAGAAGGCGATCAGCGCCCAGCGCGCCGAGGTGGAGAAGCTGGAGGCGACCGGCCTCGAGACGCTTCGCAGTTCAGGCATGGAGATCAACGAGGTGGACAAGGCTCCGTTCGTCGCACTCCTCGAGCCGGCCTATGCCGATTTCGCCAAGCGCTTCGGTCAGAAGACGATCGACGCGATCCGCGACACCAATTGACCCGCGACTGACAGCGGGTGCTTGGTCCACGTCGTGCTTGCCGCTCTCCTCTCGGCGGCCAAGCACGACGTCTGCATCGGTAATGCAGAAACGGGATCCTGCGCGCGAACAGCCCTACTGCCGCCAGCATCGCGTCGGGGGCTCGCTCGCCTGCAAGTCATCAAGCACGCAACATCCCTGCGGATGCGCCGCAGTTCCGGCCACCGGACATGCCGTCCCTGCGCGCCATCAGCCCCGACGGCAATCAGTACGTCGACTTTGCCGACAGGCCGCGCAGAGAGGTAGCGTCTGCCGCAAAGAGCCGCGCGGTCAGACGTCACGGAGCTTAATGCGGCGGTCGATCAACCCCGGCAGCCGATCCGGGTCTTGAGTTCGGCCTTGTGCACCTCGTGCAAGGTGTCTTCTTCACACATTGGACAGGTGTCGCCCTCGCTCGCGAAGGCCAGACCTTCGGTCCAAAATGCCAGGATCGCCGCGCTGTAGACTGCCGCGGTGATCCCGCCAGCACCGCGCCGCATCGTCGACAGCGCCGAAGGCCTGGCTCAAACCGCTGAACCCCTCCAGCGCCGCCGCCCGGTGAACGCCGTGAGCCTCGCCGAGTGCACCTGGGCCCGTATCGAAGACCGCTCTGCCAGCCTCCTGCCGTTTCTCACGCAGCAGCGGGAGCGCGTCCTTGGCGGTTTTGGGGGATTTTCCAATCAGCTGCGAGGCGGCCGCCAGAAGTCCCTGCTCATCTGGGGTTTGGTCGACGATCGCTGGATTGGAGGCCCATCTCTCAACCCCGTCGTGCGCCGCCGGCACGCGTTGCACCTCGGCGGCCAACGCGCTGAGACGATTGCGGGGGTCACCCACGGCTTTCGGATGCGGGCGCTGAAACGAGGTGCGGGCGCTGCCTTGAGGCTGGTGAGCGCCTCAGCATAAATCCGTGATGCCAAACCCTTGAAACTCAAGGAATCTTTGAAACGGAGGTAGTATGGCGCGCCCTAGGGGAGTCGAACCCCTCTCTCCACCGTGAAAGGGTGGCGTCCTAACCGATAGACGAAGGGCGCAAAGCGCGTGGCCCTTATAGGGGCAGGCGTTCCGGCGGGCAAGACCTTACCCGCCGAAACACCTCAGCCTGTGGATGACCTCCGCCTGAAACCGGAAACGCTTCAGAAAACATATTTATCTACAGTCACTTACGCAACGACATCCGGATCGGTTCCGGTGCGCCGGCGGGCGGTCACTCACCATTTTCCGGTATTGGGCATCGACGCCCAAGGTTCCTGCGGCGCCTTGGGGCCACCTTTTTGCAGCAACTCGACCGAGACATTGTCGGGCGAGCGCACAAACGCCATGTATCCGTCGCGCGGCGGCCGGTTGATGACCACGCCGCCGGCCTGGAGCCGCTCGCAAAGTCCATAGATATCATCGACTTCGAAGGCGAGATGGCCGAAATTGCGGCCTTCCCCGTAGGGCTCCTTGTCCCAATTGTAGGTCAGCTCGATCTCGGCGATATTCTCCTGGCCGGGGGGCGCAAGGAAGACCAGCGTATAGCGGCCCTGCGGCACCTCCTTGCGGCGCACCTCGTGCAAGCCCAGCTTATTGCAATAGAAATCCAGGGACTGGTCGATGTCGGTCACACGGACCATCGTGTGGAGGAAGCGCATGGCTGGTCCTTGTCTGAACACAGGAGTGCCGGCAAGCGGCACGCGCAACGTATGACTTTGCAAGCCGATCTCAAGACCGCCCAGGACCGCTTGGCGGAATATCTCGCTGAAGCGCGGCACGCGGTCGCCTTCACCGGCGCCGGCCTTTCCACCGAAAGCGGCATTCCCGATTTCCGCTCCCCCGGCGGGCTGTGGACGCAGAACAAGCCGATCCCGTTCGAAATCTTCCTCGCGCACCGCGCCGCACGGACCGAGGCCTGGCGGCGCAAGTTCGCCATGGATGCCGCCTTTTCGAGCGCAAAGCCCGGCCGCGGCCACCTCGCCCTCGCGCGCCTGATTCAAGACGGGCAGCTCTCCGGCATCATCACGCAGAATATCGACGGGCTTCACCAAGCCTCCGGCGTGCCGCCAGATGCGCTGGTGGAACTGCATGGCAACGGCACCTATGCGACCTGCCTCGACTGCGAATCGCGCTACGAACTGGACTGGGTGCACACTCAGTTCCATGCCCATGGCGAACTGGCACCCGATTGCCCGGCTTGCGGCGGGCCGGTGAAGAGCGCGACCATCTCGTTCGGCCAATCCATGCCCCAGGGGGAAATGCTGCGCGCCAGCGCCATGACGCGCAGCAGCGACCTGTTCATCGTCATCGGCTCATCGCTCGTGGTCTATCCGGCCGCATCGTTCCCGATTCGGGCGAAGCAGAACGGCGCGCGGCTGGTCATCCTGAATCGCGAGCCGACGGAGCTCGACGATCTGGCCGACCTCGTGGTGCGCGCCGAGATCGGCGACGTGCTTGCGCCATTTGCCTGATTTCGCCCCTGCGTGCTTTTGCGGCGCGGAATCTGCCAGAGGGCGCGTTGGAAAGGGTGTGCGAGGCGCGCATGTCTTGCTATCCTCGAAGCTTGAATCGATGGCCCGTAAGCGTAACGGTCGGGGTAGACATGGGCTCCTACGGACAAGGGCTTGGGCCGCATCCCATCGCCCCGTCAGAGGATCTGGCGGAAACCCCGGTGCGCCTCGTCGAGGTCGCCGGTGCAATCAAATGGTTCGACGTCACCAAAGGGTACGGCTTCATCGTTCCCGACAGCGGTGGCCCGGATATCCTCATCCACGTCACCTGCCTGCGGCGCGGCGGCTTCCAGACCGCGATGGAGGGGGCGCGGATCGTCTGCGAGGCGATCGAGCGCACCAAGGGGATGCAGGCGTTCCGTGTGGTCTCGCTGGATCTATCCACCGCCACGCCCCCATCCCTGCCGGCGACACGCGCCCGCGCCACGATCGAGCCGAGCGGCGGCTTCGAGGCCGCCACCGTGAAATGGTTCAACCGTCTGCGTGGCTTCGGATTCCTCACCCAGGGCGAAGACCGGCCGGACATCTTCGTCCATATGGAAACCCTGCGCCGGCGTGGCCTCACGGAATTGCGACCGGGGCAGGACGTGCAGGTTCGCTATGGTGACGGGCCCAAGGGCCTGATGGCCACCGACGTGAAGGTCGAGGATGGCCTGCCGGAAAAGCATTGAGGATTTTTCATGCTGCGTTTGACTTGGGCAGGCCCCCTGCTGCCCGCGCGCGTCCTGTCTGCCTGCGCCGCCGTGCTGTTTGCGCTGATGGCGGGGCTTTCCCTTGCCCGGGCGGCGGATGCGCCTCTTGAGGCATTGGAGATCGCCACCCGCAAGGGTGTCGTGGTGCTGGAAGTGGAAGTGGCTCGCACCGAGCAACAACGCGAGACCGGCCTCATGTATCGCAAGGAATTGCCGGAGCGGCAGGGCATGCTGTTCGATTTCGGCAAGAGCGAGCCGGTCTATATGTGGATGAAGAACACATATATTCCGCTCGATATGCTGTTCGTCCGGGCAGACGGCACCATTGCGCGCATCGAAGAGATGACCACGCCCTTTTCCACCCGCACCATTTCTTCCGGGGAGCCGGTGAAGGTTGTGGTGGAGATTGCCGGCGGCGCCGCAAAGCGCCTGGGCATCGCTCCGGGCGACCGGCTCTCGACAGGGCTGTTCAGCGGCAAATAGGCGCCCCGCAGCTTGCTCCCCAAGCGCGCCGCCCCAAACGCGCACCTTGAATTCGCCAGCTTGTTGCGCCTAATTCCCGCCTGCCCCTTGCGGGCCTTCGTTTATAAAACTAAGGAAGGCGAAGGCGCTTCGCCCGTCGGAGCATAGCGCAGCCCGGTAGCGCATCTGCTTTGGGAGCAGAGGGTCGCAGGTTCGAATCCTGCTGCTCCGACCATTTCTCATTCCTGGCGCTGATCCGAGGCGCCGATCGCCGCGGATTGTGCGGATCGCGATATCCGAATCCCGATGGCCTGATCGCTCAGGCCATCTCATCCGGCGGTACGGAGGGGGAGCGGGCGCGCGCCTGGCCGATCCAGTCCTCGCGCTCCACACGGCCGCGAAATCCGAGGAAGGCTCCGATCCACCGCGCCTCATCCTGCGTCCAGGCGGCGATCTGGCGAAAATGATAGATGCCCAAGGCGTTCAGCTTGCGTTCGTTCAAGGGTCCTATCCCCTTGATCTGCTTAAGATCATCCGCTCCCACCGCGTCCGGATGAGCCATAGCCGGCGGGCGTTGGCCCGGCAAATTTCCATCCCCAACCGCTGGGCCAGGTGGCGCAGCGAACAGAGCGGCTTGATCACCTGCGCCGACCGCTTCGGGTGAACCGACGCCCGGGATACCCAAGGTAAGTTGCGAGGCCGGACCGCGCCGCCTGGGCTTGCTTGCTGTGGGACTTGCAGGAGGAGGTGGGGCCGGCTCCGGCGAATCCACGGGGCGGGAAGCGATGCCGCCCGGAGCAAGGGGAAGCGGCGCCGTATCGTCGGCCGCCTCGGCTGGCGGGGCGGGCTTATCATCCGGGGCGGGGAACGGCTCCGCGGCATCGCCCCTTAAAACCGCCGCATCGATCCCCGGACCTGATTCATCCAGGGGAAGAAAAGTCGTCTGCGCGAAGAGGGAGATCCGACGGCGCTGCTCGGTCCGCCGGCGCAAAAACAGCCCGAACGCGACGCCAAGCGCACAGGCCAGCACAAGCAGCAGGGCGGTTTCAATCTCGAAGGACATCATGGCTGCGGCCTCCGTGTGGCCGGCGGCAGGGCATATCCGACGGCGAGGCCCAACATGAATGCGCCCAGCACATAGGGCCAGAGGGTCAACGCGAGGTAAGCCATCTTTTCCCTCCTCCCGAGCCTGCCGCGTCAGCCGGTGGGTGCGATCTCACCGCAAAACCGGCTCGGGAACCGGATCGCCGGCTGCCCTGACATTCACTTGAACACTGCCGCGCACGAGCCCCGACGCAGGATCGAAACCCGGCGCCGGCCCTCCTGCGCCGGTGCCCACGAACAGCCGGCCAGCCGCCACGCCGGCCTGTTCAAGATAGGTCGAAATGGTATCGGCCCGGGCGCGCGACAAGGCAAAATCGCCGCCGCCATTGCCTTCCGGGATCCCAAGCACATCAACCCGTGTCGCCGGGCAGCGCTGCACCGCATAAACGATGCGATCCAGGGTGGGCCCGCTCTGCGCGCTGAGGCGAACGCTGTGTCCCTCGAACAGCAGCGGCATGTGGGCGAGGATCTGCTCCACCTCGCGAGCGCATTCCTGATCGGATTCCGGCGTTCCCGGAGGCGCCCGCTCGATGGAGATTTCGCTGGTGAAGCCCCGCGGTAACGCCTTGCGGACATTGGCCGCCACCTGCCCTGCCGCCGCCGGATGCAGCGCCGCGCCGGACAATTGAACCTGCCCGTCGACGATCCGCAGCTCGGCGGTCTCTAGCCGCGCCATCTGGGAGATGAGCTTTGGAAGGGTTTCGGAAAGTCCCGCGGGCGCACCGGCCCCGACCGCGCTCACATCATTGATCCGCGCCTCAGGATAGAGATTGAGAATGAGCGCGCGCACCGCGGCCTGGGTTGCCAGATCGGGAAAAAAGCCAGAAACCGTAACGCCTTCGCTATCGCGGCGCACAGCGAAGACATAAGGCGAGATCAAGGGCGGGCGGAGGGCGGAGACATCCAGCTGAATGCCCGACGGAGGCGCCTGGGCGGCGGTGCGGACGGTGACATAGGCGCTGGAATCGGAGGCTTCGCCAGACAATGTGATGCGCGTCCCGGAAAGCTCCACACGCCCCTCCCGCAGTTTCGCCAATTGCGCCAGCGCGAAGTTCGCGGCATTCACCCACGCATCGGCGGGCGGGCCGCCCGAGGCCAGCTTCGTCTCATCCACGACCGTGATCCCCGGCAGGACGCTGCGGGCCGCCTCCACGATACCGCGGCTGGCCTCTTCGCTCGGCGCCACGCCGGTGAGCTTCAGCGTGTCGCCAATCAATGTCGCGGCCCAGAGAAAAGGCGAGACACGAGGCGGTTCCACGAGGAAGCGGGCAATAGTGAACCCCTCCGGCGGCGCACGGCGCGCAGCCAAGAGCCCATCAAACGACCCATAATCCGGGCTCGCCCCCTCCAGGGTGATGGACGTATCGGTTATCAGCACCCGGCCCTTGGGCAGGCGCGCTAGTTGGCGCAGCGCATAGCCCACCGCCTTGACCCAACGATCCGCGCTGGGTGCGCCATCTGCGAGCTGCATTTCATCCACCACCCGCGCATCGCCGATGGCACCGCGCACCGCCGCAAGCACCTGCTGGCGGGCCTCCTGGGACGGCACATGCCCCAGCAGGTGAACCTGGTCCCCATCACGCACCGCCAACCACATATAGGGCGTTGCAACCGGCGGCCGCACGGCGAATGTTCCGACGCGAAAGCCTTGGGGCAGCGGGGCCCGGAAGGTCGCCGCGAGGGCATCATAGGTCGCGAGATCCGGGCTGCGGCCCTCGATGGTCATCACATCATCGGAGAGAGTGACGCGGCCGGCCGGCAGACGGATCAATTGCTGGAGCGCAAACGTCACCACCGCCGAAAAATCGCCCGCCGGCGCGCCGCGCGCGCGCACCAGCCGATCAAGTCCTTGAACGGACAGGCCACCCGGCAGCGCGCGCGCAGCCTCGGCAATCCGCGCCAAGGCATAGGCCGAGGGAACATAGCCCGACACAAGCAAAGTACGGCCATCTCGGACCGCGGTGAAGGTGAAGGGGCGGCGTTCGGGGAGCATGACGATGGAATCGCTCACCTGCCGGACGCCGAACAGATTTGTCAGCGCTGCCAAGACCTTGACACGCGGCTGCTCGGCCAGGGCCTCGCCCGTGATCACGGCGTCACGGCCATTGAACCGCACTTGAACCCAGGATTCGCCGGTATTCCGCAAAGCTTCTACGGCACGTTCTTCGAGATCGGCCTCGATCGCCGGACGTTGCAGCAAGGCGAGCCACCAGAGCAGTGCGAGACCCGCCAGCGCCACAGCCACAAGCCCGCATGCGCGCCAACTGAGCCAGCCCCCGGAGCGCAGGCGTGGCAGATCTTCACCTGCTCCAGCTTCCATGCTGCGTCTCATTCCTCCAGGGATCCGGCACGGGGGCCGATTATGTGTGATCCCATGGATCGGCGGATGGGTAAAGCCAATCCGATAAGCGCGGGCGTCGGCTGGCCGGCGGCGGTGCGGCAGCGACATCGCAAAAGGACACAGCGCTTCACGCCGGGAGGAAATCTGGTCCGCCCCGCGGCGGCGGCATCACCATGTGCAAAAACAAAAAGGCCCCGGTGGAAACCACCGGGGCCAATCTCAAACCGACGAAGTGTCGATCAGAAGTTACGCTGGGCGCGCAGGCCACCCGACCACACGTCGGTGGAGCCACCAACGCCGGTGGTGACCGAAGACAGCGTGCCAACGGCAGTCGGGAAGTAGGAGACGTTGTTGGCGAGCGTGTTGTTGCCGCCTTCAACCTTCGAGTAGAGGACTTCCACACCGAGGTCGAGGTTCTTGACCGGCGACCAGATGGTGTTGAGGCCGACCTGCCACATCTTCACGTCGGCAGCGCCAACGGTGTTCTGCGGCACGGAGACGTCCACATAACCGGCATACACGGCCGAACGCAGGTTCGGCATCCAGTAGTGGCGATACTGACCCTGGAGGGCCCAGCCGGACTCGGTGTCGTAGCTGAGGTTGGAGCCGTTCCACACGGCATCGGCCAGCGGGTAGAACGCGCCGCTATAGGACGTGAACGTGCCGAAGGTGTTGATGTCCGTGCGGCCGAGGCTGGTGGAGCGGCCCTGGCTGGTGCCCGAGAGACCGAGGTAGCTCAGAGCGCCGTCAGCATAGTTGGCCTGGATGTACAGGCTGTCGCCGGGGGAGATGACGGGGAGCTTGAGCTCCACCGAACCACCGATCGCCCAACCCCAGGTCGTGTCGGAGGACTGACCGAGGTAGGAAACGCCGGTCGGGTAAGCAGCGGTGTTGACGGGGGTGATGGCGACCACCTGGTGCAGGGCACCGGACAGCTGAGCCGAACCCCAGGCCTGATCGACGCGCAGGTTGGCGACGATGTCAGGAGCCTGCGTGCCGCCCTGGTAGTTGGTGTAGCCAGCCAGCGCGCCGATGGTGCCGGGCGTGGTGGCCAGAAGGCCAGCAGCCGTACCCTGAACGCCGGTCACGCGGTTGGCCGCATCTTCCAACGCCAAGCTGGCGGAGAAGCCGTTGCCGAACTGCGCCGTGTAGGCGATCACGGTGTTCCACTGGTTCGAACCCGCATACGGGGTCGTCATCATATAGTCGAT
>NCEH01000049.1 GCA_002304505.1 Rhizobiales bacterium 32-66-11 | reverse complement strand
GGGCCTGCGGAACCTTCGCTTAAGAAAGCGGCTGTTACACGAGGTCTCCGGCTTGCGTTGAGAAGGGAGTCACCGGAATGCGTTTCTTTGGTTTTGCTCGCGGCTTCCGGTTCGCCGCTCTATTCGGGTTCGCGCTGGCGCTGGCCGCCTGCGCCAATAATCCTGATCAGAACGCGGCGGGCGGTGCCGGCGGCGCCGGTGGGCCTCCCGGTTCGCCGCAGGAATTCGTTGTGGCGGTGGGCGATCGGGTGTTCTTCGATACCGACCAGACCGATCTTTCGGCCCAGGCGCGTGCCACGCTGGATCGCCAGGCCCAGTGGCTGCAGCAATACAGCCGCTATTCCTTCATCATCGAAGGCCATGCCGACGAGCGCGGCACCCGCGAATATAATATCGCCCTCGGCGCCCGCCGCGCCCAGAACGTGCGCGACTATCTCGCCTCGCGCGGCATCGACCCGGCGCGCATGCGCACCATCTCTTACGGCAAGGAACGCCCGGTGGCGGTGTGTAACGACATCTCCTGCTGGTCGCAGAACCGCCGCGCGGTGACGGTGCTGAACACCGGCGGTTCCTGATCCGCGCCTTTAGCCTTCAGGTCTCCCTTCGGCCGAGCCGGTGCCTTCGGGCGCCGGCTCCGTCGTTTTCGCGGGCGGGCTCGCACCTGTCGCCGTGCGTGCGCCTCCCTCGGCCCGGGTCACACTTTGGACGCGATCCCTGGGCAAAGCTGCAACAGCTGCGGGGCTTTGAGCGATGTCCCTGACTTCAACCCCTTTCGCGATTCGGACCATGATGCGCCCGCTTTTCGGTGCCCGAGCGCTCCTGTTCGCCGCCTGCCTGAGCCTGGGGGCCGGTGGCGCGCAGGCGCAGAACAATCCCTTCGGCGATCTCTTCAAGCCGCCCGGCGCGGTTCAGAGCGAGCAGGCCGCGGCCGCCGCGCAGTCCGAAAGCGTGCTGCGTATCGACCGGCTGGAAAACCAGCTGCGCACGATGACCGGCCAGATCGAGGAATTGCAGTATCGCAACCAGCAGCTGGAGCAGCAATTGCGGCGCTTCCAGGAGGATGTCGAATATCGCCTCTCGGGCGGAAAGGGGCCACGCCCCGCCCCGCCGGCGGCCGGTGTCGCCGCTCCGATGGGCGCTCCCGGTGCCGCGCCGGTGGCGGGGCCGCCGGGCGCCGCTCCGGTGGTGCCGGGTACCGGCAAGCGCTCCGACGCCTTCGACCCGAACGAGGACCCGGTCGCACCCGGCGCGCCCCAGCCCCTGGGATCGCCGGCGAGCGCCTCCGCCGGCCTTGCCCGGCCGAACGTGCCGCTGGAGATCGGCCCCGGCGGCAGCGCGGTTCCTCCGCGCGTGGGGGCGTCCGTTGCGGGCTCTTCTCTCGCGGGCGCGCAGACGGCGGCCCTCGCGCCCGGCGGCAGCGCGCGCGAGCTGTTCGATGCCGGCTACGGCCAGATCCAGCGCCAGGATTATGCCGCCGCGGAGCAGATCTTCCGCCAGTTCCTGCAGGCCTATCCCTCCGACCGGCTGACCCCGGACGCGGTCTATATGCTCGGCGAGAGCCAGTTCCAGCGCCAATCGTTCAAGGACGCGGCCGAGCTGTTCCTCCAGGTGTCCACCAAATATCCCAACTCCACCCGCGCGCCGGAATCGCTGCTGCGCCTTGGCCAGTCGCTGGCCTCGCTGAACGAGCGCGAGGCGGCCTGCGCCACCTTCGGCGAAGTGGATCGCAAATATCCCCGTGCCGCCTCGACGGTGCGCCAGGCGGTGGAACGCGAGCAGAAGCGTGCCGGCTGCTGAGGCAGCGCCATCCGCGCCGCGTCCCGTGGGGGATGACGAGCTCCCCGCGTTGTTTTCCCCGCTTAGCGCCCATCCCGCCGTGCTGCTGGCCTGCTCCGGCGGCCCGGATTCCACCGCACTGATGGAACTCGCCGCCCGCTGGGCGCGCCTTGCCCCCGCAGCGCCCGCGCTGTTCGCGGCCACCGTCGATCACGGCCTTCGCGCCGCCGCGGCGGAAGAGGCGCAGATCGTCGCCGCTCAGGCACGGCGCCTCGCCATCCCCCACGCGATCCTGAACTGGGGCGGTCCGCGAATCACCGGCAGCATCCAGACGCGCGCGCGTGCGGCGCGCTACGCCTTGCTGGTGGCCCATGCCCGGCAGGTCGGCGCGCAGGCTATCGTGACGGCGCACACGCTCGACGACCAGGCCGAGACCATCCTGATGCGCCTTGCGCGCGGGTCCGGCCTCGCAGGCCTTTCCGGCATGCGTGCCTCGACCCGGCGCGAGGGCGTGATGCTGCTGCGCCCCTTGCTCGCCATCCCCAAGGTGCGCCTGATCGCGACGCTGGAGGCGTCACGGGTCGGTTTCGTCAGCGATCCCTCCAATGCGAACCCGGCCTTCACCCGCGTGCGCTTGCGCACCCTGATGCCGCAGCTCGCCGGCGAGGGGCTGGACGCCGCCGGGCTCTCCCGGTTCGGGCGGCGGGTGGCGCGCGCCGAGGCGGCGCTGGACCAGGCGACCGACCGTGCCCTCGCGGACCTCGCGCCGGAACCCTGGCCGGCGGCGGGGCCGATCCGCATCGCCCGCGCCGCTTTTTTTACCTTGCCGGAGGAAATCGCCCTGCGGATGCTGCTGCGCCTGGTCGACGCGGTGGGCGACGAGGGGCCCGTGGAGCTTGCCAAGCTTGAACGGCTGCTGGCCGCTCTTATCGCCGCGCAGGCCGATGGCCGCAGCGTTTGCGCCACCCTGGCCGGGGCTCGCATTCAGCTCGCGCCGCGCCGGCTCGAGGTTGCGCGAGCCTTGCCGCGCCGTGCCCGCCGCATGGGCAATAGCGCATAATTGAGTCTTCTGGACGCTGTTCTCCTTGGCAAGACAGAGGGCGCGACCTATTTTAACCTCGGACGCAAGGTGAGCGATGACGCAGAATGGCCATTCCGGGCAACTGGAAGCCCGATGCGGGGGCGCCGTCGCTGCGCTCCCCGTGAGGAATTTATGAACGCCAACCTTCGCAATTTCGCCCTGTGGGTCATTATCGTTCTGCTGCTTCTGGCGCTGTTCTCGCTCTTCCAGAGCCCGGGACAGCGCACCAGCGCGAACGACATTTCCTTCTCGCAGCTGCTCTCCGACGTGGATCAGGGCCGGGTGCGCGACGTGGTGATCGAGGGGCCGACCATCACCGGCTCGTTCACCGACGGTCGCGCCTTCCAGACCTACGCCCCCAATGATCCTTCGCTGGTGCAGCGCCTGTACGGAAAGGGCGTTTCCATCACGGCGCGTCCGATCCAGGACAATGTGCCCTGGTTCGTCAGCTTGCTGGTCTCCTGGCTGCCGTTCATCGCCTTGATCGGCGTGTGGATCTTCCTCTCGCGGCAGATGCAGGGCGCCGGCGGCAAGGCCATGGGATTTGGCAAGAGCCGCGCCAAGCTGCTGACCGAAGCGCACGGCCGCGTCACCTTCGAGGACGTGGCGGGCATCGACGAAGCCAAGAGCGAACTGACCGAGATCGTGGAATTCCTGCGCGACCCGCAGAAATTCCAGCGCCTCGGCGGCCGCATCCCGCGCGGCGTGCTGCTGGTCGGCCCGCCTGGCACCGGCAAGACGCTGCTCGCCCGCTCCATCGCGGGTGAGGCGAACGTGCCCTTCTTCACCATTTCCGGCTCGGACTTCGTGGAAATGTTCGTGGGCGTCGGCGCGAGCCGCGTGCGCGACATGTTCGAGCAGGCTAAGAAAAACGCGCCCTGCATCATCTTCATCGACGAAATCGATGCGGTGGGCCGTCATCGCGGCGCCGGTCTCGGCGGCGGCAATGACGAGCGCGAGCAGACCCTCAACCAGCTGCTGGTGGAGATGGACGGGTTCGAGGCGAACGAGGGCATCATTCTCATCGCCGCCACCAACCGTCCGGACGTGCTCGACCCCGCCTTGCTGCGTCCCGGCCGCTTCGACCGTCAGGTCGTGGTGCCGAACCCGGACGTGGTGGGCCGCGAGCAGATCCTGAAGGTGCATGCCCGCAAGATCCCCATCGCCCCCGACGTGAACCTGAAGGTGATCGCCCGCGGCACCCCCGGCTTCTCCGGCGCCGACCTTGCGAATCTGTGCAACGAAGCCGCCCTCATGGCCGCCCGTCGCAACAAGCGCATGGTCACCATGAGCGAGTTCGAGGACGCCAAGGACAAGGTGATGATGGGAGCGGAGCGCCGCTCGCTCGTCATGACCGAGGAAGAGAAGATGCTGACCGCCTATCACGAGGGCGGCCACGCCATCGTGGCGCTCAAGGTTCCGGCGACGGACCCGGTGCACAAGGCCACCATCATTCCCCGCGGTCGCGCGCTCGGCATGGTCATGCAGCTGCCGGAGCGCGACAAGCTCTCCATGTCCTATGAGCAGATGACCTCGCGCCTGGCTATCATGATGGGCGGCCGCGTGGCGGAAGAGCTGATCTTCGGCCACGACAAGGTCACCTCGGGCGCGGCCTCCGACATCGAGCAGGCGACCCGCCTCGCGAAGATGATGGTGACGCGCTGGGGCTTCTCCGACCTGCTCGGCCAGGTTGCCTATGGCGAGAACCAGGACGAGGTGTTCCTGGGTATGTCCATGCAGCGGCACCAGAATATTTCCGAGGCGACGGCCCAGACCATCGACAAGGAAGTGCGCCGTCTCGTGGACGAGGGCTATCAGGAAGCGACCCGCATTCTCACCGAGAATCGCGAGGGCCTGGAAGCCCTGGCGCGCGGCCTGCTGGAATATGAAACCCTCTCCGGCGACGAGATCATCGACCTGCTCGGCGGCAAGCCGCCGGTGCGCGATACGGTGATCGAGCCCGCCAATCCGCGCGGCTCGGTGGTGCCCACCGCCGGCAAGAACCGCCCCCGGCCCGACGGACCGGCCGGCAGCATCGAGCCCCAGCCGCAGGCCTGACCGGCCCTGAATTGACGGTAAAATAGAAAATGCCCGCCTTGAGCGGGCATTTTTTTTGCGGATAGCCGGCGGTAGTTCTGGCGGGAGGCACGCGGCGGGCGCGGCGAGTTTGTCGCCGCCCCGCTCCGTGCCGGGAAATTCAAGCCGGGAAATCCAAGCCGGATCAGAGCTTGCGGCAGAAATCCGACATGGTCTGCGCCATGTAGGTGAGGTGATCCGACGTCAGGCCGGGATAGACACCGATCCAGAACGTGGAGTTCATCACCTTGTCGCTGTTCGTCAAATCGCCGTGGACCCGGTAGGTCTGAGTCTTGAAATAAGGCTGCCGGATCAGGTTCCCGCCGAACAGCAGGCGGGTCGCGATCTTATTGTCTTCCAGGTGGCGAATCAGCGCGTTGCGCGTGAAGGGAGCGCCGTCCCTGACGGTGAGGGGCAGGCCGAACCACGACGGATCGGACTTCGGCGTCGCCTCGGGTAGGATCAGGAATTCCTCGAGCGGCTTCAGCGCCTCCTTCAGGAAGGCGAAATTGCGCCGCCGGTCGGCAATGAAGCCCTCGAGCCGGTCCATCTGGCCCAGGGCCACGGCCGCCTGCATATCCGTAATCTTTAGATTATAGCCGATGTTGGAATAGGTATATTTGTGGTCATAGCCCTCGGGGAGATCGCCGAGCTGCCAGTTGAAGCGCTGCTTGCACGTGTTGTCCTTGCCCGGTTCGCACCAGCAGTCGCGGCCCCAGTCGCGGATCGATTCCAGGGCGCGCTTCAGCACGCTCTTATTGGTGAACACCGCGCCGCCCTCGCCCATCGTGATGTGATGCGCGGGATAGAAGCTGACCGTGCCGATGTCCCCGAGTGTTCCGACCGTCGTGCCATTGTAAGTCGCGCCGAGCGCATCGCACGTATCTTCCACCACGAAGAGGTCGTGCTTGCGCGCGACTTCAAGGACGGTGTCCAGATCGAACGGGTTGCCGAGGGTATGGGCAACCATGATGGCCCGCGTCTTGCTGGTGATCGCGTCTTCGATCAGGTCCGAGCGGATATTGTAGGTGGGGAGATGCACATCCAGGAACACCGGAACCAGCTGGTTCTGGAGGATGGGGTTGACCGTGGTGGGGAAGCCGGTGGCGCAGGTGATCACCTCGTCGCCGGGCTTCAGGTGATGCGGCACCAGCGGCGAGCACAGGGCGCTGGCCGCCAGAAGATTGGCCGATGAGCCGGAATTGCAGGTCATGGCAAAACGGCTGCCGAGGAATCCCTTCAGGCGCTTTTCGAAAGCGTCGTTGAAACGGCCGGTAGTCAGCCAGAAATCGAGGGACGCTTCCACCAGAAGCTGCATCTCGGTGGCGCCATGCACCTTTCCGGAGACGGGGACAAAAGACGAACCCGGAACAAAAGGCTTCGGTTTGTGGGCGATATCAGAATACCGCGCGGCAAGCTCGACAATCAGACGGCGGAGTTCTTCCGGATTGTCCGATTCCCCAGACAGAACGTCGTGGGCCTGCTTAATTAGGATGTCGTTCATGAAACTGGCACCTGAATCGTGACTGGCGGGGAGAACCGAACGCGTTCGCGTTTGCGATATCGGTTATCACTTTCCTAGTCAAACCAGCAAGAACACAGCCGTGCCGGCCTTTGACTCCTGCCCTCTGGGCGGCTCCGGCGGCGGGCCGGCGCGCGGATGTCGCGTCTTGCCGAGCAGGGCACACTTTGTAATGGTGATGGCACGAAAAGCGTCTATGCTGGGTAATCCCTAGACTGCGCTAAAAATATTCGGTCTTCCTGCCAATCGAGTCGATCTCTTCTCTGATGAAATTCCCCGACCCCCAACGAAGTGCGTACTATATTGTGGCTCCGCGCTACACCCGCATGTCCGCCGGTATAAAGTGCCTTCATTTACTCTGCCACATGCTGAACCTGAGAGGCGAGCGGGCGTTTTTTTCCCCCACGCCGCTGGCGGACGGGATCGGCACGCATCCGGATCTGTTGACCCCGCTTTTGACCGAAGAGATCGTGGATTACCATTTTCGGAACGGCGTTCGGCCGATTGTCATTTACCCGGAGGTGGTGGCTGGCAATCCCTTCGATGCGGAAACGGTGGTCCGCTACGTCCTTAATTTTCCAGGATTTCTCGGCGGCGATACCAGCTTTCCGCCGGACACGATCGTCTTCGGCTACACCAGGATCCTCGCCGAATTCTGCGGGGCGCCGGACAACGTGCTGTTTCTGCCTCATGTGGATACCCGCATCTTCAACGCTGCGGGGACCGGCGCGCGGGCCGGCAGCTGCTATACCGCCATGAAGTATAAATATGTACATGGGGGCGAGGTTTTCGGCGTTCCCGCCGGAAGCACGGAGATCACGCGCGATCAACCGGACTCGCAGACCGTGGAAGAACTCGCCGATTTGTTTCGGAGGAGCGAAGCCTTTTATTCCTTCGAGAATACATCGCTTAGCCTGGAGGCGATGTTGTGCGGCTGTCCAACGATCCTGATGCCGAATCCGTTCTTCCAGGTGCCCCTCGCCGACAAGGAGCTCGGCCGCAACGGGGTCGCCTGGGGCGATACGCCCGAGCAGCTGGCCCATGCGAAGCGCACAGTGCATCTGGTCGCGGAGGAATATCGGCAGGCGGAGGCCGCGTTCGAACGCCAGCTGACCCATTTTATTGAAGTCACGCAGGCGGCGACGGCGGGCCGAAGCTACGGCCGCAAGGTCCGCCGGCCGCTGCTACCGTTCGAGACCGGCGAGGGGTTCAGGGAAGAGCGGGCGCGCCAGGGGCGGGCCATGGCTTCCCATCCTTTTCGCCTGGCGGCGACCCAATTGCTCAGCATGGGGCGTATGCTGCTCGACCGTTCCGCGGATCTGAGGCTATTGCGAAGCTCTCGTTTGTTCGATCCGCGATGGTATCTTGAACAATATCCCGACATCGCCCGGATGAAAGTCGATCCGGTCCGCCATTACCTGCTGCACGGGGCCGAGGAGGGGCGGGATCCTGGGCCCTTCTTCTCCACCAAGGATTATTATGCCTTGCACCGGGATTTGAGGCGGAAGGGCGAGAATCCGCTCGTCCATTATCTGCGGTGCGGCATATCTGACGATGGTCCGGCCCTGGAGCCGGATTCACCACGCACGGGGCACAAAGGATCGGGCGAATAAGGGGCGCCGCATTTTGAACGGCGCGTGTTCTGCATCTGCCGCCGCTTGGGGCATTATACAGAAATGCGAAGGCGGCAAAGCTCACGGTTGAACGGGAGGTTCCACCTGGTCCGGCAGATGGAGCACATTTCCTGACCGCGCGGATGGTCCGATTGTCGCAGGATGCTGTATGCTGATGCCGCTATTTTGGTCAGAGGAGAACCCCCGGCGATTCATCTTCCGCTTGCCGGAACATCCCACCTATAGTTGTCGAGGCAGGGCTTGAACTCAATATCAAGGTGCCGTAGTAGGTCCGGGGTCTTTTGGGCGGTGGAGCGGGGAAGCATTAATGCAAGCGGTCATTCTCGCTGGCGGTTACGGCACGCGCATCTCCGAGGAATCCAATCTCCGGCCAAAACCGATGATCGAGATCGGTGGAAAGCCGATCCTGTGGCATATATTGAAGATATACTCTTGGCACGGCGTAAATGACTTTATCATTTGCTGTGGCTATAAAGGTTATATGATAAAAGAGTATTTCGCCAATTATTTTCTTCATATGTCTGATGTCACCATTAATATGGAAGATAATTCCATAGAAGTTCATCAGCGCAAGGCGGAGCCCTGGCGCGTTACGCTGGTCGATACCGGCGAAGGTACGCAGACCGGGGGGCGCGTGAAGCGCGCGGCACCTTATATCAAGGGTGATTTCTGCTTGACCTATGGGGATGGCGTCGGGTCCGTCGATATCGGGGCGCTCATCAACTTCCACAAATCGCATGGGCAGCTTGCGACCATGACCGCGGTTCAGCCGCCGGGCCGATTTGGATCTTTGCAGCTCGACGGCAATCGAATCTCCGCCTTTGTGGAAAAGCCGGTCGGGGATGGCGGCTGGATCAACGGCGGCTTCTTCGTCCTCTCGCCGAAGGTTCTGGACTATATCGCCGACGATCACACGCTGTGGGAGCGCGAGCCGCTTGAGCGCCTTGCGCGCGATGGCGAGCTTCAGGCGTGGTTCCATCCCGGCTTTTGGCAGCCGATGGATACCATGCGCGACAAGACCAGCCTTGAGACGCTGTGGGAAACCGGCAAGGCGCCATGGAAAGTGTGGGACTGATGTCATCCCGCGTTCATACCGTGCCGGCACAGTCCGGCCGCGTGGAATATGAGATGATGAAAATGATCCCCCCTCATGGCTTGCGTCGATGCGGTCTTGTCCGAATATTTTCGGGCATCCGGCAGCAAGGGGCGCTTGCGGCATCTCATTGCGTCGGGGCCGGGCGCGACGGAGTGTTCGGTGTGATGCAGGCCGTTTTGGAAATTCGCGCTGGTCGCCGTATCGCGGTTGAAGGTCTCGCATGAGTACTTCGGAATTTTGGCGCGGCCGGCGCGTCTTCCTAACCGGGCACACGGGCTTCAAAGGAGGCTGGTTGTCGCTTTGGCTTCAACATCTTGGGGCTGAGGTCACGGGCTTTTCGCTGCCTCCGAACACCACGCCTTCGCTTTTCGAGACGGGCGACGTCGCCACGGGGATGACGTCGATTTTCGGCGATATTCGGGACCGCGCCGCGCTTGACGCCGCGATGCGCGCCTGCGCGCCGGAGATCGTGCTTCACTTGGCGGCGCAGCCGCTGGTTCGTCGAAGCTATGCCGATCCCACGGAAACCTATGCGACCAATGTGCTGGGCCTGGTCAACCTCTTCGAGGCGGTCCGTGCTCAGGGCGGCGTGCGCGCGGTGGTCAATGTCACCAGCGACAAATGTTATGAGAATCGCGAGTGGCTGTGGGGCTATCGCGAAACCGACCCCATGGGGGGCTTTGATCCCTATTCGAGTTCGAAGGGCTGCGCGGAACTGGTGACCTCCGCCTACCAGCGCTCATTCTTTCATGATTCGCAGTCGGGAACGCCGACTTTTCTCGCCAGCGCACGCGCAGGCAACGTGATCGGTGGCGGCGACTGGGCCGAGGACCGGCTGATTCCGGACATCATCCGTGCGCTTTCCGCACGCAAGACGCTCCAGATCCGGCGGCCCGGCGCGGTCCGGCCGTGGCAGCATGTGCTCGAGCCGTTGAGTGGATATCTTCTGCTCGCGCAGCGGTTGGTAGAGGAAGGGGCGACCTTCGCGCAGGGCTGGAATTTCGGTCCCGATGCGGCCGATGAGCGGCCGGTGCAGTGGATCGTCGATCAGATGACCGGCATGTGGGGTGAAACCGCCCGATGGGCCTTGGACGACGACGCCGGACCGCACGAGGCTGGCCTGTTGAAACTTGATTGTTCAAAGGCAAGAGCGATATTGAAATGGGCACCGCGCTGGAGCCTTGCTCGCGCGCTTGAAGAAACCGTGGCCTGGCATTCGGCTGCTATTCGAGGTGATGAAATGCGCAAGGTTACCCTCGCGCAGATCGATGGATTCGTTCAGACAGGAAACGAAAATGCTTGAGCAAAGGGATCGCGAGCGGTTTGAGAACTTATTTGTCCTCGAACTGGCTAACAATCACTGGGGTAAGCTCGACCGCGGGCTCAAGATCATTCGTGATCACGGCCGAGTCATTCGGCACAATGGCGTGAAGGCCGCGATCAAGCTGCAATTCCGCGATGTCGATGAATTCATCCATCCGGAGTTCAAGGGCAATACCGAGCTGCGCTATATCAAGAAAACGGAAGACACCAAGCTTTCGAAGGACGATTTCGCGCGCATGGTGGCCGAAATTCGGGCGGTCGATGCCATTCCGATGGCAACGCCTTTCGATGAGGCGTCGGTTGATCTTTGCGTCTATTTCGACATGCCGATCATCAAGATCGCCTCGTCCGACATGAACGACTGGTTGCTGATCGAAAAGGTGGCCAGCACGCGTAAGCCGGTCATCGTTTCCACGGGCGGCGCGTCCGAAAAGGACATGGACGATCTGGTGGAGTTTTTCGAGAAGCGGAACATCCCGCTCGCCATCAATCATTGTGTCTCTTTGTATCCGTCGGAAGATGCCGAGCTGGATCTCGACCAGATTGATTATTTCAAAACCCGCTATCCCAACCATGTCGTCGGGCTGTCGACGCACGAATACCATGATTGGCATTCGTCGATGCTGATCTCCTACGGCAAGGGCGCGCGCACTTGGGAGCGCCACATCGACGTGAATTATGAAGGCGTCGCGGTCTCGCCTTACTGCTCGCTGCCCGAGAATTGCGACGAGTGGTTTAAGGCCTTCCATAAGGCGCGTGAAATGTGCGGCGGCCGCAGCAGCGAGCGCCGGCCGATCACCAAGCGCGAGGTGCAGTATCTGGACGCCCTGGTGCGCGGCGCATATGCGCGTACGGACCTGAGCCCCGGCTATGTCTTCTCGAAGGAAGCCTTCGAGCGCGATTTCTACATGGCCATTCCCTTGCTCAAGGGCCAGCTTTCGGTCCGCGAGGTCATGGATGGCGAGAAGCTGGTCCAGCCGATCAAGGCCAACGAGCCCTTGATGATCACCCACGTCGACGGGCCTTATAACGAAAATCCGTCGCTTCGGGCGCTCATCGAATCGCGCGGCATTTAAGGGCGGTTACGCCGGAAGACAGCCATGTCATTTTCTGAACTTGCCGCCTCGATCCAAGCCAGCGACGACACAACCCGTGCGCTGGACCTTGGCCGCCCCGTCTGGGTTTATGGAACGGGATCGTTCGGGCGCGCCGTGGCGGCGGCGCTCCGGGCGAAGGGCGTGCAGGTGCCCGGCTTCGTTGCGACGAAGCCGCCGGCGGAGAGCTGCGACGGGCTGCCGATCCTGCCGATTGCGGTCGGTCCTGGGGCTTTGGGGCAGGGGGCTCAGGTCGCGGTCGGCATTTTCAACCGCGAAACCTCCTACGGCGATATCGACAGCATCGCCCGTGCGGCCGGAATAGAGCGCCTGTTCTGGCCGTTCGATTATTATCCACAGGTCGAGGACCAGCTGGGATGGAAATTCTGGCTGGGTTCGACGACGATCGCGAAGGCGGAGATCGACCGGATCCGCCAAGCCTATGAGATGTTGTCGGACGAAAGAAGCCGGACGCTCTTTTCGCGCATCATTCGCTTTCGTGCTGGGCAGGACCTTGCCTATGCTGCCCATGTGGACCCGGAAGAGCAGTATTTCTGCGATCTCACGCTCCCGCATCTCGCGAACCGATCGTTCTGCTATGTGGATTGCGGCGCGTTTGACGGCGATTCCTATGTCGCGCTGAACCAGCACGTGCCCGTGGCGGACGCCTATCTGTTCGAGCCGGACACCAGGAATTATGCCGCCCTGGTCGCGAACGTGCGTCGCTTCAGCGGCGCTGCAAAATGCCTTCCTCTCGCCGTCGCGGACACCTACGAAATCCTGTCATTTTCGGGCGAAGGCGAAGGCGGGGTCGTCGATCGCGGCGGGACCACGCGCATTGCAACGGTCAAGCTCGACGACATGCTTTCGAACACTCGAATCGATCTTCTCAAGCTGGATATCGAGGGCAGCGAGGCGATGGCGCTGAGGGGCGCGCGCCGGCTGATCGCGGAAGGCCGCCCGATCATCTGCGCTTCGCTGTATCATAAACCCGAAGATGTGTGGGATCTCCTTCTTCTCATCGCTGGCATTGTCGACGATTACGATTATTATATTCGCCAGCATATGTTCAATACTTTCGAATCTGTTCTCTACGCAGTACCCAGGCGGCGCTGATGGGGGTTCGCGGCATCGTATTCGATCTCGACGGCACCCTGGTTGACAGCGCGCCCTCGGTGGCGTGTGTCCTGAACGAAATGCGCGCCGAGCATGGCATCGCGCCTGCGCCCGATAGCCGCTATCGCGGTTGGATCAGCCTCGGTGCCCCGACACTGGTTCGCAATGCGCTCGATCTGCAAACGGGCGATTGCGCCGTGGAACTGGCCGAGTTTCGCCGCCGCCTCGCCCGCCATACCGTGCCCTCTTCGAGCCTGTACGCGGGTGTGCCGGACGTGCTGGAGCGCCTCGCCCGACGAGGAATGGCCCTTTCGATTTGCAGCAACAAGCCGGAATCGCTGTGTGTGAAACTGCTTGAAGACACCGGGATTGCGGGCTATTTCCGGGCCGTCATTGGCGGTGATACCACCTCTGCGTCGAAGCCAAGCCGCGAGCCGATCCTGGCGGCTTTGGCCGGCATGGGGACCGGGCCGGATGACACGATCTTTGTGGGTGACAGCACCGTGGATCAAAAGGGATCCGCGGCCGCTGGCGTTAGATTCGTTTTCTTTGCCGGAGGATATGATGACGGCGTTCGTCGCGCGGACTGTTTTTTGACGATCCATGAAATATCGGAAGTGGACGACGTGACTAGGATTTGACGTTCAGCTGATGAAGCGGCGTCCTCTTCGCGCACCATAAGAGAAATGGGGTATCTATGGACGCACGATTGAAAAACGCCATTCGCAGCGTAGTGCCGATGAGCCTCATCGTGCCCCTGTTTAATTTAGCCGTCCAATTTAAGTCTCGCGCCCGTGGATATATTGTCAAGGGACATGGGGAGTTTTATTCCATCGTAAATGGGACTCGCGAAATCAGACTTGGAATGCAACAAGGAATATATCTGAAGGACACCATAGATAACTTCGACTTCTATTTTGAGGGTGTCGTACCGGTTACGGTTGGTGAACGTCAGATCGCGGATTACTCGACGCCCCGATGGCACGATGTTCGAGGGTTCGACCTTTTTCCGGTTTTTTTCCTGCAGTCGCCGAACCGATCGTGACGACGGGTCAGTACATCGATTTTGCAGGCCTTAAAGCCGGGGATGTCGTTATCGACCTCGGTGCCTACTCCGGGCTGACCTGTGTCCTGTTCGACCAAGCCATCCCCTCCGGCGGGCGCGTGATCGCGGTTGAGGCCGACCAACAGAACATTTTAGCGTGTGAGCGTAACTTCGATCTGTACAGCAAGTTCACCGGTCGAAAAATTGATCTGGTGAAAGCCGCAATCTGGAAACACGATAGGGGAATCAGCTTCTCGAGCGAAGGCAGCATGGGAAGCTCAGCAACCTCGATCGTCGGGACAGGACGCGGAAGAATGATCGAAGTTCCTTCCCTCACCCTTTCTCAACTTGCTGAGAGACAAAACCTTGAGCGGGTTGATTTTATCAAATGTGATATTGAAGGTGCCGAAACCGAGATTTTTGACTGTCCGGAATTTTTTGCAAAGTATTCTCCGAAGATCATGATCGAGTGCCACGACGTGAATGGGCTGACTGCCCCGGCCTGCGAAAAAACGCTTGGAAAGTTCGGATATAAGTGCGTGTTGATCGAGCAACGAGGCTATCCACTTCCGCTTCTCACGTGCTCGCCTGCGAGTTAGGAAGCAGCATGAGGTGATCGTCGTGAGGGCAGGGGGGCATTCGCAGTGACGCGCTGGTCTATCGAAAGCGACTTGGCCGATATTTTCGAACACACCGCGGCGGTGTGGGAGACGATGCGGGGGGCGCGCATCTTCATGACCGGCGGCACCGGCTTCGTCGGGTGCTGGCTCTTGGAGAGCCTTCGTTACGCCGAGATGCGCCAGCCCCTCGATATCGAAGTGACGGTGTTGACCCGAAATGCGGATGCGTTCGCGGCGAAGGCCCCGCATCTCGCCTCGTTTCACACCTTCACCTTTATCACCGGTGATGTCCGCGATTTCACGCTCAAATCTGCCGGTTTCACGCATCTGATCCATGCTGCAACCGATGCGAGCGCCGATCTGAATGAAAACAACCCACTGAAAATGTTCGATACCGTCCTCACGGGGACGCGAACCGCGCTCAATTTTGCCGTTGAGAACAAGATCCCCCGGGTTCTCTATCTCAGCTCAGGCGCGATTTATGGCCAGCAGCCCTGGGAGATGGAGCGCGTTCCGGAAACCTGGAGCGGTGCGCCGGACTGCACCAACGCCCGCAACGCCTATGCGGAGGGCAAGCGCGCAGCGGAAATGCTGTGCGCGATATATCGCACCCAATTTGGGCTCTCGATTACCACCGCTCGAATTTTTGCCTTGCTGGGCCCGTATATATCGCTGGATATCCATTTCGCCGCGGGCAACTTCATCCGCGATGCAATGGCGGGGAAGCCGGTGATCGTGAACGGCAACGGCATGCCCGTCCGCTCTTATATGTATGCGGGTGATTTGACGACCTGGCTCTGGCATCTGCTCGCGCGGGGTGAGGACGGTGCTGCCTATAATGTCGGTTCCGACGAAGGCATCTCGATCCGGGATCTCGCACGGGTCGTTTCGGGAACAGTTGGAAATGGCGAATTCATCGTGCGCGGTGCGCTCGAGAAGGGCTGGAATCCTGGCCGATATGTCCCAGAAACCAAGCGCGCCGCCACCGAACTCGGTTTGGTCAAGGCGGTGTCCCTCGAAGACGCGATACGTCGCACGGCAATGTGGAATGGGTGGAAGCAATGACCAAGGTCAAGCTTTCGAACTGGGTCGCGCAGCGGCTTGTCGAGTTCGGCGTAAAGCATGTGTTCATGGTGACCGGTGGCGGCGCCATGCATCTCAATCACGCGTTTGGGACGCATCCCGGCCTGGAGTGTGTGTTCAATCATCATGAGCAGGCCAGTGCGATCGCTGCCGAAGCCTATTATCGCGTGAACAACAGGCTCGCTGTCGCCAATGTGACGTCCGGGCCGGGCGGGACGAACGCCATTACCGGGGTCCATGGCGCGTTTGCCGATTCCATCGCGATGCTGGTCATTTCCGGCCAGGTGAAGATGGAGACGACGGTCCGCTCCACCGGCCTGCCGCTGCGCCAATATGGCGACCAGGAACTGGACATCGAGGAGCTGGTTCGCCCGGTCACGAAATATGTCCAGATGGTCACCGACCCCCGGTCGATCCGCTACCATCTGGAAAAGGCGCTTTATCTCGCCGTTTCCGGGCGGCCGGGGCCGTGCTGGCTCGACATCCCGCTCAATGTTCAGGCGTCGCTGATCGATCCCGACGACCTTCCAGGCTTTGATCCGGCCGAATTGGGCGCGCCGTGGAACGAGGATTTCGAGCTTGCGGACACCTGCAGCCGGATTTTGGAGCGGATCGCCGCGGCGAAGCGCCCGGTGGTCTATGCGGGCAATGGCGTTCACCTCAGCGGCCAGCACGCCGCCTTCCTGCGCCTGATCGATAAGCTCAAAATCCCCGTCGTGACCGGTTTCAGCGCCCACGATCTGTTGTGGGACAGCCACCCGCTGAACGGCGGGCGGCCCGGCACGATCGGGGACCGCCCCGGCAATTTCGTGGCGCAGAATTCGGATTGTCTGCTCATTCTCGGCACGCGACTGAACATCCGCCAGATCAGCTATAATTGGCAGTCGTTCGCCCGCGAGGCGTTCAAGATCTGGGTCGATATCGACCCGCTGGAAATGGACCGCCCCAATATCAAGGCGGACATGCCAGTGGTTGCCGACCTCGCGGTGCTTTTGCCGGCGCTTGCCGATGCCGAATATGCCGGCCCCACACCGGATCACGCGCAATGGCTGGAATGGGCGCAGGAGCGCCGCCGGCGTTTTTCCGTGGTGCAGCCGGAATATTGGAGCAACCGGGTCGTCAATTCCTATTGCTTCATGGATCGCCTGTTTGAACATCTGACGTCGGATGCTGTTGTCGTGGCCGCCAACGCGACGGCCTGCATCGTGAGCTTCCAGGCCAGCCGGCTCAAGCAAGGCCAGCGCTTATGGTCCAATTCCGGAAGCGCGATGATGGGATATGATCTGCCCGCCGCGATCGGTGCCTGTAAGGCGAATGGCGACAAGGAGGTCATTTGCTTGGCAGGCGATGGTTCCATCATGATGAACCTGCAGGAATTGCAGACGATCATCGGAAATCGGCTGCCGATTAAGATTTTCCTGCTGAACAACAGCGGATACGTTTCCATCTTTCAGTCGCAGCGTAATTTTTTCGCCGGGGATGAAGTGGGCGGCGGGCCGAAAAGCGGCGTCACCTTCCCCGATTTCAAGCGCGTGGCGGAGGCGTTCGGTTTCCCGTTCCTGCGCATTTCCTCGCACGGGGAGCTCGACGACATCATCCAGCAGACACTGGCGATTGAAGGGCCCGTCGTGTGTGAGGTGATGCTCGACGAAGCGGTACCGTTCGCCCCGAAACTCGGCGCCAAGCAGCATCCGGACGGACGCATCACGTCGCCGGCGCTTGAAGACCTTTCGCCGTTCCTGAGCCGCGAACAGCTGAGGGAAAACATGATCATCGATTTGATAGATGATCAGTGATGAATATTGTCCTCGCCCAACGTCTGCGCGGCCTTCTCATCGAGCATGAAACGAAGGTTCGTTACCTGTTCGCTGGCGGGCTGAATACTGCCTTCGGATTGGCGGTGTTCCCTGCTCTGATTTGGGCGATTGGCGATAAAGCCCACTATATGGTGTCTCTGGTCGTCGCCCAGATATTGTCAATTACATTTGCGTACGCGACGAACAAATTTCTGGTCTTTCGCACAAAAGGTAATGTTTTGCGGGAGTTCGGGCGTTTCATCAGCTATCACGCTATTTCCTTCTGGGTTATTCTTGGAGCCTTTCCGCTTCTGGTCGAGATCGGAAATATTCCACCGATTTATGCGCAGGCGGGTTTGATTTTGGGCATGATTGCGACGAGCTATCTCTGGCACAGTCGAATAAGTTTTCGCTTGAGGAAGCTTGACCATTGACCCGATTTCATTCCCATCACTCACTCGATCACCCTTACCCGCGCCGGGCGGCACGCGGCCCGTGGGTTTGCGGCCGCGGCTTTACCAGGCGAGATAATTGCGAATCCGGACGCACGGCGCTTCGGACGGTTGGGTGTGAGGTCTCTGCGCAGGCGGCGACGGGGACCAGTTTTTCGACTGCGCTCATGGCGCGGCGGGTAGCAAGGGCGTCGATATTTTCAGCGGAACGCGCTGCTAAAATCCAGGCGCGGACCGTCGGACCTAAGGCCGAGAATATGGCAACGTTTGCCGCGTCGGGGCGGAGTTTGTGATGTCGGGCAAGCCACTTATCAGTATCGTCACTCCTTGCTACAATGAGGAGGATAATATTCGCGAGCTCTATCGGCGCATTAAGGCGGCGATCGTTGAGCTTGAAAGTCGTTATGATTTTGAGATTATTGTCATTGACAATCACTCCACAGATTCTACGGAGCAAAAGCTCAGAGAGATTGCGGCGCAGGACAAGACGTTCAAGGTTATTATAAACGCTCGAAATTTTGGGCATATTCGCTCGCCTTATTACGGCGTTCTCCAGTCGAACGGTGTGGCGACGGTCTATCTGGCATCCGATCTGCAGGATCCGCCCGAGATGATCCCTGAGTTTATTCGGCATTGGGAGCTCGGATTTAAGCTTGTTTTGGCTGTGAAACCCTCTGCCGAGGGGAATTCAGCCTTTCATTGGTTGCGTCGTAGCTATTATCAATTGTTGGATAGTATGTCGGAGGTCGCGATCGTCAAGGACGCTACCGGATTCGGGCTTTTTGACCGCGTGGTGCTGGACCAGATCAGGCTGATCGACGACCCGTACCCGTTCTTCCGCGGGTTGTTGGCCGAGCTTGGCTATCCGGTGAAGACGATCTCATTTGTCCAGCCGCGCCGCATGCGCGGTATTTCGAAGAATAATATATATACGTTGTATGATATGGCATGGCTTGGGATGGTTGGACATTCCAAGGTACCTCTGCGGATTGCAGCATTTGTCGGATTTGTATTCGGGGGATTGAGTCTGGTTTCGGCGTTTATTTATTTATTAATGAAGATTATTTTTTGGAACTCGTTCCCGCTGGGTATCGCCCCGCTTGTTATTGGCGGTTTTTTCCTATTCGGAGTGCAGCTTATTTTCATCAGCATCCTAGGGGAATATACGGGTACGATCCTCACCTATGTGCAGAAGCGGCCGATCGTGGTAGAGATGAAGCGTATAAATTTCGATGATTAATTGAATTATTTTTGGAATTTTCCGGAGATATTTATGTTTAAGCTCAGGCGAAAGATTGAGGGGGTGCCTAAGGGGGCTTTCGCTTTTGGGCTTGCTGCAGTGCAGATTTTTGGTTTTATAAAAATCGTCCAGTTTTTTTTGGTAAACCATTATTTGCCTACGCCATTTCCGATGGACAAGGCCGATACGCTTATGGATTTGTTTCATAGCGTGTTTTGGGCAAGTGATCCGGGTCGGTATACTGAATGGGAGTCGGTTTACCCGCCTTTTGTTTTCGTTGTCTTAAACGGATTGAGCGTCATTCTCCTGGGAGATGCAACCTTCCCCGATGCCTTTGCGCTTCGAGCCGCGGGGATGAGTATTTCGATAACCTTTCTGGTTTCAGCCATAATCAGTACGCAGCTTGTTTTTGCGTCGAACGTTTATCGAGATAAATCGCTATTAGAAAAGTGGTGTTATTTCATATTTTTTTTAGGATCAATGCCATTCCTGTTCGCGCTTGAACGGGGGAACTTGGTTATTTTTCTTCCATTGTTCCTCGCATGGGCACTTCTGAACCGGGGATGGGGAAGAGTCTTTGCAATCGCTCTGATGATTAACATCAAACCCTATTGCGCCCTCCTGCTTTTTGCGGATTTGATTCAGGGTAGGCCCGTTTGGTTTATCCGGACCGTCGCCGTCTCCGGTATCATTTTTCTCGTGACCGGCATGGTCTGCGATGCCAACTTCATCCTTTTCGTGCCAGGTTTGCTCGGCTTTTCCAGCGCGGATTTCATCTTCACACCTAGTGCGGTGCTGAGCATGAATGCCTCGTTGACGGCATTCTCCTATGCGCTCGACTGGGACGTCGCCGGAAAGCTGGGATCATCGTTTCGCCAGGAATGGCAGACGTTGCTGAGTCTCGCCCTGAAATTCGCGAACCTCGCGCTCCTGCTCACCGCTCTCATCGGGGTGGTGCGCGCGCGCTTCCGGCTTAATCAGGAACAGACGCTTGCCGTGCTCGTCGTCATCATTCTCAATGCAAGTTTTAGTTTTGGCGGATATACTTTGGTTCTTTATGCTGCGGTATTTCCGATCCTCGCCACCATGCGCCATGGACGGTTGATTTGCGGGCTGATAATTCTCATTTTTCTCCCTCTAGACTTGATTAATATTCAAAAGATCCCCTTTGGCTTGCAAGATGTCTTTCTCTCTGGCCGCATCGTTCCCATCACGCTCACGGTCGGCCTTGGTGTATATGTGCGTCCAATTGCGGACGCTTTCATTCTATTAACCTTAGTGTTGGAGTGTTGGGGGCGCAGATGGTGCTTGCCGCCCCTGCTTCAGCCCAAGCTCAAGATGCCGGCAAACGGACAGCGAGAGGCAAGATGATGACCAAGTTTGCCCAAGTGGGTCGGAAAATCGGCATATTTGCTGTGATCGCGATGGGTCTTGGGGCGGCATCGGGCGTAGGTCTTCAGAAGCTGTTCTTCCGTAAGGTTTCCGCCGTGGTCTCGGTGGAGATCGCTCAGATAAAGCCGGCG
The DNA here is from genome assembly GCA_002304505.1 of Rhizobiales bacterium 32-66-11. Taxonomy (GTDB): domain Bacteria; phylum Pseudomonadota; class Alphaproteobacteria; order Rhizobiales; family Xanthobacteraceae; genus NCEH01. The sequence continues at coordinate 17,945 of NCEH01000049.1, read as the reverse complement.
CAGGGGGCCGATATCTCCAGCTGCGAGTTGCGGCCGATAGATTCCGCGGCCGAAATCATCACGCAAATGGAATCTGCCGACTTCGCACAGCTCATCGCCAGTCGCACGGGCGTTCCGTCCTTGGCCTCCAGCTTGCCCGCCCTGAGGTTCGGTGGGGATGGCGACCTGCGGGTGCGCGAGCGTACCCGTGAAAGCCTGTTTCAAATCCGTGCCAAGGCGGATACGCCGCAGGCCGCGCTTGCGGCCGTGCGGGCCGCTGCCGATCTCCTCATCGAGGATCATGATCAGAAGCTTCAAGAAGCGCGCCAAATCCTGCGCGACGCCGAGGATCGCGCTCAAGCGGATTACCAGGAAACCGCGCGACTCTACAATCAGGTGAACGAACGCCTGTCCGAAAGCATCAATTCGACCAACCCGGGCGATCTTGCGAAAACCTCGATGCTGGAAATGCTGCGCCGCGATTTGGCGGTCAACATGACGAAGAGCAAGCGGGCCTATGAGGATGCTCGGGTTGAGTTTCGACGTTCCGAATTGAAGCCGACGCGGTTGTTGACAGTGCCTCAGGTGGAATTCTCCTTGCTGGGTTCTCCCCTGCGCATGGCCGGGGTCGGTGCGCTCGTGGGCCTCCTTGTCACGGTCATTTATGCGACGGTCATAGGGGCATCGGTGCGCGATGAAACGACCGAGGTCTGAGGGGCTTTCCCTCCGCTGAGGGTATGGGGGTCCTGGTGCCAACCATTCCAGGTTCGGATCGCGTTTCCGCCCTGTCGGTCGGCGACGCGCGATGTCGGGCCGCGTGTCCATCGAGTCTGACGGTCGACTGAAGTGCCGGGCGGGCCCCGGCCGCAGGGGATTGAGCTATCTCCCCTTCCCGTTGCCGGCGCCATCTGGCAATGCCCAGCGTTCATCCGAAATGGCCAGGGCCGCTTGACGCGGGCGGAGCGCGCGCGGCTGCGTGTATTCACGTGTTTATCGTGTCAAATCTCCCGCCTTCTCCTTGCTGCCAGCACATTTGCTTGCGATCAGGCGGGGCGCCAGGGTATCATTCATGCTCAAATGGGCGTGCGCAGCTTCAGATGCGAATTCGTCCAGATAATCACATTACAAAGATAATTTATTTTGAGGTAAGGCGATAGGCTTCGTCGTGTGAGATGCGCGCACCGTTCTTCGGGGTGCTGACCACACTCCGGCATGACGGGCGGTATAAGTGAATAAGCCGGCTCGCAATCTCTTGAGGCCGCTGGGAGCGAACGTGTTGATGGAGATGGACGGGGGGCACGCGGCGGAACTGGCAGCGCTTCGGGCGACGTTGGACAAGGAAATCGCCCGCGCCGAAGAGCGCATACGCCAGCAGGAGACCGAACTAGGGAATCTGAGCCTGCGCCTCGAAGCGGCCCTTGCGCGTGCCGAGGTCGAGCGGCGTCGACGGCATAATATCTCTCAGGTGATCCGGGCATTGCCTGTGTCGGCCCGTCGTGGGTGGCGTGGGGTGCGGGGGCGGCTGATCCGTCGTTTTGGCTCAGGGGAGCTCGAGGCCAATTGCCGGCTGCTTCTGGATTCCGGCCTCTTTGACCGCCAGTTCTACCTGGATCAGTATCGCCAGCCCGATTCGGTCAGCGTCGAGCCGGTGGTGGATTACCTGTTGCGTGGCGGCTTCGAGGGCTGCTGGCCGAACCCCGTTTTTGACTCCGATTTTTATCTGTCGACCTATCCGGACGTGGGCGGCGCGGCCCTGAACCCGCTGTGGCACTATATTCTTTATGGCGAGGCCGAGGGCCGTATCCCCAACGCGACCTTCAGCCCGATCGCCTATCGAGACGAGCATCCGGACCTGGAGCCCTGGCAATCACCGTTGGCCGACCATCTGTCGAAGCAGGTGACCGACAGGCGACGCGGCACCGGCTTGCAAGCGGTTCCGGGTGCCGTCTGGCGGACATGGTTGCGCTGGTTGCGGGCGTTTCGCTACAGGAAAATGGCCAAGACCACTGTTCCGGCTTTCCGGGCCGGGCTTTTGGGGCATCATGCTCGCCATGTTGCCTTCCGGCCAGGCCGCAAGGGGATGATGGACGGTGCGCTTCCGGCGGTGCGCACCGGAACCTACGAATGGCGCAACCAATCCCCAGGCTATACCTATATCGCCCCACGGTGCCCAGCCGATCTGGATGAGCGCATTGCACGCTTCCGCGCGACGCCGCGCTTCTCCATTATCGTGCCGCTTTACAATACCCCGCTTGACGTGCTCCGCCGCATGGTGGCCTCGGTCGATGCGCAATGGTATCCGCACTGGGAACTGATCCTGGTGGACGACCGCAGCCCCCGCGACGAGGTGCGGCAGGCCCTCGCCTCGCTCAAGGACCCGCGTGTCATCGTCAAGAATCTTACGGAAAATAAGGGCATTTCCGGCGCGACCAATGAAGCCATCGCACTTGCGGGCGGGGATTTCCTGGTCTTTCTCGACCATGACGACGAGCTGACCGAGGATTGCCTCTACGAGCTCGCGGCCTGCATTGATCGGGATGATCCCGACTTCATCTATAGCGATGAGGACAAGATCGCGACCAACGGCACGTTTGTGGAGCCGTTCTTCAAGCCGGATTGGTCGCCCGACACGCTCATGAGCCTCATGTACACGTGCCACGTCAGCTGCGTGCGCCGCAGCCTGGCGCTGAAAGTCGGGCCACTTCGTCATTGGCGCATCATGCCGGGCTCGGCGGCAGCAGAGTTCGACGCCAAGCCGGAAGCGCTTTCGGCCGCGGTGCGGCTGCGCCTGGAGGCGATGCAGCGGCGGGGCGTCAGCGGCACGTGCGAGCCGGTGGAAGGCCTGAAAGCCTATATGCGGGTGCGTTACGATGTGGTGGAGGCGCCGCGCGTCTCGATCATCATCCCGTCCAAGAACAATTGGGCCGTGCTGCGGCAATGCCTGCGTTCGATCCAGGACAAGAGCAGCTATCAGAATATCGAGCTCATCGTCGTCGATAACGGCTCCAGCGAAGCGGAAACCCTCGCCTATCTGGACAGCCTCGCCACGGAAGAGGGCGTACGCGTGGTGCGGCACAATTTCCCGTTCAATTTCTCGGCGCTCTGCAATGTCGGTGTGCGCGCCTCATCGGGCGAGATTCTGCTGTTCCTCAACGACGATACCGAAGTGATCACCCCCGACTGGCTCGACCGCATGATCGGCTATGCCCAGCAGAGACATGTCGGTGCCGTGGGCGCCAAGCTGCTGTATCCCAAGTCGCAGCGCGTGCAGCACGCGGGTGTGGTCTATATCGCCGATGGTCCGAGCCATGCCTTCCTTGGCGCCAACGCCAAGGACCCCTGCTATTACGCGCGCAATATGCTTGACGCGAACTGGCTGGCGGTCACCGGCGCATGCCTGATGGTGGAGCGCAGCAAGTTCGAAACGGTCGGCGGGTTCGACGAGACATTCCCGGTTGCCTATAACGACGTGGATCTGTGCTTCCGCCTGGTGGAGGCGGGCCTGTTCAACGTGGTGTGCCCGGCCGCGGAATTGCTGCATTACGAATCCATGAGCCGTGGCATCGATCACGTCAGCGCGGAAAAAATGGCGCGCCTGCGCGCCGACAAGAGGCGGCTGGACGTGGCGCATCCACTTTTCTTCATGCGGGATCCCTTCTTCTCCCCTAATTTGCATCCGAACGACCTGACATTCCGCGTTCCTTCCTGAGGGAGGGATGCGTAATGTCGGCGCGGTGTGTTGGCGACAGCGGCCTTGCGCCACCGTGCGAGAGGAAGGGCGAAGGGGGTCCGGTTTTGACAATGAACGCGGCTTTGGAGGCGGCAGATATCGTCTGGTTCGATGTCTGCAAGACCTTATTCATCCGCCCATTGGTGGAGCCGGAACATCTGTTCGACCTCGTGGGCGCAAGCGTCGGCATGCCCGACTTCAGGGCCCGCCGCGTCGCCGCGGAGGCTTTGGCGCGGCAGCAGGCCGGGGGCGACCAGCCGTTCACCCTCGACCTGATCTATGCCAACCTGGAGGCGAGCCAGACCGAGCGCAATCTCGCCAAGCGTACCGAATGCCGGTTCGAGCTTGCCCTGTGGCTTCCTAGCCCGCGCGTGGAAGCCATGTTCCGGGAAACTGCCGCCAATGGGCGTGCGGCCCTTGCTGGGTCGACCCATCTCCCCGCCGCCTTTTTCGAGGAATTGCTGGCGCAGCATAGCTTGCCTCAGGTGCCGCTTTTCCTGTCGCACGATGGAACGGGTTCGCCCGATGCGGCGGCCCTGGCGATGCGCATCGCCCATGAACTCGATGTGGCGCCCGAGCGGATTTTTCACCTCGCCGATGATTTTGCCGAGGACAGCCCGCCGGATCGCGACCCCTTGCCTCTGCCCCTGGAAGGGGCGGCCTCGGTGGCGTTTGGCCTGAAGCGTCTGGCCAGTGGGCTGCCCGCCGGATCTTGCGAAGCGCTGGGCTTCCACGTCGGCGGTCCCGTGGTCACTGGCTTCCTCCATTGGCTGGATCAACAGGCGCGGCGCGACAACATCGACCTGCTGCTGCTGTGTCCGGGCGTGGGCACCGCCGTTGAGAGAGTTTCGCAACATCCCGATGCGCCGCAATTATCCCGTCATGGCTATTTCTGCATCGGCCCCTCCGTGATCATGCTGGCGGGGACGCATGACCGCAATTTCGATACGCGGATCGACATGCTTCTGGCCGGAGCGCACGGGCTGCGGACCTTCGAACTGCTGCAACGCTTGGATGTTCCTGCGCCCGCCAGTTTCGTGCTGGCCGACATCGGCCTCGGCGATGATGTCATCATCGATTCGACCACAGAACCGCTGCTGCGACGGTTCCTTGGCGCGTATCGCTGGGAGATCCTCAAGGTGGCGCGCCGCAATCGCCGCGGCCTGTTCCGTAGCCTGCTGGACCACGGGCTCGCCCCCAAGATGCGGGTCGCGCTGGTGGATATCGGGTGGGACGGCACGCTGCTCGAATCCTTCGTCCAAGCGCTGGAACACATGTTCGATGTCGAGATTTTCGGCTATTGCCTGTGTCTGCTCGACAACCAGGAGAGTCGCCGGCGCCAGGGGCGGTTCAATCTGAAGGGGCTTTTCTCTCGCGCGAGCCTGCCCGCGGAGCGGCTCGAAAGCATTGGCGCCAATCGCGCGGCGATCGAACTTCTTTTCACGCCGCCACACCGGGAAATCATCGGACTCGACGACCTGCCCACTGCCGTCCAGCCGATCGAGAGCGGCATTGGACCGTCCTCGGAGCGGCTGGAAGCGGTCTCGACCGAAGTCACGGACGGGATCGCGGCCTTTGCGGCACCGTTCAACACCTTTTGCACGCGGGCAAGATTCCAGCCCGAACCGATGGCCGTCTGCCAGCCGTTTCTGGCGGTCGCGGCCGATGCGATGACGGTGGCCGGGCCGGTGCTGGCCGCGCTTGCGAAGCCGGCCGAGCTCTGAGCCGTCCTCGATCCGTATCCCCAAATGAAAAAGCCGCCCATGGGGGCGGCTTTTCTCGTTTCAGCGGGTCGCGGCGTCAGGACGCGTGCGATGGCGCGGGATGGGGCGCGTCGTGCCCGTCGGTGTCATGGCCACCGGGCACGGGGTGAAGATCCGGCAGGACTTCGCCATGCTGCACCAGGGGGCGGTTGCCAGCGAGCTTGCGCAGCAGCACGTAGAAGACCGGCGTGAGGAAAATGCCGAACACCGTCACCCCGATCATGCCGGCGAACACCGCGACGCCCATGGCGTGGCGCATTTCCGCACCCGCGCCGGTGGAGGTGACCAGCGGCACCACGCCCATGATAAAGGCCAGCGAGGTCATGAGGATCGGCCGCAAGCGCAGCCGGCTCGCCTCAATGGCGGCCTCGATCGGCTTTCGCCCCTGGAATTCCAGCTCGCGGGCGAACTCCACGATCAGAATCGCATTCTTCGCCGACAGGCCCACCAGCACGATCAGGCCAATCTGGGTGAACACATTATTGTCCCCGGCGCTGAGCCACACCCCGGCCATGGCCGCGAGCAAGCCCATGGGCACGATCATGATGATCGCCAGCGGCAAGGTGAGGCTCTCGTATTGGGCGGCGAGGACCAGGAACACCAGGAAGATGGAGAGCGGGAACACCCAGATCGCCGAATTGCCCGCCAGGATGTCCTGATAGGTCAATTCGGTCCATTCGAAGCCGAAGCCCTTGGGCAGGGTTTCGGCCGCGACCCGCTCGATGGCCGCCTGCGCCTCGCCGGAGGAGAAGCCGGGTGCCGGCCCGCCGTTCACATCCGCCGAGAGGAAGCCGTTATAGCGCATGGCCCGTTCCGGTCCCGCCGCCGAGCGCACCTTCAGCAAAGCGGAGAGCGGCACCATTTCGCCGGTCTTGGAGCGCACCTTGAGCTGGCCCACGTCCTCCGGCCGGGCGCGGAACGGCGCATCGGCCTGGACGCGCACCGTGTAGGTGCGGCCGAACTTGTTGAAATCGTTCACATAAGACGAGCCCAAATAGATCTGCATGGTGTTGAACACGTCCGTCACGGCGACGCCGAGCTGGCGCGCCTTGGTGCGGTCGATGTCGGCGAACAATTGGGGCACGTTCACCTGGTAGGAGGAGAACAGGCCGACGAGCTCGGGCTGCTGCATGGCCTTGGCCATGAACGCCTTGGTGGCTTCGTCCAGGGCCTCATAGCCGAACCCGGCGCGATCCTCCAATTGCAGCTTGAAGCCGCCGATGGTGCCCAGCCCCTGCACCGGCGGGGGCGGGAACATGGCGATGATGGCTTCGCTGATGGAGGCGAATTTCTGGTTCAGCTGCATGGCGATGGCGCCGCCGTTCAGCTCCGGCGCCTTGCGCTCCTCGAACGCCTTGAGGCCGACGAAGACGATGCCGGAATTGGAGCTGTTGGTGAATCCATTGATGGACAGGCCGGGAAAGGCGATGGCTGATTCCACGCCCGGCTGCTGGAGCGCGATGTCGCTCATGCGGCGGATGACCTCTTCCGTGCGGTCGAGGGTCGCACCGTCCGGCAATTGGGCGAAGCCGACCAGATATTGCTTGTCCTGCGCCGGCACAAAGCCGCCCGGCACCGCGCGAAACAGCACCACGGTGCAGCCGACCAGCACCAGGTAGAAGGCGACCATGATGCCCTTGCGGGAAATCGCGCCCTTCACCCCATTGCCATAGGCGCGCGACCCGCGGGTAAAGACCGAGTTGAAGCCGCGGAACAGCCAGCCGAGCGAGCGGTCCATGATGCGGGTCAGGCGATCCTTCGGCGCATCGTGGCCGCGCAGAAGAAGAGCCGCCAAAGCGGGCGAGAGGGTGAGAGAATTCACCGCCGAAATCACAGTTGAAATGGCGATGGTCAGGGCGAATTGCTTGTAGAATTGGCCTGATAGGCCGGTGATGAAGGCGAGGGGCACGAACACAGCGATCAGCACCAAAGCAATGGCGATGATCGGCCCCGAGACTTCCTTCATGGCGCGATAAGTGGCTTCGCGCGGGGCGAGGCCCTGCTCGATGTTGCGCTCCACATTCTCCACCACGACGATGGCGTCATCGACCACGATGCCGATGGCGAGCACCAGGCCGAACAAGGTCAAGGCATTGATGGAGAAGCCGAAAACATACATCACGCCGAATGTGCCGACGATCGAGACCGGCACCGCCAGCAGCGGGATGATGGAGGCGCGCCAGGTCTGGAGGAACAAAATCACCACCAGAACCACCAGCAGCACCGCTTCCAGCAGAGTGTGGATCACCGCGTCGATGGAGGCGCGAACGAACTGTGTGGTGTCGTAAACGATGGAATAATCCACTCCGTCGGGCATGTTCTCCTTGATTTCGGCCATGACCCGGCGAACTTCGTCGGCGATGCGGATGGCGTTCGATCCGGGCGCCTGGAACACCGGCACGGCGACGGCGGACTTGTTGTTCAGCAGCGAGCGCAGGGCATAATCGGCGGCGCCCAGTTCGATGCGGGCGATGTCGCGCAGGCGCACCACTTCGCCATTGTCGCCGCTCTTCACGACGATGTCGCCGAACTCCTCTTCCGTTTGCAGGCGGCCTTGTGCATTCACCGAGAGTTGCAGGTCCAGCCCGTCCACGCCGGGCGAGGCGCCCACGGTTCCGGCGGCGGCCTGCACGTTCTGGGCCTGGATCTCGGCCACCACGTCGCTGGCGGACAGCCCGTGCTCGGCCACCTTCTGCGGGTCGAGCCACACGCGCATGGAATAATCGCCCGAACCGAACAATTGCACGTCGCCGACGCCGGCGATGCGGGCGAGGCGGTCCTTCACGTTCAGCACCGCGTAATTGCGCAGGTACGTCATGTCGTAGCGCCCGTTGGGCGACAACAGATGAACCACCAGCATCAGGTCGGGCGAACTCTTGATGGTGGTGATGCCGAGGCGGCGCACGTCCTCCGGCAGGCGTGGTTCGGCCTGGGAGACGCGGTTCTGCACCAATTGCTGGGCCTTGTCGGGATCGGTGCCGAGCTTGAAGGTGACCGTCAGCGTCATCAGGCCATCGGTGGTGGTCTGGCTGCTCATGTAGAGCATGCCTTCCACGCCGTTGATCTGTTCTTCGATGGGGGTCGAGACGGTCTCCGCGATCACCTTGGGATTGGCACCGGGATAGTTCGCGCGCACCACGATCTGGGGCGGCACCACCTCGGGATATTCGGAAATCGGCATCACCCGCAGCGCCAGCAGACCGCCGAGGAAGATCAGGACCGAGAGCACGCCCGCGAAGATCGGGCGGTCGATGAAGAATTTGGAGAGATTCATGACATCCTCCCCCGCGGGGGCATAAAGGGGCGTGCCCCGCGGGCGGGGAGCCCGGGAGCGCAGATGAAGCGGCTACAGGTGGCGCGGCGCGCCCCCCTAGGGACGGGCCGGCAGGATCAGCGTTGGGCGACGTCCTCGGCGGCGGCGGCCTGGGCGGTCTTGGTGACGTCCATGGGCACGGTCTGCGGCACCACCAGCGCGCCGGGGCGGATGCGCTGGAGGCCGTTCACCACCACGCGCTCGCCGGCCGACAGGCCGCTGGTGACGATGCGCAGATTGCCGACCGGCTCGCCGAGGGTGATTTCGCGATAATTGGCCTTGCCCTCGCCATCCACCACCAGGACGAACTTCTTGTTCTGGTCGGTGCCGACGGCGCGCTCGCTCACCAGCAGGGCATCGCCATTCGTGGTGCGGCCCATGCGCAGGCGGGCGAACTGGCCGGGAATGAGGCGCCCGTCGGGATTGTCGAACACCGCGCGCACACGCACCGTGCCGGTTCTCGCGTCCACCTGATTGTCGATCAGCTGGAGATGCCCGCGCACCGGCGTGCCGTTGCTGGTGACGGTGAGCATTTCCACCGGGATGCGCTCCAGGGGCAGCGTGTCGCTGCCGTTCTCCGGCGAGAGGCCGGCAAGCGCCCGCAGCACCACTTCTTCGTCCGCGTGGAAGCTGGCGTAGATCGGGTCGGTGGAGACGAGCGTGGTCAGCACCACCGAGCCCGGGCCCGCCGAGATCAGATTGCCCGCGGTCACTTCCAGCTTGCCGACGCGGCCGGAGACCGGGGCGCGAATCTCCGTATAGCTGAGGTTCAGCTCGGCCGATTGGAGCGTCGCCTGGGCCGCGCGCAGGTTGGCCTGGGCCTCGCGATGGGCGTTCAGCCGTTCGTCGAGGTCGCGCTGGGCGACCGTGCGGGACTCGAACAGGCGCTGTCCGCGCTCCAGATCCGCCTTGGTCAGAGCGACGCGGGCTTCCGCGGCGGTGACCTGGGCCTGGGTGCGATCCACTTCGGCCTGGTAGGGCGCGGGGTCGATGGTGATGAGCAGCGCGCCTTCCTTCACCAGAGCGCCCTCGCGGAAATGCACGGCCTGGATGGCGCCGGCGACGCGCGAGCGCAGCTCCACGCGCTCGATGGCTTCGAGCCGGCCGGAGAATTCATCCCACACCGGGGCGTCGCGCTTTTCGATGACGGCGACCGAAACCGGCACGCCGGCCGGCGCCTTCGCGGGATCGCTGGCCTGGGCGGCGCCGTGGGGCAAGGCGTAGGGAATGGCGAGGCCGGCGGACAGGGCGGTCGCGGCGAGGGCGGCGATTACGAGGCGGCGCGTGGTGATGATCCGGGTCATGGGGGCGGTCCTGGCGTTCAGATAAGGGCGGGATGTGCCGGCAGGCCGGGCCGCACGGCGGCCCGAAGCTCGGCGAAGAAAGCGGTGAACAGGCCGCGCAGGCGCTCGGCCCAGGCGGCCTCGCGCGAGGCCGCCTCGGAGAGGCTGGCGGGCCAGCCGGTGGGGCTGTCGAAGACGTGGGCCTGCACGCATACCTGCGCCGCGCGCAGCTTGTCGGCATAGCGGACGCTCTCATCCCGCATCGGGTCGTCTTGCGCCGTCACCACCAGCGCCGGCGCAAGGCCGGTGAGGCGCGAGGCGGAGGCGGGCGCGGCATAGGGATGGGCGGCCTTGTCGGCCGAGCCCAAATATTTCTGCCATCCGTCCGCCCATTTGCAGCCGACCGGGCCGGCATCGGCCTCGCGGATCGAGCAGGTGGCAAGTGCCGGGTCGAGCATCGGCGAGATCAGGATCTGCCCGGCGAGCGGCGGGGCCTTCCGGTCGCGCGCCATCAAGGCGACGCCGGCCGCGAGATTGCCGCCGGCCTCCTCGCCGGCGACCAGCAGCGGCGCGCGCTTGGTGCTCCATGTGGCGCGCTGGCGGTTGAGGCCTTCCAGGGCGGCGAATGCGATGTCGAGCGGATAGGGAAAGGGCTTTTCGCAGGCCAGCGGATAATCCAGCGACACCACCGTGGCGCCGGCCTGCGCCAGTAAGCCCGCGATGGTGCACCCGGCATCCAGTGTGCCGGTGATGAAGGTGCCGCCGTGCAGGTGGAGAATGAGCGGCGCGGTGCGGGAGGCGCCCGACCGGCGCAGAACGCGCACCGGAACGGCATCGCCACACGGCATCACGAGTCGATCTTCGCTCCAGGGCAGGGGCATGGCGGGGGTCCGGATTGCTGCAAAAACCGCCTATCGTTCATCGGCGTTTTGCGATGCATCACGGATATGCCCCTATATCGCTTGAATAAAGATGCAATTTTTGACTACATTATTTCCGTATGTGAATAATGGATGCTAAAGCCCGCTAAGGAGCTGTTGATATGGATCAATTTGCTGCAATGCGGGCTTTTGTGAGCGTGGTGGAGGCGGGCACTTTCACCCGCGCCGCCGATCTGCTGCGAGTGCCGAAGCCGACCTTGACCAAGCAGATCCAGCAGCTCGAAGCGCATCTGCGCACGCGCCTGCTCAACCGCACCACGCGCCGCGTGACCGTGACGCCAGACGGCGCGGCCTATTATGAGCGAGCCGTCACGTTGCTGGCCGACCTCGACGAACTGGACGGGTCGATGACCCAGCAGCAAGGCACGCCGCAAGGGCGGCTGCGGGTCGATATCAGCCCCAGCCTCGCACTGCTGGTGCTCATTCCCTCATTGCCCGATTTCCACGCCCGCCATCCCGATATCCAGATCGACCTCGGTGTCACCGACCGGCCGGTGGACCTCCTGAGCGAGAATGTGGATTGCGTGATCCGGGGCGGAGACATCACCGACCCGTCCCTGGTCGCGCGGCGGATCGGCGACCTCGGCATGGTCACCTGCGCCGCGCCGGCCTATCTCGCGCGCTACGGCACCCCCACGCATCCACGCCAACTGGACAGCGATTTTCCGGTTGTGCGCTATTTCAGCGCCCGCACGGGGCGATATTTCCCGCTGGAATTCGCGCGCGACGGAGAGACGTTGGAAATCGACGGCCGCTACGCGCTTTCGGTGAACGAGGGCAATTCCTATCTGGCCGCCGGCGTCGCCGGCCTCGGCATCATCCAGGCGCCGAGTTTTCTGGCCCATGCCGCCCTCGGGCGGGGCGAGCTCGTGCCGGTGTTGACCGCCTGGAGCACGGAACCGTTTCCGCTCCATGTGGTTTATCCGCCCAACCGTCACCTGAGCGCGCGGCTGCGGGTGTTCGTGGATTGGGTGGCGGAGCTGTTCGCCGCACACGACCTCATTCAGCGCCGCTCGACCTTGCGGTGAGCCTCAGGCGGGGGTGCGGATGACCCAATGCTTGCGCATGGTTTCCAGCACTTCCCAGGTGCCCGAAAACCCCGGCTCCAGCACGAAGGCATCGCCCGGCCCCGCCTCGATGCGGACGCCGTCGTCCCCAGTCACGACGCAGCGGCCGGAGAGTATCAGGCAATATTCCCATTCCTCGTAGGTCACCCGCCATTTTCCCGGCGTCGCCTCCCATTCGCCGGTGCACAGGCGCTCGGCGGGCGCATCATAGGTGACCCAGACGCGGGTCTGCGGCGTGCCGGAAATCAGCACCTCCGCCGCCACTGGCGTCGTTTCGGCGGCGTGTTCCTCGCACGCGAGTTTGTGCAGGCGCATGTCACTCCCCCTTTAGAGCCGCAGCGCGCAGGCGCCGCCGGTCAATCCGGCCCCGGCCGCCGTGAGCACCAGGGTTTCCCCGCGCCGGAACGCGCGCTCCCGATGCGCGAGCGACAGGGATAAAGGAATAGTCGCCGCCGAGGAATTGCCGTAGCGGGCGATGCTGCGCACCACTTTTTCCGGCGCGATGCCGAGCTGATGGGCCACCATGTCCAGCATGCGCGCATTGGCCTGGTGCGGCGCCAGCCAATCCACCGCGCCCGCGTCGAGGCCGGCTGCGTCCAGCGCGGTGCGGGCGGACTCGGTCATCATCCGCACCGCCTGGACATAAAGCTCGCGGCCGTCGGTGATGGTCATGCGCGTTTCTTCTAACGGCAGATCGGGCCCGAACGGCCGGCTGCTGCCGCCGCCGGGAATCGCGACGAGATCATAGCCCGCGCCGTCGGAGGCGAGCGAGACGCCGAGGATGCCGGTGTCCGGCTCGTGCGACGGGGCCAGCACCACCGCGCCCGCCGCATCGGCGAACAGCACCGCGCTGCCGCGCTCGGCGGGATTGATCCGGCGGCTGAGGAAATTCGCCGCCACCACCAGGGCCGGCTTGCGGTGCAGCCGCACGAAGCCTTCCGCAAGCACCAGTGCATAGAGAAAGCCGGCGCACGCGCCTGCGAGATCCGCCGCGCCGGAGCGATTAAGCCCCAGCCGGTGCGCCAGCAGCGGCGCGGTCGGCGGCAGCAATTGGTCCGGCGTCGAGGTGGCGATCAAGGTCAGGCCGATGGCGTCGCGCGGAAGATCCGCCTCGGCAAGGGCCATTTCCGCCGCGCCTTGCGCGAGGCCCGAGAGGGTGTCGCTGGGCTCCGCCCAGCGGCGCGCCTCGATGCCGGTGCGCCGGGCGATCCAGCCGGCCTCCAGCCCCAATTGCGCTTCCAGCTCGGCATTCAGCACCTCGCGCCTTGGCACGGCATGGCCGAAGCCGACGATGCGGCTGGTGGAAAAGGCGCTCATGACGCGGTTCCGAACAGGTCCGCCGCGGCGCCGATCGCGCCGTATAGCGCGTCCAGCTCGGCGGGGGTGATGCAATAAGGCGGCATCAGATAAAGCACATTGCCGAGCGGGCGCACCAGGAAGCCGCGCTCCAGAAAGAACGCCCGCAGCTTCGGCCCGACTTCGGCGAGATAGCCGCCCTGCGGCACCTTCAGGTCCAGCGCGGTAATGGTGCCGCAGCGCCGGGGATTTTCGAACCGCGGATCGCCCGCGAACTGCGCGATGCGCTCCGCCTGGAGCGCGCAGAGCGCGGCGACCCGTTCGCGCACCGGCTCGTCGCGCCACACCCTTACATTGGCGAGGCCGGCGGCGCAGGCGATGGGGTTCGCCGTATAGGAGGAGGAATGAAAGAAGGTCTTGGCCCGGTCGGTGGAATAATGCGCGACGAACACCTCCGCCGTGGCCAGCGTCGCGGCGAGCGGAATCGCCCCGCCGGTCAGACCCTTGGAGGTGCAGAGGATGTCCGGCGCGATGCCGGCCTGCTCGCAGGCGAACAACGTGCCGGTGCGCCCCCAACCTGTCATCACCTCGTCGGCGATGAACAAGGTGTCGGTCTCCTGCGCGATGCGTTTCAGCTCCGCGAGCACCTGCGGAGCGTACATGCGCATGCCGCCGGACCCAAGGATCAGCGGCTCGACGATGAGCGCGGCGGCCTTTCCGGTGCGGGCGAAGGCTTCGAACGCGTCGAGCGTTTCCTGTTCGCGGCCCGGCGCGGGGAAGGGGATGGTATCCACCTCGAACAGCAGCGGCTCGTAAGCCGCATTGAACACGCCGCGCGCGCCCACGCTCATGGTTCCGATGGTATCGCCGTGATAGCTGCCCTCCATCACCACGATGCGGCTGCGCGCCTCCCCGCGATTGCGGAACGTGCCGAGCGCCATCTTCAGCGCCACTTCCACGGCGGTGGAGCCGGAATCCGAATAGAACACGTGCTCCAGCCCGGCCGGGGCGAGAGTCACCAGTTCGCGCGCGAGCGCTTCCGCCGGCGCATGGGTGAAGCCGGCGAAAATGATCTGGTCCAGATCCTGAGATGTCGCGCGGATCGCCTCCATGATCGGCGGATAGCGATGGCCATGGGTGATCACCCACCAGGAGGAAATGGCATCAAGGATGCGCATGCCCTCGGCGGTTTCCAGATAGGCGCCTTCGGTTCGCGCGATCAGCGGCGGCGTGGGTTCGGTCGCGTGCTGGAAGAAGGGGTGCCAGACGGGAGAGGTGCTCATCATCAGGTTCCCGCGCGCTTCGGCGCAAAATCGGCGAGGTCGAAGGCGGCCGAAAAGGCGGCGGCCAGCGCATCGGGGCTCAAGGGATTGAGGTACGGCAGGCGGCCGAGGATCTTCGTGCCGGAAAAGGCGCCGATGGTCTCCTGGCTGTCGGCCATCTCGTCGCCCACGAAGGCGATGCCCAGCACGGGAATGCCGCGCCGCTTCAGGGCTTCCACCGAAAGCAGCGTGTGATTGATGGTGCCGAGCTGCGTGCGCGCGCACAGCACCACGGGAAAACCCCAGCGGGCGAACTGGTCGATGGTCAGCAGCGTGCGCGTCAGCGGCACCATGAGCCCGCCCGCCCCCTCGATCACCAGCGGACCTTCGACGGCGGGCGGCACCAGCGCGTCGGGATCAATGGCGACGCCGTCCAGTTCCGCCGCCAGATGGGGCGAGGCCGGGGTGTTCAGCCGATAGGCTTCGGGCAGGATGCGCTGGGCCGGCAGGCGGGCGAGGCGCCGCACCCGTTCGCTGTCGGTCTCTTCCTCCAGCCCCGATTGCACCGGCTTCCAATAATGCGCGCCGAGCGCCCCCGCGAGGGCGGCGGAAAAGACGGTTTTGCCGATACCCGTATCGGTGCCCGTCACGACCAGAGGAAGGCTCATGCCGCGACCTGCTCCAGCGCCTCGGCGATGGCGCCCATGAGGCCGTCCACGATGGCCTCGTCCACGTTCAAGGTGAGGGAAATGCGCAGCCGCGCGGTGCCTTCCGGCACCGTGGGCGGGCGGATGGCGCGGCAATCGAATCCCGCCGCGCGCACATGCGCGGCCACGGCCGCCGCCCGCGCATTGGAGCCGAGGATTACCGGCACGATCTGCGAGCGGCTGGCCGGCCAGCCCATGGCGCCGAGCCTTTCGCCCGCGCGCGCCACCAGGGCGGAGAGGCGGGCGCGGCGCTCCGGCTCGTCCTTCAATATGCGCAAGCCCTCGCGCACCGCCGCCGCCATCAGGGGGGAAGGCGCGGTGGCATAGATGAAGGGGCGGGCGCGGTTCACAAGGAAATCAAGAAGCGTGGCATGCCCCGCCACCAGAGCGCCCGAAGCGCCGAGCGCCTTGCCGCAGGTGTGCAGGGTAATGAGCGCATCGCGCCCTTCCAGATGCGCCGCGCGCCCGCGCCCGTCCGGCCCGAACACGCCGGTGGCATGGGCTTCGTCGGCGATCAGGAAACCGTCGTGCCGCTCGGCGATGGCCATGAGATCGTCCAGCGGGGCGGCATCCCCATCCATGGAATAGATGGTTTCCACCACGATCCAGGGCGTCCCGCGCCCGCCGCGCGCGCGCCAGGCGCCGATTGCATCCTCCACCGACTGGGCGTCATTATGGAGCGCGGCGGCGGTCTCGGCCTTGCCGGTCTTCATGCCCTCATGGACGCTGGCATGGATGAGCGCGTCATAAACCACGAGGTCGCCGCGCTGGGGCAGAGCGGAGAGCAGGGCGACGTTGGCATTATAGCCGCCGCCGAAGAACAGCGCCCGCCCGGCGCCGAAGAATTCGGCCGCCTCCGCCTCCAGCGCCTCATGCTCGGGATGATTGCCGCGCAGCAGGCGCGAGCCGGCCGCGCCCACCGGCACGCCGCGGGCGATCGCCGCCTCCACCGCCGCCGCGAGACGGGGGGAGGCGGCAAGGCCGATATAATCATTGGAGGCGAAATCGTATCCCGCCCGGCCTTCCAAGGCCCGCCGCCGGCTCTTGGCCTTGAGGCCGGCGAGGGTGGTTTCAAACCGCGCGAGCCGTCCGCTCATTGGGCGACGTCCGCCTCCTCGGGCGAAATCCCCAGCCGACGGAAGAGGGCTGCGTCGTGGTCCTCGCCGGGATTGTCGGCGGTGAGCAGGCATTCGCCCACGAAGATGGAATTGGCGCCGGCGAAGAAGCACATGGCCTGCAATTCGTCGCTCATCTCGGTGCGGCCGGCCGACAGGCGCACATGGGAGGTGGGCATCAGGATGCGGGCGAGCGCGATGGTGCGCACGAAATCGATGGGGTCTACGGGTGCCGCATTCTCCAGCTTCGAGCCGGGGATGGGGATTAGCATGTTGATCGGCACGCTTTCCGGCGGCACGTCCATATTGGCGAGGGTGAGCAGCATGTCGATGCGGTCGTCATTGGTCTCGCCCATGCCGAGGATGCCGCCCGCGCACACCTTGATGCCCGCATCGCGCACGTTGGAGAGGGTCTCCAGCCGGTCGGCGAAGGTGCGGGTGGTGATGATCTCTTTATAGAAGCGCTCGGACGTATCGATATTGTGGTTGTAATAATCGAGCCCGGCCTCGGCGAGCTGGGCCGCCTGGGGCGGGGACAGCATGCCGAGCGTCATGCAGGTTTCCATGCCGAGGGCTTTGACGCCCTCGACCATGGCGATCACCATGTCCATGTCGCGCTCTTTCGGGCTGCGCCAGGCTGCGCCCATGCAATAGCGCGTGGCGCCGCCTTCCTTGGCCTTGCGGGCTTCCGCAAGCACCCGCTCCACTTCCATCAGCTTGGAGGCCTTGAGGCCCGTGGGCGCATGGGCGGACTGGCTGCAATAGCCGCAATCCTCGGGACAGCCTCCGGTCTTAATGGAGAGCAGCCGGCTCATCTGGACCTTGTTCGGATCGAAGTTCCGGCGGTGAACGCTTTGCGCTTCGAACAGGAGGTCGTTGAGGGGCAGGTTATAGAGCCGCTGCGCTTCGGCGCGGGACCATGTGCTGGCCGGCGCGATGCCGGAATTGGTGCCCGAAATCTTGCCCGCGGGGGGCTCCTGAGGAACGGCCATCGCCACTGACATCATCTCGCCCTGTCATGAACTGTCACACCAGGAATTATACCCGATCCCCCGCGTGACCAAGCCGAAAGACGGCTGCGGATCGGTCCAGGCGGCGGACCGCGCGGCTTCACTCCTTATAGGGGCGTTCTTTTAGGGCCCTGGATTGAGGCGGCGCCCCTAAAATCCGTGCCTGGAAACCGTGGGCGATGGGACGCCGGCAAAGGGACCGCGCGAAAAATGAGCGAGTGGCGGCACTTTTTTCATCAGGCCGGAGGCCGATTTTGGCCCCGCGGCCCGCTTCCGTACGCCCGAACCGACCTTCATCCCCAGGCTTCTGATTCGTTTATCCTGTTGTGATATATGTGTTATCCATCTTTTAGCCGGATCATTTTCCACAGGGTGTCATTGTTGGTTCATTTTAGTTTGTGAGGGCGTGTTGACAGTTTTGGAGGCGGGTCCTATAAACCGCTCATCAACGACGCGCTGTCGCCGCCCACTTGGCGGAC
>NCEH01000048.1 GCA_002304505.1 Rhizobiales bacterium 32-66-11 | reverse complement strand
CCGCGACATTCCCAACGTTTCGGAAGAAGCGCTGAAGAATCTCGACGAGGCGGGCATCGTCTATATCGGCGCGGAAGTGCGCGCCGGCGACATCCTGGTGGGCAAGATCACCCCCAAGGGCGAGAGCCCGATGACGCCGGAAGAAAAGCTTCTGCGCGCCATTTTCGGCGAAAAGGCCGCGGACGTCCGCGACACCTCCCTGCGGCTGCCCCCCGGCACCACCGGGACGATCGTGGAAGTGCGCGTGTTCAACCGCCACGGCGTCGACAAGGACGAGCGCGCGCTCGCCATCGAGCGGGAAGAGATCGAGCGCCTCGCCAAGGACCGCGACGACGAGCAGGCGATCCTGGACCGCAACGTCTACGGCCGCTTGACCGAGCTGCTGGACGGCAAGGTGGCGATCGCCGGCCCGAAGGGCTTCAAGAAGGACACCGAGGTGACGCGCGCCGCGCTCACCGAGTATCCGCGCTCGCAATGGTGGCTGTTCGCCATCGCCGACGACGCGCTGATGGCCGAGATCGAAGCCATTCGCGCCCAGTACGACGAATCGAAGAAGCGCCTTGAGCAGCGCTTCCTCGACAAGGTGGAGAAGCTCCAGCGCGGCGACGAGCTGCCCCCCGGCGTGATGAAGATGGTCAAGGTCTTCGTCGCGGTGAAGCGCAAGATCCAGCCCGGCGACAAGATGGCCGGACGCCACGGCAACAAGGGCGTGGTCTCGCGCATCGTGCCGGTGGAGGACATGCCGTTCCTGGAAGACGGCACCAATGTGGACATCGTGCTCAACCCGCTGGGCGTGCCGAGCCGCATGAACGTCGGCCAGATCCTGGAGACGCATCTGGGCTGGGCCTGCGCGGGCCTCGGCCGGCAGGTGGCGGCCGCCATGGACGCCTATTACGGCAAGAAGGACCTCGCCCCGGTGCGGTCCACCCTGGAGGGCATCTACGGACCCGAAGACATCACCGTCCTCAATGAGGAGCAGGTGCTGGAACTGGGCGAGAACCTGCGCAAGGGCGTGCCGATGGCGACCCCGGTGTTCGACGGCGCCCACGAAGCGGACATCGAGGTCCAGCTGGAAAAGGCGGGTCTCGACCGCTCCGGCCAGTCCACGCTGTTCGACGGGCGCACCGGCGAGCCGTTCGATCGTAAGGTCACGGTCGGCTACATCTACATGCTGAAGCTGCACCATCTCGTGGACGACAAGATCCACGCGCGGTCGATCGGCCCCTACTCGCTCGTGACCCAGCAGCCGCTGGGCGGCAAGGCGCAGTTCGGCGGCCAGCGCTTCGGCGAAATGGAAGTGTGGGCGCTCGAAGCCTATGGCGCGGCCTACACGCTCCAGGAGATGCTGACGGTGAAGTCGGACGACGTCGCCGGCCGCACCAAGGTCTACGAATCCATCGTGCGCGGCGAAGATTCCTTCGAGAGCGGCATCCCCGAGAGCTTCAACGTGCTCGTGAAGGAAATGCGCTCGCTGGGCCTCAACGTCGAGCTGGTGAATTCCAAGACCGGGCGCAACGTCAGCCCCGGCACCCGCGAAAATCTGCCCGCGGCCGAATGAGGCCGCGCCTGTCGGAAGGCGGGGGCGCGGCGCGCCTCCGCTCTCCTGCCGATAAGATCCTGCATTTTCTGGTCGAAACCCCATCAGGCGGCATGAGGGGCGAACGACCGAGCCGAAGGAGACGGTCATGAATCAAGAGGTGATGAATCTCTTCAATCCGGCGACCCCGGCTCCGACCTTTGATCAGATCAAGATCTCGATCGCGAGCCCGGACAAGATCGCGTCGTGGTCCTACGGCGAGATCAAGAAGCCGGAGACCATCAACTACCGTACGTTCAAGCCCGAGCGTGACGGCTTGTTCTGCGCGCGCATCTTTGGTCCCATCAAGGACTATGAGTGCCTGTGCGGCAAGTACAAGCGCATGAAGTACAAGGGCATCATCTGCGAGAAGTGCGGCGTGGAAGTCACGCTCTCGCGGGTGCGGCGCGAGCGCATGGGCCATATCGAGCTCGCCGCTCCGGTGGCGCACATCTGGTTCCTGAAGTCGCTCCCGAGCCGCATCGGCCTGCTGCTCGACATGACGCTGAAGGACCTCGAGCGCATCCTGTACTTCGAATATTTCGTCGTGCTGGAGCCCGGCCTGACGCCGCTGAAATATCGTCAGCTCCTCTCGGAGGACGATTATCTGCGCGCCCAGGACGAGTATGGGGATGACAGCTTCACCGCCATGATCGGCGCGGAAGCCATCCGCGAGCTGCTGCGTTCCATGGACCTCGACAAGATCGCCGCCGATCTGCGCGTCGAGATCGCCGAGAGCACCACCGAGCTGAAGCCCAAGAAGCTCGCCAAGCGCCTGAAGATCGTCGAGGCCTTCCAGCTCTCCGGCAACAAGCCGGAATGGATGATCCTGACCCATGTGCCGGTGATCCCGCCGGACCTGCGCCCGCTCGTCCCGCTGGACGGCGGCCGGTTCGCGACCTCGGACCTGAACGATCTCTATCGCCGCGTCATCAACCGCAACAACCGCCTGAAGCGCCTGATCGAGCTTCGCGCGCCGGACATCATCATCCGCAACGAGAAGCGCATGCTTCAGGAAGCGGTGGATGCGCTGTTCGACAATGGCCGTCGCGGCCGCGTCATCACGGGCGCCAACAAGCGCCCGCTGAAGTCGCTCGCCGACATGCTGAAGGGCAAGCAGGGCCGGTTCCGCCAGAACCTGCTCGGCAAGCGCGTGGACTATTCCGGCCGCTCGGTCATCGTGGTGGGCCCGGAGCTGAAGCTGCACCAGTGCGGCCTGCCCAAGAAGATGGCGCTGGAGCTGTTCAAGCCCTTCATCTACGCCCGCCTCGACGCCAAGGGCCATTCGGCCACCGTCAAGCAGGCGAAGAAGCTGGTGGAGAAGGAGCGTCCCGAGGTTTGGGATATCCTGGACGAGGTGATCCGCGAGCATCCCGTGATGCTCAACCGCGCCCCGACGCTCCACCGCCTCGGCATCCAGGCGTTCGAGCCGGTGCTGATCGAGGGCAAGGCGATCCAGCTTCACCCGCTGGTCTGCTCGGCGTTCAACGCGGACTTCGACGGCGACCAGATGGCCGTGCACGTTCCCCTTTCGCTGGAAGCCCAGCTGGAAGCGCGCGTGCTCATGATGTCGACCAACAACATCCTGCACCCCGCGAACGGTCAGCCGATCATCGTGCCGTCGCAGGATATCGTGCTCGGCCTCTATTATCTCTCGATCATGCGCGACAACGAGCCCGGCGAGGGCATGATGTTCGCGGACATGGGCGAGATCGACCATGCGCTGGCCGCCAAGGCGATCACCCTGCATACCAAGGTCAAGGGCCGGTATGTGGGCGTGGATGCCGAAGGCAAGCGCATGTCCAAGATCTATGACACCACGCCCGGGCGCATGAAGCTCGGCGAACTGCTGCCGAAGCATCCCAAGGTTCCCTTCGACGTCGTCAACAAGGGTATGACGAAGAAGGAAATCTCCAACATGATCGACACGGTGTACCGTCACTGTGGGCAGAAGGAGAGCGTGATCTTCTGCGACAAGATCATGTCGCTCGGCTTCTACAACGCGTTCCGTGCGGGCATCTCCTTCGGCAAGGACGACATGGTCGTGCCGAAGAAGAAGTGGGAGCTGGTCGAGGAGACCCGCACCCTCACCAAGGAATATGAGCAGCAGTACAATGACGGCCTGATCACCCAGGGCGAGAAGTACAACAAGGTCGTCGATGCGTGGGGCAAGTGCACCGACCGCATCGCCGACGAGATGATGAAGGAAATCTCGGCGGTCCGTAAGGATCCCAAGACCGGACGCGACCGCCAGATCAATTCGATCTACATGATGTCCCACTCCGGGGCGCGTGGGTCGCCGGCCCAGATGAAGCAGCTTCCTCATGGCCAAGCCGTCGGGCGAGATCATCGAGAGCCCGATCATCTCGAACTTCAAGGAAGGCCTGACCGTGATGGAGTACTTCAACTCCACCCACGGCGCACGTAAGGGCCTCGCCGACACCGCGCTCAAGACGGCGAACTCGGGTTACCTCACCCGCCGCCTCGTGGACGTGGCGCAGGATTCGATCATCACGGAAGTGGATTGCCACAGCGAGAATGGCATCCACATGCGGGCCATCGTGGACAGCGGCCAGGTCGTGGCCTCGCTCTCCTCGCGTGTGCTCGGCCGTACCGCCGTGGAAGACGTGGTGGAGCCGGCGACCGGCACCATCATCGTCCCCAAGGGCGAGATGATCCAGGAATGGCACATCGAGCGGATCAACAAGTCCGGCATCCAGGAAATCAAGATCCGCTCGGTGCTGACCTGCGAGACCCGAAACGGCGTGTGCGGCACCTGCTACGGGCGCGATCTCGCCCGCGGCACGCCGGTCAACATGGGCGAAGCGGTGGGCGTCATCGCCGCGCAGTCCATCGGCGAGCCGGGCACCCAGCTCACCATGCGTACCTTCCACATCGGCGGCGCCGCGCAGCTCGCGGACTCTTCGTTCGTGGAAAGCAATTTCGAGGGCACCGTCAAGGTCCGCAACCGCAATGTGGCGCGGAACTCGGAAGGCGACCTCATCGTCATGGTGCGTAACCTTGCCGTGGTGATCGTCGATCAGGACGGCTCGGAGCGTGCGGTTCACCGCATTCAGTACGGTTCGCGCCTGAAGGTGGACGAGGGCGACACCATCAAGCGCGGCCAGCGCATCGCGGAATGGGACCCCTATACCCGTCCCATCCTGACCGAGGTCGAGGGCACGGTGGCGTTCGAGGACCTGGTCGAAGGCGCCTCCATGAACGAGGCCATCGACGAGGCGACCGGCATCGCCAAGCGCGTTGTGACCGACAGCCGTGTCGGCCGCGGCTCGGAGCTTCGCCCGGCCATCCTCATCAAGGGGAAGGACGGCAAGATCCTCAAGCTCGCCCGTGGCGGCGAGGCGCGCTATTCGCTGCCGGTGGAAGCCATCATCTCGGTGGATCCGGGCAACACCATCCGCGCCGGCGACGTCGTCGCCCGCGTGCCGATGGAAAGCGCCAAGACCCGCGACATCACGGGCGGTCTGCCGCGGGTTGCGGAATTGTTCGAGGCGCGGCGTCCCAAGGACGCGGCGATCATCGCGGAAGTCAGCGGCACCATCCGCTTCGGCCGCGACTATAAGAACAAGCGCCGCCTGATCATCGAGCCGCAGGACGGTGGGGATCCGGTCGAGTACCTGATCCCGAAGGGCAAGCACATCCATCTTCAGGACGGCGACGTCGTGGAGAAGGGCGACTTCCTGGTGGACGGCAACCCGGCGCCGCACGACATCCTGGCGATCAAGGGCGTGGAAGAGCTCGCGGCCTTCCTCGTCAACGAAATCCAGGAGGTCTACCGGCTCCAGGGCGTGAACATCAACGACAAGCACATCGAAGTCATCGTCCGCAACATGCTCCAGAAGGTGGAAGTGGACGATTCCGGCGAGACCGAGTTCCTCGACAACGAGCAGGTTGACCGGATCGACTTCGCGGAAGCCAACGAGCGGGCCGTTGCCGAAGGCAAGAAGCCGGCGACCGGGCATCCGGTGCTGCTCGGCATCACCAAGGCGAGCTTGCAGACCCGTTCGTTCTTCTCGGCGGCCTCGTTCCAGGAGACCACCCGCGTCCTCACGGAAGCGGCGGTCAACGGCAAGGTCGATCCGCTGGACGGCCTGAAGGAAAACGTCATCGTCGGCCGGCTCATCCCGGCGGGCACCGGCGCGCAGATGGCGAAGCTGCGGGCGGTCGCGAACTCCCGCGACGACCTCATCGTCGCCACCCGCGAGCAGAGCGACGGCCAGCCCCTCGTGGAAGGCCCCGCCGACGCAGCGGAATGAGTCGGGTCTTTCAGCCCGATCTGTGAAACACGAAGGGCCGCCCCTCGGGGCGGCCTTTTGCGTTGCAGCGGGCTTTCGGCGCCTTTGCCGAAGCGTTTCGCGATCATTGCGCGGGCATTCACCGAAATCCGCCGAAACGGCACGGCGGTCGCGGCGTCAAGGGCTTCTCCGTGCGGTTCGGCGGCTTACACCGGCAGGCGCACCGTGGCGCGCAATCCGCCGAGCGGGCTGTCGCCGAGGATGATGTCACCGCCATGGGCGCGGGCAATGTCGCGGGCAATGGAGAGGCCGAGCCCCGAGCCGCCGGCATCCTGGTTGCGCGCATCGTCGAGCCGCAGGAACGGGCGGAACACTTCCTCGCGCTTTTCCAGCGGGATGCCGGAACCATCGTCATCCACGTTCACGCTGAGCCACCGGGCGTCGCGGGTGGCGGAGATTTCCACCGTGCGGGCATAGCGCACCGCATTGCTGACGAGATTGCCGATGCAGCGCTTGAGCGAATCCGTCTTCACCTGAACCAGCGGCGGCCCCATGAAGCTGGCGCGGGCGATGGCCCCGTGGCGCTCGGCATTGGTGCGCAGATCCTCGATCACCTGCGCCATGTCGGTCAGCGAGGCTTGCTCTCCCGGATCACCGCGCGCGAACGCCAGATAGGCTTCCAGCATGCCCTGGAGTTCGTCCACATCCTTGCGCAGCGCCTCCACCTCCGGCCCTTCGCCGAGAAAGGCGAGCTCCAGGCGGAAGCGGGTGAGGATGGTGCGCATGTCGTGGGAGACGCCGGCCAGCATGGTGGTGCGCTGCTCGATCTGCCGCTCGATGCGCCGCTTCATCTCGAGGAACGCCACTGCCGCCCGCCGCACCTCGCGGGCGCCCCGGGGGCGGAAATTCTCCACATCGCGCCCCTTGCCGAACGCCTCGGCGGCATCGGCGAGGTTCTCGATGGGGCGAATCTGGTTGCGCAGGAACAAGATGGCGACCGTCAACAGCACCAAAGAGGTACCCACCATCCAGAGCAGGAAGATGTGGGAATTCGAGGCATAAGCCGATCCGCGCCGGGCGAAGATGCGCAGCACCACATCGGGCATCTTCACCCGCACCTCGATCAGATTGGAACGACCCACCGTGTCGATCCAATAGGGCTCCGAAATGCGCCGGCCGATCTCGCGCGAAAGCGCGCTGTCGAGGATCGAGAAGAAAGGCTGCGGCCCCGGTTCGGGCAGCGGATCCGGCGGCAGAATGTCGAGGGTCAGTTCCAGATTCTGCCAAGCGATCCGGCGCAGGACGCTCGCCTCCTTGTCATGCGGAAAGGCGGCATAAAGCGCGACCACCGCGGCGATATCCTGGCTCACGGCGGCGGACAGGCGGCGGGTGACGGTGTTGTAATGGCGCTCCATGAACACGAAGGCCACGACCGATTGCAGGATCACCATGGGAATGACGATGATCAGCAGCGAGCGCGGGTAAAGCCCCTTCGGCGTCACGCGGTTGAACCAGGCGCCGAACCTGGCATTGGCATGGGCGAGCCGGCCGGCAAGGAGCCGCACGGCCGAGCGGAAGGCATCCATTGCACCACCTCCGCCTGCAGGCTTGGTCTCCTGGCGCAGGCTCATGGAGTCACAACCAGCCGGTAGCCGATGCCACGCACGGTTTGCACATATGTGGGGTTCGCCGGATCGCGCTCCACCTTGCGGCGCAGGCGGTTCACCTGCACGTCGACGGCCCGCTCGCTCGCCGCCCCATTGCCCGCAAGCGCCATGCGCGGCACGGTTTCGCCGGGGTTTTCGGAAAGCGCGCGCAGCATGTCGCGCTCGCGCTCGGTGATGCGCAGGATCTCGCCGCCGCGGCTCAGTTCGCCGCGGCCGAGGTGGAAGCTGAATTCGCCGAAGCGGACCTCCTCGATGGCTTTCTGTGGCGCCGGCGCGGCGCGCTTGAGGATGGAGCCGACGCGCAGCAGCAGTTCGCGCGGCTCGAACGGCTTGCCGAGATAATCATCCACCCCCGCCTCCAGGCCGGCGATGCGGTCCTGGATTTCCGAGCGCGCGGTGAGCATGAGGATCGGCACCGTGGAGGTGGTGCGCAGCGAGCGGGCGAGGTCGAGCCCCGATTCCCCCGGCATCATCACGTCCAGCACCAGCAGGTCGAATTCCAGCCCTTCCAGCCGGCCGCGCGCCTCCAGGGCGGAGGCGGCGGTGGTGACGCGATAGCCATGCTCGCTCAGGAAGCGCGAGAGCAGGGTGCGAATGCGGTTGTCGTCGTCCACCACCAGCAGATGGGGGGCGTCGTCCGCTGGCACCGGCGGAGCGGGATGGGGAGTCGTCAATTCGGTCATGTCTGGTGCCTTCAGGCGGGCCGCACGCGGGCGGATGCGGCGGCGCGCCGGGTGAGCCGCTCCACCTCGGTGCGATCTTCGGGGTCGATCATGGCCACAAGAAAGCGCTGCGCCGCCTCACGTGCGCCGGGCCCGCATTCTTCCAGCGCCAGGGCGATGCGCTGGCTCTGGAGGGCGACGAACTCGCGGGCGAGGGACTGTCCCTTTGCGGTGGGATAAAGCAGGCGCTGGCGCCGGTCGGACGCGCCGGCGCGGCTTTCGACGAACCCCTCGTCCACCAGCTCGCGCAGCACCCGGCCGAGGCTCTGCTTGGTGATGCGCAGGATGTCCAAGAGGTCCGTCACGCGCATACCAGGATGGCGATTGACGAAGTGCAGCACGCGGTGATGCGCCCGGCCAAAGCCGAGGGGCGCGAGGATGGCATCCGGATCGCCGACGAAGTCCCTGTAAGCGAAGAAGAAAAGCTCGATCAACTCCACCAGCGGCTCGGCCTGCGGGGCGGCGGCCGGCCGGTCGGGCTCGGACGCTTCGGGGGCGACGGGAAGGGGATTTATGTCAGCCATGTTGACTTTTTTCGGTCCGATCATTACTCACAGGCTTGCGGTCGCGAAAGGATCGGTCTCCAATAACCCATCTGGAGTTCGATCATTGCGCCTTTCACAGCCTGCACCATATGTCAGATGTGAAAATATCCGTACCGGGCACGGCTGCAAAGGGCAGCCGTCATGGGAGGCGAAGGCCGTCTTAAAGACGCGGCCGGATCAGGAGTTAAGACCATGAGTGGTGGAGAGCCTTTCGACAAACGCGACGGTTGGATCTGGTTCGACGGCGTCCTGGTGCCTTGGGCCGACGCGAAGATTCACGTCCTCTCCCATGGTCTGCATTATGCCAGCTGTGTGTTCGAAGGCGAGCGTGCCTATGGCGGCACCATTTTCAAGAGCGCGGAGCATTCCGAGCGCCTGCGCCTCTCGGCCGAAATGCTGGATTTCACCATCCCTTACGGCATCTCGGAGATCGATGCCGCCAAGCGCCTCACGCTGGAAAAGAACGGCCTCGTCGACGCTTACGTGCGCCCGGTCGCCTGGCGCGGCAGCGAGATGATGGGCGTTTCGGCGCAGTCGAACACCATTCATCTCGCCATCGCCTGCTGGGAATGGCCGAGCTATTTCGACCCCGAGCAGCGCCAGAAAGGCCTGCGGCTGGATCTGGCGGAGTTCCGCCGTCCCGATCCCGCGAGTATCCCTTGCCGCGCAAAGGCTTCCGGCCTGTACATGATCTGCACCATCTCCAAGCATAAGGCGGAGCGGCGCGGGTTTGCCGATGCGCTGATGCTGGATTATCGCGGACTGGTGGCGGAGTGCACTGGCGCCAACATCTTTTTCGTGAAAGATGGCGTCATCCATACCCCCAAACCCGACTGCTTCCTGGACGGGATCACCCGTCGCACGGTGATCGGGCTGGCGAAGAACCATGGCATCGAAGTGGTTGAACGCGCGATCAAACCGGAAGAACTCGCAGATTTCACCGAATGTTTCATCACCGGCACCGCCGCCGAGGTGACACCGGTGGGCGAGATCGCCGACTGGCGATTTGCCCCGAGCGGCATCACCCATCAGCTGATGGATGCCTATAGCGCGGCGGTGCGGCCGCAGCAGGCGGCGGCGTAAATAAAACCGCTATACTTACGTAAGGCCAATATTGCCCTTCTCTGGGGGGCGGCGCATAAGTGAAACCGAGGGGCGGCAACAGCCGCCCCTTTGTTTATGGGTGTTCATCTGCCTCACAACGCGGCAACGCGAGGGGAAACGCCATGCGCCGTCCATTGTACAAGGTGCTTTACGTCCAGGTTCTGTTTGCCGTGTTCTGCGGCCTGCTGCTTGGCGCATTCTTCCCCCACACGGGCACGGCGATGAAACCGCTCGGTGACGGCTTCATCAAGCTGATCACCATGATCATCGCCCCAGTGATCTTCTGCACCGTGGTCGTCGGCATCGCCAGCATGCGCGACGTGAAGAAGGTCGGGCGGGTCGGCGGCAAGGCGCTGCTCTATTTCGAGGTGGTCTCCACCTTTGCCCTCGTTCTCGGCCTGATCATCGGCGAGGTGGTGCGGCCCGGCGACGGCTTCAATGTCGACGTGGCGAGCCTCGATACCAAGGCGATCGCCAATTACACCACCCAGGCGGCGCATACCTCCACCGTCGATTTCCTGCTGAACGTCATCCCGCACACCTTCGTCAGCGCCTTCACCGCCGGCTCGATCCTCCAGGTGCTGATGATCTCGATCCTCACCGGCTTCGCCATCGGCGGGCTCGGCGATCACGGCGAGCCTGTGCTGAAGGCGGTGCAGGCGATCGAGAAGGTGGTGTTCGCCATCGTGAAGATCATTCTTTACGTGGCGCCGATCGGCGCGTTCGGCGCCATGGCCTTCACCATCGGCGCCTATGGCCTGTCGGCGCTCGGCAATCTGCTGGAGCTGATCGCCACCTTCTATCTCACCGCCATCCTGTTCGTGGTGCTGGTGCTCGGCACCATCGCGCGGCTGGTGGGCTTCAATGTGCTGAAGCTGGTGCGCTATATCCGCGAGGAATTGCTGATCGTGCTCGGCACCTCCTCTTCGGAAAGCGCGCTGCCCCCGCTGATGCGCAAGCTGGAGAATGCCGGCGCCTCCAAGTCGGTGGTCGGCCTGGTGATTCCCACCGGCTATTCGTTCAATCTCGACGGCACCAACATCTATATGACGCTGGCGACCCTGTTCATCGCCCAGGCCACCAACACCCCGCTGACGCTGGAACACGAGCTGATCGTTCTGGCGGTCGCCATGCTCACGTCCAAGGGCGCGAGCGGGGTGACCGGCGCGGGCTTCATCACGCTCGCGGCGACGCTGGCGGCGGTGCCGGAAATTCCGGTGGCGGGCATGGCGCTGATCCTCGGCATCGACCGCTTCATGAGCGAATGCCGCGCTTTGACGAACATCACCGGCAATGCGGTGGCAACCCTGGTCGTGGCGCGCGGGGAAGGGGAGCTGGATCTGGACCGGCTGAATGCGGTGCTCGACGGCAAGGATGTGCCGCCGCTGGTCGCCGAGGCGCAGGCCGCGCGCATCTGAACGGGTGCCCGGCTGGGCGGGGCGGTATCGCGGGGAGGACGACGCTCGCTCGCCTCGCGCCCGCCGGCGCTCCTTGCCGGCATCCCGCCGATGCCCTTTGTCGGCCGGCCGCTGCCTCCGAGCCCAATGGCACCTTGCCCCTTGGCCGGAGCACGGCCCGTGCGCCGACCCGCTTTTGCGCAGGTCCGGCGCCGCGGACCGGCAAAATGCGCCGGTATTCCCATCTGATTTCCCGTCTTTCATCAGACTGCCATTGATGGTCGCGTTTTATAACGCGCGCGATGGATCCCTCCTTTCCGCCCGCTTCCTGCGTGGGGTGGAAAGACTGTGACCGGCGCGACTTCCGGAACGGAAATGCGGACCCGCCCTGCCACCCTCGGCCGGACAGCGGGATCGCAGGACCTGAGCGGCATGACCCCCTCGGCGTTGGAGAGTTTGATGCGGCGTCCCTTCTACAAGATCCTTTATGTGCAGGTGCTGTTGGCGGTCGTGTTCGGGGTGGTGCTGGGCGTGGTCTTTCCGCATGCCGCCGAGGCGATGAAGCCGTTCGGCGACGGCTTCATCAAACTGGTGAAGATGATTATCGCGCCGGTGGTGTTCTGCACCGTGGTGGTGGGGATCGCCGCAATGGGGGATGTGAAGCGCGTCGGCCGGGTGGGCGGCAAGGCGCTGCTGTATTTCGAGGTGGTGTCCTCGTTCGCGCTGGTCATCGGCCTGATCGTCGGCAAGGTGATGCAGCCCGGCGCCGGCTTCAACGTCGATGTCAGCACGCTGGACGTCAAGAGCGTGTCCGGCTTCACCAATCAGGCGGCGCATACCTCGACCATCGATTTCCTGCTGAACATCATTCCCAAGACGCTGGTCGGCGCTTTGGCGGAAGGGGAGATCCTCCAGGTCCTGTTCGTCGCGATCCTCACCGGCTTCGCCCTGAGCGCGCTCGGCCCGACGGGCTCGCCTCCATCGGCAATCTGCTGGAGCTGATCGCCACCTTCTATCTGACGGCGGCGCTGTTCGTGGCGCTCGTGCTCGGCACCATCGCCAAGCTCGTGGGCTTCAATATTTTCAAGCTGCTTTATTATATCCGCGAGGAATTGTTGATCGTGCTCGGCACCTCGTCCTCGGAAAGCGCGCTGCCGCAGCTGATGCGCAAGCTGGAGAATGCCGGCGCTTCGAAATCCGTGGTCTCGCTGGTGGTGCCCACGGGCTATTCGTTCAATCTCGACGGCACCAACATCTATATGACCCTGGCAACCTTGTTCATCGCCCAGGCCACCAACACGCCGCTGACGCTGGAGCATGAATTGATGGTGCTCGGGGTGGCGATGCTCACCTCGAAGGGGGCGGGTGCGGTGACCGGCGGCGGCTTCATCACCCTTGCGGCCACCCTGGCGGTGGTGCCGGAAATTCCGGTGGCCGGCATGGCGCTGATTCTCGGCGTGGACCGCTTCATGTCCGAATGCCGCTCGCTCACCAATTTCATCGGCAATTCGGTGGCGACGCTTGTGGTCGCGCGCTGGGAGGGCGAGCTTGACCTCGACCGCCTGCATGCGGTTCTGGATCGGCGCGACGTGGTCGCGCTGGATGCGAGCGTCGCGAGGGCCTGATCCTCTGCCCGGGATTGGCGCGGCGGGCGATCGAGGAAAGAGCGGGCCATGATGTCGCCTGTCGTCGCAGGCCGGGGGGAGCTGTGACTGGATCGAGGCCAGGGATCCGCACGCCATTCTACCGCATCCTCTACGTCCAGGTGCTGCTTGGCGCCGGAGCGGGGGCGGTGACGGGCGCGCTGTTTCCCGCCCTCGGCGCCGCCATGGGGCCGTTCGCCGACCTGTTCGTGCGCCTGCTTCACCTCATCGTCGCGCCGGTGATGTTCTGCACGCTGGTGCTCGGTGTGGCCGGCATGCGCGATGCGCGGTCCGTGGGGCGCATCGGCGGGCGGGCGATGCTGTATTTCGAGGTCGCCTCCACGCTCGCGCTCGCGCTCGGCCTGCTGGCCGGGCTGCTGGTGCGGCCGGGGAGCGGGCTGGATGTGAAGGTGTCCACCCTCGATCCCCACGTGGTGGCCCCCTTCCTCCAGCAGGCGCAGGCTTCGAGCCTCTCGGGCTTCCTGCTCGACATCATTCCCGACAGCCTGCTCGGCGCGTTCGCCGGCGGCGACCTGCTCCAGGTGCTGCTGATCGCCGTGCTCACGGGATTTGCGCTGGCGCAGCTTGGCCCCGACGGTGCGCGCATGTGCGGGGCGCTGCGCCGCGTGCAGGACATGGTCTTCGCCATCGTTTCCATGGTGATGCGCGTGGCGCCGCTCGGCGCGTTCGGGGCGATGGCGGTGGTGGTCGGCCGCTACGGGCTCGGCGTGCTGGAGAATTTTGCCCTGCTTATCCTCACCCTCTATGCGACGGAACTGGTGTTCGTGCTGGGCGTGCTCGGGGCGGTGGGGCTGGCGTGCGGGTTCAGCATCCTCAAGCTACTACGGTTGCTGCGGGAAGAGCTGATCCTGGTGCTGGGCACCTCGTGCTCGGAAAGCGCCCTGCCGGGGCTCATGGCGAAGCTGGAGCGCGCCGGCGTCGATGCGCGGGTGGTGGGGCTCGTGGTGCCGACCGGCTATTCGTTCAATCTCGACGGCACCAATCTCTATATGACGCTCGCGCTGCTGTTCATCGCCCAGGCGACGAATACGCCGCTCTCCGCCACCGACCTGATGATGATCCTCGCCGTGACCATGGTGACGACGCGCGGCCTTCCGGGGGTTCCCGGCGCCTGCTTCATCGCGCTGGCGGCGACACTCACCATCGTGCCCGAGATTCCCATCGGCGGCATCGCTTTGCTGCTGGCGGTGGACCGGATCTTGAACGAAGGCCGGGCCTTGGTGAACATCATCGGCAATGCGGTGGGGGCGATCGTGATCGCCCGCTGGGAAGGCGCGCTCGATCCCGCTCGATTCGCGGCCGCCCTCGCCAGCCGAGGATCATCCGGCGCGGTGGCCAAGACGGTCTCGACGGGAGACGCCCCATGACGCACGCCCCTTCGGCCGAAACGGGCGCGGCGCGCAGAGGCCTGCACCGCATCCTCTATGTGCAGGTGCTCGTCGCGGCCCTGGCCGGGGCGCTGCTTGGCCTGGTTTTTCCCGGCACCGCCGCGGCGATGGAGCCGCTCGGCCAGGGGTTCGTGAAGCTGATTCATATTCTCATCGCGCCGCTGGTCTTCTGCACCCTGGTGGTCGGCATCGCCGGGGTGAAGGATGGCGGCAAGGTGGGCCGGCTCGGCGGCAAGGCGCTGCTGTATTTCGAGGCCATGTCCACCTTGGCGCTGCTGATCGGCGTCGCGGTGGGCGAAATCGTGCGGCCGGGGGAGGGGTTCGGCGTGCGTCCGGGCATGCTGGATGCCGCCGCGGTGGCGCCCTATCTGGAAGGGCAGGAAAGCCACGGCATCGTCGACTTCCTGCTGAACATCATTCCCGGCACCTTGGTCGGGGCCTTTGCCGAAGGCGATATCATACAGGTTCTGTTCGTCGCGGTTCTCGTGGGCTTCGCCATCAAGACGCTCGGGCCGGCCGGCGCCGGTGCGGCGCGGGCCATGGCGCAGCTGGAGCGGGCGGTGTTCGCCCTCGCCCGGCTGGTCATGGCGACCGCCCCCGTGGGCGCATTCGGCGCCATGGCCTATGTGGTCGGCAAATTCGGCGCAACGGCGATCGAAAACCTGCTGCTGCTGGTGGCGACGCTCTATATCGCCGAAATCCTGTTCATCACGCTGGTGCTCGGCCTCGTGGGGCGGGTCTGCGGATTCAGCATCTTTGCCCTGCTGCGCTACATCAAGGATGAGATTTTCCTGGTGCTCGGCACGTCCTGCGCGGAAAGCGCGCTGCCGACCCTGATGCCGAAGCTGGAACGGGCGGGCGTCGACAAATCCGTGGTCGGCCTCGTGGTACCGGCGGGCTACGCCTTCAATTCGGACGGGACGAACATCTATATCTCGCTCGCGGTGCTGTTCATCGCCCAGGCCACCGAAACCCCTCTGACCCTCGCCCATCTCGCCACCTTGCTGGCGGTGGCGATGCTGACGACCAAGGGCGCGGGCGGGGTGACGGGTTCGTCCTTCATCGCGCTCGCTGCCACCTTGAGCGTGGTGCCGGACGTGCCGCTCGCCGGCCTTGCGCTGATTCTCGGCATCGACCGTTTCCTCAGCGAGGCGCGCTCCACCACCAATGTCATCGGCAATGCGGTGGCGACCCTCGCGGTGGCGCGGTGGGAGGGCGCGCTGGACCTGCCGCGCCTGCAAGCGGTGCTCGGCGGGCAGGCCGGCGGGCTGGGGAAGACCGCGCAGGATGAGCCGGTCGCCTGATTTGCCCGGCCGCGGGTGCGAGGGCGCCGGTCCCTATTTCCAGCGCTCGGCGGCGGCGTCGTCGGTGCTCTTGGCTTCGACCCAATCGCCGGAACCCGCGCGATCTTCCTTCTTCCAGAAGGGTGCGCTGGTCTTCAGCCAGTCCATGAGGAATTCGGCGGCGGCAAACGCGGCGCCGCGATGGGGCGAGGCCGTGACCACGAGCACGATCGGATCGCCCGGCACCAGGCGCCCGTGGCGGTGCACGATGCGGGCGCCGAGCAGAGGCCAGCGCTGGCGCGCCTCCTCGATCAGGCGGCCCATCTCCTCTTCCGCCATGCCGGGATAATGCTCCAGCGTCAGTGCGGCGAGGGCGGTTCCGTCCGCCGCCACATCGGCCCGGCAGAGGCCGGCGAAGGTGACGACCGCGCCCACATCCACGCGCCCA
Organism: Rhizobiales bacterium 32-66-11; assembly: GCA_002304505.1. Classification (GTDB taxonomy): domain Bacteria; phylum Pseudomonadota; class Alphaproteobacteria; order Rhizobiales; family Xanthobacteraceae; genus NCEH01. Next base: position 51,149 of record NCEH01000048.1, on the reverse strand, counting down.
CGGGTCATCGCTTCGGCCTCGGCGGCGGCATCGAACGGCTCGGCCTGCACGCGCACGCCGAAGGAATCGGCAAGGGGAGGGGCGAGAGGCGGGGCGAGGGGATCGCTCATGGCCTCAGCCGCCGGTCATGGGGGGGAAGAACGCGACTTCGCGCGCTCCGGCCAGCAAGGCATCGCCCTTCACATGGCGCCGGTCGAGGGCCGCGCGCACCACCGCAGGATTTGAGAAGGCATGGGCATGGGCGGCATCGCGCGTCGCCAGCCAATGGGCGAGGTCAGACACTGTCGCGACCTCCGGCGGCACGGGGATGTCCTCCTCGGCGAGGCCCACGCGTTCCCGCAGCCAGGCGAAATAGAGGATCTTCACCGGTCATCCTCCACCAGATGCCGTGCGCCGGCGCGGAAATAATCATAGCCCGTATAGAGGGTCAGCACGGCGGAGATCCACAGCAGGCTCAGGCCCATAAACGTGACGCCGGGAATCACCAGATCGCCGGCCGCGCCGGCCAGCAGGAAGCCCACCGCCACCAGCTGCAACGTGGTCTTCCATTTGGCGAGCCGCGAGACCGGCACGCTGACATTGAGCTCGGCCAGGAATTCGCGCAGGCCGCTCACCAGGATCTCCCGGCACAGGATCACGATCGCCGCCCACAGCGACCAGCCGCGGATGGTGCCGTCGGAGGCCAGCACCAGCAGGCTGGTGGAGACCAGCAGCTTGTCCGCGATCGGATCCAGCATGCGGCCGATGGCCGATTGCTGGGACCAGGCGCGCGCGAGATAGCCGTCGAAAAAATCGGTGACGGCGGCGGCGATGAACAGGCCCAGCGCCACCCAGCGCAGCCAGATGCCGCCGTGCAGGATGTCGGACCAGAACATGCAGCCGGCCACCAGAGGCACCGCCGCGCACCTGGAATAGGTGAGAAGGTTCGGCAGCGACAGGACAAGCCCACGCTCCTTGCTGGTGCGGGGCCGCGGGCTGGGTCTGGTTTGGGCCTCGGCCATGTTGATGCGGCTCGTTCTTGGTTCGGGTGGGTGGCACCATGCCCCGGAATACAGGCGGGGTCGAGGCGGGTATCCACGCCGGCGCGCCTGTCAGCGCCCCGGCTGGCTGTGGAAATAACCGTAGATGGCCTGCGCGGTCGAGGCGTTGATGCCCGGCACCTGCTCCAGATCCGCGAGCGAGGCCCGCTCGATGGCTTTGAGCGTTCCGAAATGCCGCAGCAAGGCGCGCTTGCGCGTGGGGCCAACGCCGGGAATGGCCTGAAGCCCGGCGTCGGTAATATCCTTCTTGCGGCGCGCGCGATGCGAGCCGATGGCGAAGCGATGGGCTTCATCGCGCAGGCGCTGAACGAAATAAAGCACCGGGTCGCGCGGCTCCAGCCGAAACGGCTGGCGGCCGGGGATGAAGAATTGCTCGCGCCCCGCTTCCCGGTCGAGCCCCTTGGCGATGCCCACCAAAGGCACGTCTGTGATGCCGAGTTCTTCCAGGATCGCCCGCGCGGCATTGAGCTGGCCGAGGCCGCCGTCGATGAAAACGAGGTCCGGCCAGGGGGAGGTGGCGTCCGCCTCGTCCGGCACCGCTGGCGCAGGATCTTCCAGGGCATCGGCCGGGACCGCGCCGGGGGCGGCCTCTTCCTGGGCGAGCGGCACGTCGGCAAGAGGCGCGGGCGCGGGTTCCTCTATGAGGGGCGCGGCGCCGCGCGGCGCTTCCTTCACCAGGCGGGCGAAGCGGCGGCGCAGCACCTCGCGCATCATGCCGAAATCGTCGCCCGGCGTGATGTCCGTCGATTTGATGTTGAACTTGCGATACTGGCTTTTGCGGAAGCCCTCCGGCCCCGCCACGATCATGCCGCCCACCGCATTGGTGCCCATGATGTGGGAATTGTCATAGACCTCGATGCGCTGGGGCGGCCCCTTGAGGGCGAAGGCTTCCTGCACGCCTTCCAGCAGTTTCGCCTGGGTCGCGGTCTCGGCCAGCTTGCGGCCCAGCGCCTCGCGGGCATTCTGCAAGGCGTGGCTGACCAGATCGAGCTTCTCGCCCCGGCGCGGCGTGGCGATCTCGACCTTGAAGCCGGACTTCTCGCTGAGCGCCTCGGCGATCAGCGCCTGTTCCTCCACCTCGTGGCTGAGCAGGATGAGGCGCGGGCAGGGCTTGTCCTCGTAGAACTGGGCGATGAAGGCGCCGAGCACCTCGCGCTCGTCCAGCGATTTGTCGGCGCGCGGATAATAAGCGCGGTTGCCCCAGTTCTGCCCGGTGCGGAAGAAAAACACCTCGATGCAGGTGGCGCCGCCCTGCTGATGGCAGGCGAACACATCCGCTTCCTCCACCGAGCGCGGATTGATCCCCTGGCTGCCCTGGACGGCGGAAAGCGCGGCCAGGCGATCGCGCAGGCGGCCCGCGCGCTCGAATTCCAGGGTCTCGGAAGCCGCCTCCATCTCGCGCGCCAGCTCCTCCTTCACCGCGCGCGACCGTCCGGTGAGAAAAGCCCGCGCCTCGCGCACCAGCTCTGCGTAATCTGCATGGCTCACCTCGCCGGTGCAGGGGCCGGAGCAGCGCTTGATCTGGAACAGCAGGCAGGGACGGGTGCGATTCTCATAATAGCTGTCGGAGCAGGAGCGCAGCAGGAACGCCCGCTGCAGCGCATTGATGGTGCGATCCACGGCCCAGACGCTGGCGAACGGGCCGTAATAATGCCCCGGCCGGCTGCGCGCGCCGCGATGCTTGAGGATCTGCGGGGCCGGATGATCCGCCGTGATGAGAATGTAGGGAAAGGATTTGTCGTCCCGCAGCAGCACGTTAAAGCGCGGCTTCAGCTGTTTGACGAGGTTCGCCTCCAGCAGAAGCGCCTCGGATTCGGTGCGGGTGGAGACGAATTCCATGGAAACCGTCGCCGCGATCATGCGGGCGATTCGGTTGGTGTGGCCGACCAGGCGGGTATAGCTGAGCACCCGCTTCTTGATGCTCTTGGCCTTGCCCACATAGAGCACCGTGCCGTCGGCGGCGATCATGCGGTAGACGCCGGGGCCGGAGGGCGCATGCTTGACCGCGCGCGCGATCGCTTCCCGCCCGGTGGCGAGGGTGCCGGGGGAAACCTCGTCTTCGGCTTGGGTCTCCAGCACCAGCGCGGCTTCCTCGTCCGTTTCCTGGGGGTCGAAGCTGTCGTCGGGCTGGTCGAGGGGCGGGCGGGCGATCATGGCTGCAAGGTAGGGATAAGCCGCCGCCGGGGCCAGGGGGGGGCGCAGGCGGGGGGCGCGGATTTACCCTTTGTTTACCCTGACTTTGTAATGCGTGAGGGCAGGTGGGTGTTGGCCAGACTTCCTTTGCCATTTCCGACTTATGCCTTTTGCGGGATCCGGCTGCGGCGGGTTATCGGCAGGAGGATGGAGGATGAGCAGACGTTGGTTGGCCGTGGCCGCCACATGCGTCAGCCTGACGGCGCCAGCCGGCGCCGCCGACATGGCGCAATATGGCAATTATGGCTCTCCGGCACCGGCCGGGCCGTTGTCCTGGACCGGCTTTTATCTTGGCGCCAACGCCGGTTATGGCTGGGGAACGGCCGCGTCCCAGAGTCCGGGTGGGTTCATCGGCGGCTTGCAGGGCGGATATAATTTCCAGTTCGCCGGATCGCCGATCGTTGCCGGCCTGGAGGCGGATTTCGACTGGTCCGGCATCAGCGCGGGCGCGTTTAATGTCGATTACCTTGGAACCGTAAGGGCCCGGCTGGGTTTTGCGTTTGACCGGGTGATGGCCTACGCGACAGCGGGCTTCGCCTACGGCCAGGGGCAATTTGAGGTCGCGGGGCTGAGTAATTCACAGTCACATTCTGGCTGGACGATCGGAGCGGGCGCAGAATTTGCCCTCGATCGCAACTGGAGTGCCCGTGCGGAATATCTTTACGTCGATCTTGGTAGTTCTACTTACTCGTCATTGATCGGACCGGCCTCGGTCGGGTACGACGGTAATGTTCTGCGTGCAGGCGTGAACTATCGTTTCTAAACTCTTAAGCTGGGAAATTAGAACCCTATTGGCGGGAAGCTTGAGTTTGCTGCCCCTTGATTGCCAATTGTGTTCTGATGTAGTCTCCTGGTCACAATGTCGCCCTGTTTTCTTGGGGCGGTGTTGCTCCAGGGTGACAGACGGGACGGTGGACTCGCTGTAAGGTCCGCTCATTCTGGTTTCGCATCGTAATGAAGGGTGTAACAATGTTGAAGCGCGCTCTCGCCGGGGTCTCTGCCCTGGCCCTCCTCGGCGGCGCCGCCTCTGCGGCCGACCTCGCCACCAAGTATCCCGTCAAGGCCGTGGCCGTTGTCCCGGTCTTCTCCTGGACCGGCTTCTACCTCGGTGGCAACGTCGGCTGGGGCTGGGCGAGCAATTCGTTCAACGTCTCGCCGTTCTATGGCGCGCCGTATTCCAACTACAGCGCCGGCGATGCCAATGGCTTCCTCGGTGGTGGTCAGATCGGCTACAACTACCAGTTCGCCAACAACATCGTTCTCGGTGTTGAGGCTGACGCCCAGTGGGGTTCGATCTCGAACAGCAGCCTGATCCTGAGCGGTCCGTTCATCGGCGCCAATGTCGAGCCCGAGATCAAGACCTTCGGCACGATCCGCGCCCGCGCCGGTTATGCCATGGATCGTTGGCTGCCCTACATCACCGGTGGTGCTGCTTGGGAGCGCGTGAGCTTCGGCAACTTCTACGGCGTCGACACCTCCACCACCAACTGGGGCTGGACCATCGGCGGCGGCGTGGAATACGCCTTCACCAACAACATCACCGCCAAGGTCGAATACCTGTATGCCAACTTCCAGGGCAACACGTATTCCATCCCCTCGACCCTCGGTTCGATCAACACCGACCTGGACGTGAACACCGTCCGTCTCGGCGTGAACTACAAGTTCTGATCGCTGATCGGTTTCGGCTGATTTTAGGCCCCGGGCGCAAGCCCGGGGTTTTCTTTATGGAGGAGGTGGTAATTTAGTGCCGTCCATACGTGTGCGGCGCCACGGAGAGACCCTCTCCCTGCCACGGCTTCGCCTTCCACCCGCCATCTGCGGGCCGGCCTCGAGGCGGATGCTGCATCTCGCGTCAAGTGTCGAGGTGCGTCTTATGAAATGGCTTCTTCTGCCCGGTGCCCTGCTGAGCACCCTGCTCGCGGTGCCCGCCATGGCGGCCGATCTGAGCAGGCCCGCTCCCGCGCCGGCTCCCGTGGTCTCCGCGCCACCCGTGTTTTCCTGGACCGGCTTCTATATTGGCGGCAATGCCGGCTACAGCTGGGGCAAGGGGAAGGACGCGGCCGATTTCTACGGGCTCGATCCCTCCGGCTGGTCCGCGGGCGGACAGGTCGGCTATAATTATCAATTCGTGAACAATGTCCTGGTGGGCGTGGAGGCCGACCTTCAGGGCGGCGACATCTCCAGCGGCGCCTATGGTCTGTCCAGCAAGCTGGATTATTTCGGCACCGTGCGTGCGCGCCTGGGCTATGCCTTCGACCGCGTGCTGCCCTATGTCACCGGCGGCCTCGCCTATGGCAAGAACACCATTACCGATTTCGGCTTCAGCGATTCCAACACCCATGTGGGCTGGACCGTCGGCGGCGGCGTGGAATATGCGCTGACCAACAATTGGACCGCCCGCGCCGAATATCTCTATACCGACCTCGGCTCAAAGACTTACGACAATATCGGCGCCGATGCCGGGGTGACCTCCAGCACCACCCGCCTGGGCGTGAATTATAAATTCTGAACCTTCGCAAAAGCTGCTCGAGCAAGGGGATGCGCCGCCGCGCATCCCTTTTTTTATCGGGCATTCGCGTGAGCCGGCGGCGCGCGGAAGCATCGCATTACCGTAGCGGGATTTGCCGCGTTGCAGCATGTCCGGTAATACGCGGACGCAATTCTTGAACGTCGCAAAGGGTCTAACCGACCCGCGCGGCTCGCGTCCGGCGCACCTCCCGTGATAGGAGCCGGACGAAGTGACAAAGAAAGAGGCCTCTCATGGCTCAGGACAGAGCATCACTGGGGCAGCGCCGCATCCGCGTCGGCGTTACCGGCATCGGCATCATGGGATCCAACCATGCCCGCGTGCTGTCCCAATTGCCGGGCGCCGAACTGGTGGCCATCGCCGATCCCGATGCCGGGCAGGCGGGCCGCGTCGCCGGTTTCCTCGGCTGCCAGGCGGTGGCGGATCATCATGCGCTGCTGGAACTGGGCCTCGATGCCATCATCGTCGCCGCGCCGACCCATCTGCATCATCCGATCGCGCTGGACATCATCAATGCCGGCACCTCGGTGCTGGTGGAAAAGCCGGTCGCCTCCACCGCCGAGCAGGGCCGCGAGATCATCGCCGCCGCCAAGGCGCGGGGCGTGACGCTGATGGTCGGCCATGTGGAGCGCTTCAATCCCGCCGTGCAGACGGTAAAGGAAGCGATTCGCGGCGAAGACCTGCTGTCGATCGCCATCACCCGCGTCGGCCCGTTCCCGCCGCGCATGTCCAATGTCGGCGTGGTCATTGATCTCGCCGTGCACGACATCGACCTGATCCGCTGGTTCACCGAATCGGACATCGTCGAGCTGCAGCCGCAGACCTCCAGCGCCATGGCCGAGCGCGAGGATATCGCGCTGCTGCAATTCCGCACCGCCTCGGGCGTGCTGGCGCACATCAACACCAATTGGCTCACGCCGTTCAAGGCGCGCACGGTGCATGTGGCGACCCGCAAGAAATACGTGATCGGCGATCTGCTGACCCGCCAGGTCACCGAATGCTTCGACTATCGGCCGGACGGCGCCTATTCCATGCGCCACCTGCCGGTGGCCTATTCCGAGCCGCTGCGCACGGAGCTGGAGAATTTCCTCAAGGCGGTGCGCACCGGCAATCCGCCGCCGGTCACCGGCGAAGAAGGTGTTGCGAGCCTGGAAATCGCCATCGCCTGCCTCAGCGAGCGCGCGGAAGCCAAAGCGCGCACGGCCCGCCTTCGAGCCGCAGGCTGAATGGCTCCTTTCAAGGACTTATCATGACGTCTCACGTGAAGGCTCAGATGGCACCAATTCCCTTCATCGACCTCGCCGCCCAGCGCCAGCGCATCGGCGCACAGATCGATCAGGCCGTGCAGGGCGTGCTGAATTCCTGCCGCTTCATCAATGGCCCGGAAGTGGCGCTGCTGGAGGAGCGGCTGGCCGCGTTCGCCGGCTCGAAATATGCCGTGGCCTGTTCCAGCGGCACGGATGCGCTGGCGCTGCTGCTGATGGCGTGGGGCGTGAAGGCGGGCGATGCCGTGTTCTGCCCGGCCTTCACCTTCTGCGCCACCGCCGAGGTGGTGCCGTGGGTGGGCGCGACGCCGGTGTTCGTGGATGTGAAGGAAGACACCTTCAACATGGACCCGGAGAGCCTGGAACTGGCGATCGATGTCGCCAAGGACCAAGGTCTGATTCCCAAGGTGGTGATTCCGGTCGATCTGTTCGGCCAGCCGGCGGATTATGATGCGCTGCTGCCGATCGCCGAGCGGCATGGGCTGAAGGTGCTGGCGGATACCGCCCAGGGCTTCGGCGGGACCTGGAACAACAAGCGCACCGGCAGCATCGGCGATGCCGCCGCCACCTCCTTCTTCCCCGCCAAGCCGCTCGGCTGCTATGGCGACGGCGGCGCCATCTTCACCGATGACGAAGAGCTGGTGATCGTGCTCAAGAGCCTGCGCGAGCACGGGCAGGGCGTGGACAAATATCAGAACGTGCGCATCGGCATGACCGCGCGGCTCGATACCATCCAGGCGGCGGTGCTGCTGGAGAAGCTCTCGATCTTCGAGGAAGAGATCGAAGCCCGCGAGAAGGTGGCCGCGCGTTATAATGCCTTGCTCGCGGACGTGGCGGTGGTGCCGTTCGTCGATCCGCGCGCGACGTCGGTGTGGGCGCAATATACCATCCGCCTCGCGCCGGGCCGCCGCGATGCTTTGGCCGAAGCCCTGAAGGCGGAGGGGATCCCGACCGCCGTCTATTATCGCATCCCCATGCATCTCCAGCCGGCCTATGGCGCCTATCCGGCGGCGGGCGCGATCCTGCCGGTGGCCGAGACCTTGTGCGAGGAGGTCATCAGCCTGCCGATGCATGCCTATCTCGATGAAGCGACGCAGGATCGCATCATCGCCGCCGTGCGACGCGCGCTCGCCGAATAAAGCGCGCGCGGCCGAACGGCAGGCGGCCTCACCCGCGCCAAACCGGCGCCTGTGGGGCAGGGGGCGGCTTTCGCTTATGCTGCGCGGGCGATTCGACGCGACGGGTGCAGGCCCGTCGCGTGCGCACGCAGCCATTGTCCGCCTGTCACGAAAAGCCGGTTCATGTTCCGCAACATTCTTTCCGTCGGCGGGCTGACGCTGCTCTCGCGGCTCGCCGGCTTCGTGCGCGATGTCGTCATGGCGGCCGTGCTGGGCGCCGGGCCGGTGGCGGATGCGTTTCTCGTCGCTTTCCGCCTGCCCAATCATTTCCGCGCCATCTTCGCCGAGGGCGCGTTCAATGCCGCCTTCGTGCCCACCTATGCCCGGCTGAAGGAGCAGGGCGGGATTGCGACCGCGCGCGCCTTCGCCGATGAGATTCTCACCGCCATGGCGCTGGTGCATGGCGTTCTGCTGGCGGGCGCGCTGGCGTTCACGCCGCAATTCGTGGGCCTGCTGGCGCCCGGCCTTGCCGATGATCCCGAGCGGTTCGCGCTCGCTATCACGCTGACGCGCATCACCTTTCCCTATCTGGCGCTGATCTCGGTGGCGACCTTGATCTCCGGCGCGCTCAATGCGTCCGATCGGTTCGCCATGGCGGCGGCCTCTCCCATCCTGCTGAATGTGTGCATGGTCGGCACGCTGCTGAGCGCGGCGGCGTTTCCCACCGCCGGGCACGCGGCGGCGTGGGGCGTGCTGATCTCGGGCGTCGGGCAGGTGATTCTGGTGGGCTGGGATGCGGAGCGCACCGGCATCGGCCTGCGCTTCGGCCGGCCGCGCCTCGATCCCGGCACGCGGCAATTCCTGAAAGCCCTCGGCCCCGCCATCATCGGGTCGGCCGGGGTGCAGATCGCCTTGTTCGCCGACACCATCATCGCCACGTTCTTGCCCACCGGCGCGCTTTCGGCGCTTTATTATGCCGACCGCATCAATCAATTGCCGATCGGCGTGGTGGGCATCGCCATCGGCACGGTGCTGCTGCCGGAGATGTCGCGCCGGCTCGCGGGCGGCGATGATGCGGGCGCCGCCCATGCGCAGGCCCGCTCCATCGAGCTGGCGGTGTTGCTGGCGTTGCCGTTCGTGGTGGCGGCGCTGCTGATTCCCGATTTGACCATGCGCGCTTTGTTCGCGCGCGGCGCCTTCACGCGCGGCGATGCGGCGGAAGCGGCCGCCACCTTGCAGGCTTATGGCATCGGGCTGATCGCCTTCGTGGTGGTGCGCGCCTTCATCGCCCCATTCCACGCCCGCGGCGATACCGCGACCCCGATGAAGGCGGCGCTGCTGGCGGTGGCGATCAATGTGGCGCTGAAATTCGCCCTCATGGGCACGCTGGCCCAGGTGGGGCTTGCCCTCGCGACCGCGCTCGGCGGCTGGATCAATCTCGGCCTCTTGATCTGGTTTGCCCGCCGCCGGGGGCTGCCCGTGGGCGATGGAACCTTGCCGGGCAATCTCGTGCGGCTCGCGGTGTGCGGCCTCGTGCTGGCGGGGGTGCTGCTGGGTGCAGGTCCCCTGGCGGCGAAGCTTACGGCGGGATTCGCCTTTGCTCGCGAGGAAGTGATCTTCGTCCTGGTGGTCGGCGCGGGGGGGCTCGCCTATGCGCTTTCCGTTTGGGCAATGCTGGGGCGCCAGTTCCTGCTAGGCTTGGCCCGGCGGCGCGCGGCCGACGCATTGAAAGCCACGCGACAGGCCGATTGACGCTTTAAAGCGTTTTGCATTGCACATCGCTGTGCTATGCGACCTTCGCTAGTGACGTGGCTCGTCGGTTGCGGAAGGCGCCGCCCGTCATTTCTGACAATCAAGAGGCGCCCCCCGTGGTGCCTGTCGGAGCCTCATTCATGTCCGTATCGGCCCGCCTTCCGCTTGCCGCTCTTTTTGCGTTGGGTTTTGTTCTTGCGGGGTGCAGCCAGCCGCAGCAGCAGGCCGCTCCCCCACCGCCGACCGTCACCGTAGCGAAGGCCAAGAGCCAGACCATCACCGATTACGACGAATATGTCGGGCGCTTCGTTGCCATCAACGAAGTGAACGTGCATGCGCGCGTCTCGGGCTATCTCGCGCAGATCCATTTCACCGACGGTCAATTGGTGAAGGAAGGCGACCTGCTGTTCACCATCGACCAGCGGCCCTTCAAGATCGCGCTCGATTCGGCACAGGCAAACCTCGCGGTCGCCAAGGCCAATCTCGACTTCGCCCAGACCGACCTCGAGCGCGCCCGCACGCTGCTCCAGGACAAGACGTCCAACGCCATCTCCAAGCAGGCGTTCGACCAGCGCACCCAGACCGAGCGCACCGCGGCCGCCACGGTGCAGGCGCAGGAAGCGGCCGTCGCCTCGGCAAAGCTTGATCTCGAATTCACCGAACTGCGCGCGCCGGTCGACGGCCGCATCGGCGACCGCCGGGTCTCGGTGGGCAATTACGTGCTCGGCGGCTCGGGCGCTTCGCCCACGCTGCTCGCGATCATCGTTTCCACCGACCCGATCCGCTTCGAATTCACCTTCGACGAAGCCTCGCTCCTGCGCTACCAGCGCCTCAATGAAGGCAAGGCCCTGACCGGCGGGCCGGTGAAGCTGAAGCTGATCGACGACAAGAGCTTCGTGCATGTCGGCAAGATGGACTTCCTGAACAATGTGGTCGATCGGGCCACCGGCACGATCCGCGGCCGCGCGGTGTTCGACAATAAGAACGACCTGTTCCGCCCCGGCATGTTCGCGCGCATCCAGCTGCCCGCCTCGGCGCCCTACCAGGCGCTGACCGTGCCGGATGTGGCGATCGGCAGCGAGCAATTGCGCAAGTTCGTCTACGTGGTCGGCCCCGAGAACGTGATCCAGCAGAAGTTCGTCGAGATCGGCCAGCTGGAAGGCACGGCGCGGGTCGTGAAGTCCGGCCTTACACCCGAGGATCTGGTGGTGGTGAACGGGCTGATGCGCGTGCGTCCGGGCGTGAAGGTGACGCCGCAGGAAGCCCCGGCGACGCCCGCCGCCGCACCCGCCGCCGCCACTTCAGGTTCAAGCACCACCACGGCGAAGTGAGGAGAAGACCCCATGCGCTTCTCCCATTTCTTCATCGACCGTCCCATCTTCGCGTCCGTCGTCTCGGTGGTCGTGCTGATTCTCGGCGCGGTGTCCTACCTGCGCCTTCCGGTCGCCCAATATCCCGAAATCGCGCCGCCGGTGATCACCGTGACCGGCCAATATCCCGGCGCCAGCGCCGAGGTGGTGGCCGAGACGGTGGTGACGCCCATCGAGCAGCAGATCAACGGCGTGGAGGGCATGCTCTATGTCTCCTCCAATTCCTCCGCTGACGGCCGCTTCTCCATCTCCGTCACCTTCGACCTCGGCACCAATCTCGACATCGCCCAGGTGCAGGTTCAGAACCGCGTCGCCATCGCCCAGCCGCGCCTGCCGCAGGAAGTGCAGCAGATCGGCATCGTGACGGCGAAGAGCTCGCCCGACCTGATGTTGGTGGTGAGCCTCTATTCGCCTGACGGTTCGCGCGACCCGCTGTTCATCTCCAATGTCGCGAACGTCCAGATCAAGGATGTGCTCTCGCGCATCGACGGCGTGGGCTCGATCACCGTGTTCGGCGCCCGCGACTATGCCATGCAAGTCTGGCTCGACCCGGAGCGGCTCCAGCAATTGAACCTGACCGCCGGCGACGTCGTCACCGCGCTCCAGGCGCAGAACGTGCAGGTGGCCTCCGGCGTGCTGAACCAGCCGCCGGTGCCGCAGCAGCGCGCCTTCCAGATCGCGGTGCGCACCCTCGGGCGTCTGTCCGATCCCGTCCAGTTCGGCAATGTGGTCATCAAGCAGAGCAACACCGCTTTGGTGCGGCTGAAGGATGTGGCCCGCGTGGAGATCACCGCGCAGGATTATTCCTCCACCTCCTTCCTCGACCGCGACGTCGCCATCTCGCTCGGCGTGTTCCAGCGCCCGGGCTCGAACGCGCTGTCCACCGGCAATGCGGTGGTGGCGAAGATGGCCGAGCTTGGCAAGGAACTGCCGTCGGGTCTGAAATACGCGATCTATTACAACCCCACCGAATTCATCCAGCAGTCGGTCGAGGCGGTTATCCATACCATCGGCGAAGCCGTGGTGCTGGTGGTGCTGGTGGTGATCCTGTTCCTGCAGACTTGGCGCGCTGCGATCATCCCGATCCTGGCGATCCCGATCTCGCTGGTGGGCACCTTCTTTGTGATGACGCTGTTCGGCTTCTCGCTGAACAACCTGTCGCTGTTCGGCCTGGTGCTCGCCATCGGCATCGTGGTCGACGACGCGATCGTGGTGGTGGAGAATGTGGAGCGCAACATCGAGGCGGGGCTCAGTCCGCGCGATGCCGCCTACAAGACCATGGACGAGGTGGGCGGGGCGCTGGTGGCGATCTCGCTGGTGCTCTCGGCGGTGTTCATTCCCACCGCCTTCATCACCGGCATCTCGGGCCAGTTCTACCGTCAGTTCGCGCTGACCATCGCCGGATCGACCCTGATCTCGCTGCTGGTCTCGCTGACGCTCTCGCCCGCCATGTGCGCGCTGCTGCTGCGTCCGCATGCCCATGCGGACGCCCCGGTCGCCTGGTATGCGCGGCCCCTGGTCGGCTTCTTCCGCCTGTTCAACCGCATGTTCGAGCGCCTGGGCAACGGCTATGCGTGGATGACCCGGCGGCTGGTGCGCATCGTCGCGCTGGTGCTGATCGTCTATGTCGGCATCGTCGGCATCGGCGGCTATCTGTTCGTGACGACGCCGCAGGGCTTCATCCCGCAGCAGGATCGCGGCTATCTGATCGTCGCGGTGCAATTGCCGCCCGGCGCCTCCATGCAGCGCACCGAAGCGGTGATGAAGGCGGCGGCGGACCAGGTGATCGGCACCCCCGGTGTCGGCCACATCATCAATATCGCCGGCTTCTCGGGAGCGACCTTCACCAATGCGCCCAATGCCGGCGCCATGTTTGTGATCCTGGAGCCGTTCTCGCAGCGCGGCGGCGACCCCACCCGCACCGCAAGTGCGGTGCAGGGCACCTTGTTCCGCAAGCTGGCCTCGATCCAGGAAGCGCTGCTCATCGTCGTGCAGCCGCCGCCGGTGCAGGGCATCGGCAATGCGGGTGGTTTCCGCATGATGGTGGAGGACCGGATCGGCGCCGGCTATCCGGCGCTCCAGGGCGCGGTCTATGCCATGATGGGCGCGGCGGCCAAGACCCCCGGCCTGATGCAGGTCTATTCGCTGTTCGAGACCTCGACGCCGCAGATGTATCTCGACATCGACCGCTCGAAGGCCCAGCTGCTCCAGGTGGACGTGGGCAATGTGTTCGCGGCGCTCCAGACCTATATCGGCTCGAGCTATGTGAACGACTTCAACCTGTTCTCGCGGACCTTCCGCGTTCAGGTCCAGGCCGATGCGCCGTTCCGCCTCGATCCGAAGGACATCCTCGCCATCCGCGTGCGCAATGCGGCGGGCGACACGGTGCCGCTCGGCTCGTTCACGACCATATCGGACATCTCCGGTCCCTATCGCGTGCCACGCTACAATCTGTATCCGGCGGCGGAACTCGACGGCAGCCCGGCGCCTGGCTATTCCCAGGGCCAGGCGATGGAGATCATGCAGAAGCTGGCGGCGCAGGTTCTGCCGCAAGGCTTCTCCTATGAATGGACCGCGCTCGCCTATCAGCAGCAGAGGGCCGGCAACACCGCCATCTTCGCGTTCGCGCTCGGCGTGGTGTTCGTGTTCCTGGTTCTGGCGGCGCAATATGAGAGCCTGACCTTGCCGCTGGCGGTCATCCTCATCGTGCCCATGTGCCTGGTGGCGGCGCTGCTCGGCGTGATCCTGCGGGGTCAGGACAACAACATCCTCACCCAGGTGGGCTTCATCGTGCTCATAGGACTCGCGGCGAAAAACGCGATTCTGATCGTGGAGTTCGCCAAGCAGCTGGAAGACCAGGGGCACGGCCGCCAGGAAGCGGCGGTGGAAGCCGCGCGGCTGCGTCTGCGGCCGATCGTCATGACCTCGCTCGCCTTCATCCTCGGCGTGGTGCCGCTGGTATGGGCGGTCGGCGCCGGCGCGGAATTGCGCCAGGCCCTCGGCACCGCGGTGTTCTCCGGCATGATCGGCGTGACGCTGTTCGGCCTCATCTTCACGCCGGTGTTCTATGTAACCGCCCGCTGGCTCGCGGCCCTCGGGGCGAAGCGCGCCAAGGACGGCAAGGACGGCTCCGGCGATCATCCCGCCGGACCGCATCCGACAGGTGACCATCCCGCTCCGGCGGAATAGAAAGGCGCGCGGCAGAAGCCGCGCGTCATTCCCATTGAGAGCGTCATGCACTCTGCCGAAACCGGTCTTCCCTTCGACGATATCCGCCACCTGATCGCGACCCTGCCGGGTCCGGACGAAGCGGCGCGCGACGCCGCCCGCGAACGGCAGGGCCAATTGGTGAAACCGCCCGGCGCGCTCGGGCGGCTGGAGGATATCGCCGCCCATCTCGCCGCCTGGCAGGGCAAGGCCATGCCCACCGCCGACCGGCCGATGGTGGCGGTGTTCGCCGGCACCCATGGCGTGACCGAGCGGGGCGTCTCGCCCTATCCCAATTCCGTCACCAAGCAGATGCTGGACACCTTCACCGCCGGCAAGGCGGCGGTGAACCAGATCTGCGCCACCTTCGATGCCGGGCTGCGGGTGTTCGACCTCGCGCTCGACCTGCCCACCGGCGACATCACCCAGGAAGCCGCGCTGGACGAGCGCGCCTGCGCCGCCACCATGGCGTTCGGCATGCAAGCCATCGCCGGCGGCGCCGATGTGCTGGTGCTGGGCGAAATGGGCATCGGCAACACCACGGTCGCCGCCGCCATCTGCCATGGGCTCTATGGCGGCACGGCGGAGGAATGGGTCGGCGCCGGCACGGGCGCGTCGGGCGAGGTGCTCGCCCGCAAGATCAATGCCGTCCGCGAAGCCGTGGACCTGCATCGCACCGCGCTGGGTGATCCGCTGGAAGTGCTGCGCCGCCTTGGCGGCCGGGAGCTGGCGGCCATGGCTGGCGCCATCATCTCCGCGCGCCATGAACGGGTGCCGGTGATCCTCGACGGCTATGTGGTGACGGCCGCTGCCGCCGTGCTCCATGCCATCGACCCGACCGCCCTCGACCATTGCCTCGCCGGCCATGTGTCCGCCGAGCGGGCGCACCGGCAGCTGCTGGAGAAGCTGGGTCTGGAGCCGCTGCTGGACCTCGGCATGCGGCTCGGCGAAGGGTCCGGCGGGGCGCTGGCGGTGGGCATCGTCAAGGCGGCGGTGGCCTGCCACCGGGGCATGGCGACGTTTGCCGAAGCCGGCGTCTCCGACAAGGACTGAGCGTTCCGCCGCTTATTCGGCCGCGGGGGCAAGGTGCACCGCGCGCAGCGGCGAAAGCGAAAAATCCTCCTCCGGCGCGTGCTCGCCCGGCATAAGCTGGCCCGCCGGCAGCGCACGGGACGGAGGAAAGATCACCTGCGCACGGGTCCCGCCTGCGGGCCGCGCCTCCAGGGTGAGGCTCGCCCCGTGCAGCGCCGCGAGGCCGCGCGCGATGGCGAGCCCGAGCCCGGCGCCGCGGCCGGTGGCGAGATCGAGCCGGCTCTCGCGATTGTGCGCCGACAGTTTCAGCGGCAGCTCGGCCGCGCCGATGCCGGGCCCGGTATCCTCGATGGCCAGGAACGGCGCGCCGGTTTCGCTCGTGCCCACGTGGAGGCTCACGGTTCCGCCGGCCGGGGTGAATTTCACCGCATTGGCAAGCAGGTTCAGCGTGATTTGCCGCAACGCCCGCTCGTCCGCCCATAGGCGCGGCGCCGCCGGCGCTGCGACCACAGCGAGGCGCATGGCCTTGCCGTGGACGGATAGGCGCATCATGTGGGCGCAGTCCGCCGCGAGCGCATCCAGGCCCACCGCCGTCTCCAGCAAGGTGCGATGGCCGGTCTCGATGCGCGCCACATCCAATATGTCATCCGCCAGCGCCAGCAGATGGCGGCCCGAGCTGTGGATGTCGCGGGCGTAATCGCCATAGGTCGCGACCGCATGGGGGCCGAGCACTTCGTCGGCCATCATTTCGGAAAAGCCGATCACGGCGTTCAGAGGGGTGCGCAATTCGTGGCTCATCTCGGCGAGGAAGCGCGACTTGGCCGCGTTTTCCGCCTGCGCGTCTGCGATCGCCCGCTCGGCGCGCACAGCGGCTTGCGTCACCGTCGCCAACGCCCGCGCGCCGGCGCGCAGGGCCTGATGCAGGCGCAAGCCCTGCCGGGCGGCATCGAGCGCGGGAACCAATGCGGCGGCGAGGACGAGCGCGAGGAACAGGGGCGGGAGGAAGGCCGCGAGCAGAACCAGCGCCAGCGCGGCGCCGGCCGCGATCGCCAGTCGCCCGGCCGCCCGCCGCGCGGCGCGATGGGCCGCGTGCAGGTGGCGGGTCGCCTGGGGCAGGTCGGATTGGGGAATGTCGGACTGGGGCATGTCGGACTGGCGAACCGGGCGGAATCCGTTCGGCATCCCGGCCCCGGTGGGGTCGAGGGCGGGGCGAGCGCCAGAGCCGAAAAGGCGTTCCATGGCCCGAACCTTCCGCACACCCGCGGGCAGGTGAGTCTGCCCATGGGAGGTTTCATGATGACTCCTGCGCGAGGAGGGTTAATGAAAGGTTAACGCGGCCATGCCCCATTGACCATGCGCACGGGAATCGCGTCTTGCACCGCATGCGCCTGCGCGATCTGCTCACCGCCGCCGCCCTTCTGCTGGCTCTCGCCGCCCTCGCGGCGCTGCTGACGCGTGCCGATGAGATCACCGGCCCTGCCTTCGCCGTGGATGGCGATACGCTGCGCATCCTGGACCTGCGGGTGCGGCTGGACGGCATCGACGCGCCGGAGCTGGCCCAGACCTGCGGCGCGCCGGGCGCGGCCTGGCCGTGCGGGGCGAAGGCGCATCACCGGCTCGCGCAATTGCTCGACGTGCCGCTGGTCACTTGCCACCTGCGCAGCACCGATGCCTATGGTCGGCGTATCGGAACCTGCACGACGCGCGGCCGCGACGTGGCGGGCGTGATGGTTGAGGAGGGCTTGGCGCTCGCTTTGTCCCGGCGCACCTACAAGAGCGCGCAGGACATGGCCAAGAGGCAGCGCCTGGGTGTCTGGGCCGGGCCGTTCCAGCGCCCGGCGGACTGGCGCGCGGACCATCCGCGCTGATCGCGCACGCGCGCTCTTGACCCGCACCCTGCCGCGTGGTGACTGCCGCGAGATACCGGAGGCGACGCCATGCAGCTTTACATGACCACGGGTGCACCCAACCCGCGACGGGTCGCCATCTTCCTCGCGGAAAAGGGGATCACGGTCCCCACGGTCGAGGTCAATCTGACCAAGCTTGAGCATTGGCAGGACGAATTCGTGAAGCTGCATCCGCGCCGCCGGGTGCCGGTTCTGGAGCTCGATGACGGCACGGTGATCGCCGAGACCATCGCCATCTGCCGCTATTTCGAGGCGGTGCAGGGCGAACCGTGCCTGTTCGGCACCACGCCGACGCAACAGGGCGTGGTCGAGATGTGGCAGCGCATGGTGGAGATCGAGCTTCTCATGGCGATCCAGTACGCCTTCCGCCATCTGCACCCCCGCATGGCGGAGCGCGAGCAGCCCCAGGTCAAGGAATGGGGCGAGGCCAACAAGCCCAAGGTGCGCGATTTCCTGTCCTTCCTGGACGGCCAGCTCGACAGCAACGCCTTCGTCGCCGGTGCGGAATTCAGCGTCGCCGACATCACCGCCTTCGTGGCGCTGGACTTCGCCGCAAATGCACGGATCGACATTCCCGCGGAGTTGAAGAACATCGCCCGCTGGCGCGCCCAGATGGCGGAGCGCCCGAGCTTCAAGGCCTGAGCCACCCTTTCGCCGGCACGGCGCCATCCCCATGTGAAGCGGCCGCCGATGGGGCGGCGGCTTCAGCAGGACCGCGCGTGTCGATGACGAAGGCTGAGATTGGGACGGACATCGGCGCGGACGCCGGAATGGGTCCCGCCCGGAGCGCAGATCTCGCCGCGCTGGTGGCCGACATCCGGGCCTGCCGGGCCTGCGTGGAGGCGCCGTTGGGGATGCCGCTGCCCCATGCGCCGCGCCCGGTGTTGCGGGTATCGCCGACTGCGCGGATTCTTGTGGCGAGCCAGGCGCCGGGCACCAAGGTGCATCTCTCCGGCCTGCCGTTCACCGATGCCTCGGGAGACCGGCTGCGCGCCTGGATGGGATTGAGCGCGGATGAATTCTACGACGTGGCGCGCATCGCCATCGCCCCCATGGGCTTCTGCTTTCCCGGCCAGGACGCGGCCGGCGGCGACCTGCCGCCGCGCCGGGAATGCGCGCGTTTGTGGCACGACCGGCTGTTCGCCACCTTGCCGCCGTTCGACATCGTGCTGACCATCGGCCGGCCGGCGCAGGCCTATCATTTTCGCCGCCTCGGGCTTGGCGGGCTGCTCGGCTCCAGCCTGACGCAGACGGTGGAGAACTGGCGTGCGGTGCGGGCGGCGGCGGTGGGTCCGCGCCTCTATGCCTTGCCCCATCCCTCCTGGCGCAACACCGGCTGGCTGAAGCGCCATCCCTGGTTCGAGGCCGAGGTCCTGCCGGAGCTGCGCGCGGACGTGCGCCGCGCCCTGTCCGCCGCCTGAGGGCTGCCGCTCCCGCGCGAGCTCCGGCATCTTTCCGGCGGCGGCACCTTGTGCCAAGCCTTGCCTCCCGCCACCTGATGCTTTACCGCCCCGACGTGAATGCGCGGCGGCCACCCGGTTTGCGGGTGTCGGTCCATGAAGGAGACGCGGAATGTCCGACGTGACGGAAGCCGAGGTTCGGGCGACGCTCGCTCAGGTTCGCACCCCTGAAGGCGTGCCGCTGTCCGCCTCGCCCGCCCTGTCGGGCGTCGTCGTCACCTCCGGCAAGGTCTATCTCTCCATCAATGTGGACGCGGCGCAGGCCCGCGCCTGGGAGAGCGTGCGCATCGCCGCCGAGACGGCGGTGAAGGCGCTGCCGGGGGTCGCCTCGGCTTTGGTGGCGCTGACCGCCGAGCGCAAGATGGGCGCGCGTCCCGCCGGCCCACCTCCCGCTGGCCCGGGCCACAGCCATGGCGCACCCGGCGGCGCGCCCGCGCGCGCCATCGAGGTGCCGGGCGTCGCCGCGATCATCGCGGTCGCTTCCGGAAAGGGCGGGGTGGGAAAATCCACGGTTGCGATCAATCTGGCGCTCGGCCTGCGCGATCTCGGCCTGAAGGTGGGGCTGCTGGATGCGGACATCTACGGCCCCTCGGTGCCGCGCCTGTCCGGCGTGCACGGCAAGCCGGAACTGGTGGACGGGCGCACCATGCTGCCGCTGGAGAATTTCGGCCTCCAGCTGATGTCCATCGGCTTCATGGTGGAGGAGGACACCCCCATGATCTGGCGCGGGCCGATGGTCATGTCGGCGCTGTCGCAGATGCTGCGGGAAGTGAAATGGGGCCCGCTCGACGTGCTGGTGGTGGACATGCCGCCCGGCACCGGGGACGCGCAGCTCACCATGGCGCAGCAGGTGAATCTGGCCGGCGCGGTGATCGTCTCCACGCCGCAGGATCTGGCGCTGATCGACGCGCGGCGCGGCATCGCCATGTTCAACCGTGTGCATTCGCGAGATGTCCGACGCCGGCGTGCCGATCCTGGTCAGCGACCCGCAGAGCCCGCAGGCGGAGACCTATCGCGAGATCGCCCGCAATGTGCGCGCCTCCATGGAGCGCACCAGCGCCGGCGCGCGCAAGGCGCCGAAAATCGTGATCGAATAGATCACATCAGCGGGATGACGTTGCGGCATCTGCGAATTTTCTTCCTCGCGCCGGTCGCCAAGGTGGGGTTGCATCCGTTAGAAGAAAGTCGCGGATGACCCCGCGACACTTTGGTTTTACGCAGGTGGTCACAAAAGAATTTCAGGGAGTGCAATCGATGAAACGCCGTGAGTTCCTCACCGCCGCCGGCGCAGGTGTCGCCGCTTCCACCGCCATCGCCATGCCGGCGATCGCCCAGACGATGCCCGAAGTGAAGTGGCGCTGCACCTCGTCCTTCCCGAAATCCCTCGACACCATCTACGGCGCCGCCGAGCTGATGGCCAAGTCGGTGGCGGAAGCGACCGACGGCACGTGCCCGGCCTGCAGGCGCTCGACGCCACGCAGAACAAGACCGTCGAGATGTGCCACACGGCCTCTTATTATTATGTCGGCAAGGATCCCACCTTCGCCTTCGGTTCGGCGTTTCCGTTCGGCCTCAACGCCCGCATGATCAATGCCTGGTTCTACCATGGCGGCGGCTTGGAGCTGCTCAACGAATTCTACAAGAAATATAACGTCTACATGCTCCCGGGCGGCAATACCGGCGGGCAGATGGGCGGCTGGTTCCGCAAGGAAATCAAGACCGTCCAGGACCTCCAGGGTCTCAAGATGCGCATCGCCGGCATCGCCGGCCAGATCATGGCCAAGCTCGGCGTCGTGCCGCAGCAGCTGGCCGGCGGCGACATCTATCCCGCGCTGGAAAAGGGCACCATCGACGCCGCCGAATGGGTCGGCCCCTACGACGACGAGAAGCTCGGCCTGCAGAAGGTCGCGCAATATTATTATTATCCCGGCTGGTGGGAAGGCTGCGCCTCGCTGACCTTCTTCTACAACCAGGAAAAGTGGAACGAGCTGCCGAAGAATTACCAGGCGGTTCTGCGTTCCACCGCCGCCCAGGCCAATCTGGACATGCTCGCCAATTACGACGCCAAGAACCCGAAGGCGGTTCAGAGCCTCGTGAAGGCCGGCGCCCAGCTGCGTCGCTTCCCCAATGAGATGATGGACGCCTGCTACAAGGCCGCCCAGGAGCTCTATGAGGAAATCGGCGCCAAGAACCCCGACTTCAAGAAGGTCCACGATCACGCCAAGGCATTCCGCAACGAGGAATATCTGTGGTGGCAGATCGTCGAATACACCTATGACGACTATATGGTGCGCGCCCGCTCCCGCGGCTGATCAAATCCGCTTCTTCTGACGAAAACGCCCGGAATGCAGCGCATTCCGGGCGTTTTTATTTTGCGATGTTGAGGCTGCTCAGCGGGTGGCGCCCGGCGTCGCCTGGGTGCGGCCGCCTTCCTGCGCCGGGCCCTGGTGCGGATCCTGGCCGGCGGCGGTGCCGCTGCGCGGGGTGATCGAGCCGGTGCTGTCGATCACGCCACCGCTGGTGCTGCTGCCGCCCGGCGTCGCCTGGGTGCGGCCACCCTGCTGCGCGGGGCCGGAATGGGGATCGCCGGCGGTCGTGCCCGAGCGCGGCGTGGGGGCGGCGGCCTTGTCGTTCGGCGCGATGACGCCGGAGCCGCTGGAACCGGGGGTCGCCTGCGTCCGGCCGCCTTCCTGGGCCGGTCCCTTGTGCGGATCCTGCCCGGCTGAGGTGCCGCTCATCTGGGCGGAGGCGCCGATGGTCGAAAGGGCCAGGAACGCTGCCGTGGCCAGAGTGAGTTTACGCATGCTGTGTTCTCCTTAAGTGAACTCCCACTGCGCACCCAACGTCCTCACCATAAGTTGGTTCAATCACACAAAGTTTGAGCGCGAGCACGGCGCTAGAGGGGAACCCTTTCGCCACTGCTTGATCTCGCTTGCCCGCCCGCCTAGTGTCCGCGCGCGTTCCTGGGGGAGCGCCTCGCGTGCTCAGAGGCCGCGGTGTGGGGCGGGAAGCGGCGGGGCCGCCGTCCGCGATCCGCGCCGCCGCCGCAGTCAGAACGATGCCATGATCGATCCCGCGCTTCCGTCCCATATGCGGCCCGACCGGTCCTTCCAGGGCCTCCTGCTGGCGCTCCAGCGCTTCTGGGCGGACCAGGGCTGCGTGGTGCTCCAGCCCTATGACATGGAAGTGGGCGCCGGCACCTTCCACCCCGCCACCACGCTGCGGGCCCTTGGCCCCAAGCATTGGCGCGCGGCCTATGTGCAGCCCTCGCG
The DNA here is from genome assembly GCA_002304505.1 of Rhizobiales bacterium 32-66-11. GTDB lineage: Bacteria > Pseudomonadota > Alphaproteobacteria > Rhizobiales > Xanthobacteraceae > NCEH01. The sequence continues at coordinate 29,006 of NCEH01000048.1, read as the reverse complement.
CCGCCCCAAGGATGGGCGCTATGGCGAGAACCCCAACCGGCTGCAGCATTATTACCAGTTCCAGGTGATCCTGAAGCCGTCGCCGGACGATCTTCAGGACCTCTATCTGCGCTCGCTCGCCGCCATCGGCATCGACACGGCCCTGCACGACGTGCGCTTCGTCGAGGACGATTGGGAGAGCCCGACGCTCGGCGCCTGGGGCCTTGGCTGGGAATGCTGGTGCGACGGGATGGAAGTCTCCCAATTCACCTATTTCCAGCAGGTCGCCGGCTTCGAATGCGCGCCGGTGTCCGGCGAGCTGACCTATGGGCTGGAGCGCCTCGCCATGTATGTGCAGGGCGTGGAGAATGTCTACGACCTGAATTTCAACGGCCGCGAGGGGGCCGAGAAGACCACGTATGGCGACGTGTTCCTCCAGGCGGAAAAGGAATATTCGCGCCATAATTTCGAACATGCCGACACTGATATGCTGTTCGAGCAGTTCAGGATGGCGGAAGCCGCCTGCGCGAAATATCTCGCGGCCGGAGAGGCGGGCGCGCGCCATTTGATGGCCCAGCCGGCCTATGACCAATGCATCAAGGCCTCGCACGTGTTCAATTTGCTGGATGCGCGCGGCGTGATCTCGGTCACCGAGCGGCAGAGCTATATCCTGCGGGTGCGCGAACTCGCCAAGGGCTGCGGGGCGGCCTGGCTGAAGACCGAGGCCGGCGGCGCCACCGCCTGAAGCGCGAGGGGGCACCATGAGCGAGGCGATGCCCATGGATTTGCCGGCGCCCGCGCCTGCGCCGGCGCGTCGCGCGACGCCGCACATGCTGGCGGCGGGAGCGGCGGGCAATTTTCTGGAATGGTACGATTTCGCCGCCTACGGCTTCCTCGCCAGCATCTTCGCGAAGAACTTCTTCCCCAATTCCAGCCCGCTCATCGGCCTGCTCTCGGCGTTCGGCATCTTCGCCGCGTCCTTTCTCATGCGGCCGCTCGGTGCGGTGCTGTTCGGCCATATCGGCGACCGCTATGGCCGCCAGCGGGCGCTGTTTATTTCCGCCGCGCTGATGACCGTCTCCACGGTCGCCATCGGCCTGCTGCCCACGTATGCCATGGTCGGCACGGCGGCCCCCGTGATGCTGCTGGTGCTGCGGCTCGCGCAGGGGGTGTCGATCGGCGGGGAGTTCACCACCTCGGCGGTGTTCCTGGCCGAGAATAGCGCGCCGCGCTGGCGTGGCCTGGTGAGTTCGTTTTCCACCGTGGGCAGCAATGGCGGCACGCTGCTGGGCTCCGGCATCGGCGCGCTGACCGCCTCGTTCCTCACCCAGGACCAATTGGTGGATTGGGGCTGGCGCATTCCGTTCCTGCTGGGCGTCGTGCTCGGCGCCTTCGCCTTGCTCGTGCGCAAGTCCATGGCGCAGGATGCGGGCACGGCCGAAGCTGGCGACGAGCCGCCCATGGTGCGGGCGTTCCGGGAAGATTGGCGCGCGATCCTGCGGGCCAATTCCATGACCTTCCTGGTGGGCGTGATCTTCTATCTGATCTTCGTCTATCTCACGACCTACATGCAGCAGGTGGACCATCTCAGCGCCCGCGTGGCGCTTCAGATGAACACCGCGAACATGATGGTGACGCTGATCCTGTGCGTGGTGTTCGCCGCCCTCAGCGACCGCATCGGCCGCAAATGGGTGCTCGGCGCGGGATTTTTCGGGATGATCGTATTCTCCTGGCCGCTGTTTCGCTTGCTGAGCAGCGCGGTGGCCGAGGAGGTGTTCCTCGGGCAGCTGGGCTTTGCGGTGCTGATCGCGCTCGGCGGCGGCACCATGCCGGGCACGCTGGTGGAGATGTTCGCCCGTCGCACCCGCTGCTCGGCGGTGGCGATCAGCTGGAATCTCGGCATCGGGATCGGCGGCGGCACGGCGCCCATCGTCGCGGTGTTTCTCCAGGAGCAACTGAACAGCCCGATGGCGCCGGCCCTTTATCTCATCGTGCTCGCGGCGATCGCGCTCGCCGGCCTTCTCACCATGGAGGACCGCGCCGGCTTGCCGCTGGACCGCGAACAGCGGGACGCGCCATCTCGACGCGATCCGCGAAACCCTCTAGGCAACAGCCAGACCTGACTTCACTCCAGAAGGCGCCCGCGCGCCGCCCCCCGTCCCGCGGGAGGATGAGCCAAAGCCCATGCCCGATCTGCTCCTTGAATTGTTCAGCGAAGAAATCCCGGCCCGCATGCAGGCGCAGGCGGCCGAAGCGCTTCGCAAGCTCGTCACTGACGCCCTGGTGGAACGCGGCCTGCTGTATGAGGGCGCGAAAGCCTTCGTGACGCCGCGCCGGCTCGTGCTCGCGGTCCACGGCCTGCCGGGGCGCCAGAGCGACACGCGCGAGGAGAAGAAGGGCCCGCGCGTCGGCGCGCCGGACGGGGCCATACAGGGCTTCCTGAAGAGCGCCGGCCTTGCCTCCATCGACCAGGCGAGCATTCAGAGCGACCCCAAGAAGGGCGATTTCTATGTGGCGGTGGTGGAACGGCCCGGCCGCCCGACGCCCGAGGTGATCGCCGAGATCGTGCCGCAGATCGTGCGCAGCTTCCCCTGGCCGAAATCCATGCGCTGGGGTTCGGGCAGCCTGCGCTGGGTGCGGCCGCTGCATTCCATCCTGTGCACCTTCGGCACCGAGGTGGAAGATCCCGAGGTGATTGGGTTCGAGATCGACGGCATCGTCTCTTCCGACATCACCTATGGCCATCGCTTCCTGGCCCCGGCGCCCATCAAGGTGCGGCGGCTGGAGGATTATCTGGCCAAGCTGGAGGCGGCCAAGGTGGTCGTCGACCGCGACCGCCGCAAGGACATCATCCTCGCCGACGCGAAGGACCTCGCCTTGGTCCACGGCCTCGATTTGGTGGAGGACGAGGCGCTGCTGGAGGAAGTGGCGGGTCTGGTGGAATGGCCGGTGGTCCTGATCGGCGCGTTCGAGGAAGACTTCCTCTCCATCCCCGACGAGGTGATCCGCGCCACCATCCGCGCCAACCAGAAGTGCTTCGTGCTGAAGGACCCGAAGACCGGGCGCCTCGCCAACCGCTTCATCCTGATTTCCAACATCGCCGCGCGCGACGGCGGCGCGCAGATCATCGCCGGCAACGGGCGGGTGATCCGCGCCCGCCTGTCGGACGCGAAATTCTTCTGGGACACGGACCGCAAGGGCACGCTGGAAGGAAGGCTCGGCAAGTTCGATTCCGTCACCTTCCATGAGAAGCTCGGCAGCCAGGGCGCGCGCATCACCCGCATCGCCCGCCTCGCGCAGGAGATCGCGCCGCAGGTGGGGGCCGATCCCGCCCTTGCTGCGCGCGCGGCGCGGGTGGCGAAGGCCGACCTGCTCACCGAGGTGGTGGGCGAGTTCCCCGAGCTTCAGGGTCTGATGGGCCGCTATTATGCCCAGGGCGAGGGCCTGCCGGCCGAGATCGCCGCGGCAAGCGAGGACCATTACAAGCCGCAGGGCCCCTCGGATCGCGTTCCCGCCGCGCCGGTGTCGATCGCCGTTGCGCTGGCGGACAAGATCGACACGCTGGTCGGCTTCTGGGTCATCGACGAGAAGCCGACGGGGTCCAAGGACCCCTATGCGTTGCGCCGCGCGGCGCTCGGCGTCATCCGCATCGTCCTGGACAATAATCTGCGCCTGCCCCTGTTGCCGCTGCTGGTCTCGGCGACCCGCCCGATTCTCGGCGAGGCGCATTATGCGAGCCATCCGCACGACGTGTTCCAGGTGGGCGCACTGGCCGACAAAGTGGTCAGCGACCTGCTCCAGGGCCTCGCCCGACGCATTCTGAAGCTGACCCCCGGCGCGGACGTTCCGGTGGTCGAGCGGACCGAGGGGCAGACCCTGTCCGGCGACGTGGCGCGCGACCTGTTGGCCTTTTTCGCCGAGCGGCTGAAGGTGCACATGCGCGAGCGCGGCGCCCGCCACGATCTGGTGGACGCGGTGTTCGGCCTTGAGAACCAGGACGATCTTCTGCTGATCGTGCGCCGCGTGGAGGCGCTCCAGCGCTTCCTGGAGACTGAGGACGGCAAGACCCTGCTGGCCGGCTATCGGCGCGCGGTCAATATTCTGCGCATCGAGGAGAAGAAGGACGGCGAACGCTATGAGGGGCCGGCGGATGCCCGCTTCCTGGTGGAACCGGCCGAGGAACGCCTCGCGGCCATGATCGAAACCGTCAAGCCGCAGGTGGTGGAAGCGGTAGCGCGGGAGGATTACGCGGCCGCCATGGCGGCGCTGGCCCATCTGCGCGCCCCGGTCGATACCTTCTTCGAGGCGGTGACGGTGAATGCGAGCGAGCCGCAATTGCGCATCAACCGTCTGAAGCTGCTGGATGAGATCCGCGCCTCCACGCGCGCAATCGCCGATTTCGACCGGATCGAGGGGTAATTCCCCGCCCGTCGCGCGATGGGCATCCTCCAATACCATCGGCCGCCGCCGCGCCTTGCGTAAAGCGAGAGCGCGGCGGTTGCCGTTTTGCCGGGTTTGTTTCCGTTTGTCTTTCCGCGCCAGGATGAGCCTGCGTTTTCGTTTCCAGTTATCGTGGGCATTAATGGCAATTGCGCGGATATGACTTGCGCATTTACACATAAGTTATAGGTTTTAACTCGCGTTAATAGAAGTAAATAACACCTTTTTATTGTCCTTTAGGGAAATCTTCATCGCCGCCTGTCACGGTCGCCCAGGGTTGGGTTGAGTAATGGGTGAGCGTAGCAATGACCGATGCCTATCGGCCTAGGGTGAAATACGTGATCGGGCCCGATGGGAGCCCGTTGACCATCGCGGATCTGCCGCCGCCGGACACTCGACGCTGGGTGATACGGCGAAAAGCGGAAGTGGTGGCGGCGGTGCGCGGCGGGCTGATCAGTCTAGAAGAGGCGTGCAAGCGCTATACGCTCACGGTGGACGAGTTCCTGTCGTGGCAGGCCTCCATCGACCAGCACGGCTTGCCCGGTCTGCGCACCACGCGCATCCAGCATTATCGCAATTAAAGTCGGCGCCGCCGGTCCCTGACCGGTGCCGCGCGGCAGCGCTCAAGCGCCGCGCTGCCGGGTCAGGCCGGCGCGTGGGCGGCGATGAAATCGGCCAAGCGTGTGCCGCATTCCTCCGGCGGGCCGACATTTTCAAGCAGAAGATCGGGCTGAAGGTCGATCTGCGGCGCCCGTTCCAGACGCTCGCGAATATCGTCCTCCGCTTCCCGTCCGCGCGTGGCGAGACGGGCGGCGCGCACCGCCACGGGCGCGCTCACATGCACCACGAACAGGCGTGAAAAGCGTTTGCGCGCCTCCGGCAAGGTGGCGCGCGAGCCGTTGGCCACCACCACGTCGCCCGCGCACACCTGCGCCGCCACTTCCGCCCCGAGGGCATAGGAAAGGCCGTGCGCCTGCCAGGCGAGGGCGAATTCCCCCTGTCGCGCGGCGAATTCCGCCACGCTGAGGGTGCCGTGTTCCTCGCCCGCGCCCGCCGGGCGGGTCACCAGCCGGCGCGCGAAATGCACCTTCGCATTGTCGCTCAGACGCGCGCGCGCAACGTCCAGCAGCGTGTCCTTGCCGGCGCCGGACGGGCCGACCACCAGGATCAGCGCACCGGGACCGAACGGCGGCGCGGCTTGCGACAGCGCATCTTGCGCCGTCACATCTTGCGGCATCCCATCCTGCGTCAGGCTCATGCCACGCGCCGCCCCTCGCGCCACACGCCGGTCGCGACCGGCAGTTCGCCCGCAAGACGCACCCGCACCAGATCCGCCCGTTTGCCCGGTGCGATCTCGCCGCGATCGGTGAGGTTTGCCGCCGCGGCAGGCGTGCGGGTGACCATGGCGACGGCTTGCGGCAAGGTGATCTGGCTTTCGCGCTGGGTCAAATCGAAGGCGGCCCACAACAGGCTGGACGGCACATAATCCGACGACAGGATATCCAGCAAGCCCGCCTGTGCCAGCGACTGGGCCGAGACATTGCCGGTATGCGAGCCGCCGCGCACCAGATTGGGCGCGCCCATCAGCACGCGGATGCCGGCGGCGTGGGAGAGGCGGGCCGCATCATGGGTGGTGGGGAATTCGGCGATTGCGACGCCGTCGCCGATCGCGTCCGCCACATGGGCGTCGGTGCCATCGTCATGGGAGGCGAGCACAATGCCCCGATCGCGCGCGATCGCGACGAGGTTGGCGCGATTGTCGCGTGAGAAGCGGGCGTGAAACTCCAGGCGGGCGGCGATGATGATGTCCATCTCGTCGTCGGTGATGCCGCTCTTTTTCTTATAATAGCTGCGGAACTGGTCGATGGTGGCGAACTGGCGCTGGCCTGGCGTGTGGTCCATCAGCGAGACGAGGCGCACGTCGTGCACATCCATGATCGCCTGCGCTTCCTCGACCACCGTATCGGTCGCGACCTCGCAGCGCAGATGGATAAGATGGTCGGCGCGCAGCGCGCCCGCCGCGCGGGCCTCGGCAAGGGCGGTCGCGAGCAAAGGCGCATCGCCATCCATGCCCACGGCGCGCCGGTCCGGCCACACCCGCAGGGAATCGAACACGGTGGTGATGCCCGAGGCGGCGATCTGCGCATCATGGGCCAAGACGGCCGCCACTGGGTTCCAGCGCACCTTGGGACGCGGCGCGAGATGGCCTTCCACATGGTCGGTGTGGAGTTCCACGAGGCCGGGCAGCAGATAATCGCCCGCGAGATCCTCGGCGCCGGCCGGCACCGCGCCGGTGCCGATTTCGACAATCCGCCCGTCGCGCACGCGCACATGGCCGTTCAGGACTTCGTCGGCCAGCACGATACGGGCATTGGCGAAAACGCTCTCGCCGGTGGAAAGAACGGACATGGCTAGCCTTCTCATCGTATCGCCGCGCGCGGAGGCGCACCCCGGCAGCCGGCGAAAGGGGAGGCCGCGCCTAATGCGCGGCGGAAAAACCGGAAACGTCGACGACCTGGTCGGCCACCGCCTCGCGCACCTCGCCATCATGGAAGATGCCGAGCATGCCTATTCCAGCCGCCTTCTTCTCGCGGATCAGCGCGATCACCACGGCGCGGTTGGCCGCGTCGAGGGAGGCTGTGGGCTCGTCCAGCAGCAACAGGTCCTGGGCGCCGATGAAGCCGCGGGCGATGTTCACCCGCTGCTGCTCGCCGCCGGAAAAAGTCGCGGGCGGCAAGCCCCAGAGCCGTTCGGGCAGGTTGAGGCGGGCGAGCAGGGTGCTTGCCCGCGCCAGGGCGGCGGTTGCCTCGACCCCTTCGGCGCGCAGCGGCTCGGCCACCACGTCCAGGGTGGAGACGCGGGGAATGACGCGCAGGAACTGGCTGACATAGCCGATGCGCTCGCGCCGCAGCCGCAGCATCCGGCGCGGCGCGGCGCGGGCCACGTCCACCTGCTCGGCGCCGTCGGCGATCAGGATTTCGCCGGCATCGGTGCGGTAATTGCCGAACACCATCTTCAGGATGGAGCTTTTGCCGGCGCCCGAGGGGCCGCCGAGGGCGACGCAGGTGCCGGCTTGAACCTCGAAGCTCACGCCTTCCACGACAGGCAGGCGCATGCCGTCCCGCAGATGCAGCGTGAAGGCCTTGGAGAGGCCGCGCACCTGCAAGAGGGGGATCGCGGGCGCGTGCGCCTCACCGGCGGCCGGCGTGAGGGAGATATGGGTGTTCATGGCAGGAGCCCCTTATGCCGCCAGCACCGAGGAGACGAGCAGCTGGGTATAGGGCTCGCACGGGTCGTCAAGCACCTGGTCCGTCAGCCCTTCCTCGATTACCCGGCCGTGGCGCATCACCAGGATGCGATGGGAGAGCAGGCGGGCGACCGCGAGATCATGGGTGACGATGATCACCGCCAGGCCGAGGTCGGCCACCAGCGAGCGCACGAGGTCCAGCAGGCGCGCCTGCACCGACACATCCAGGCCGCCGGTGGGCTCATCCATGAACACGAGGCGCGGGCGGGTGACGAGATTGCGGGCGATCTGCAACCGCTGGCGCATGCCGCCGGAGAAGGTGCGCGGATCGTCGTCCATGCGGTCGCGGGCAATCTCGACCCGGTCGAGCCAGTCGCCGGCCTCGTCGCGGATCTCGCCATAATGGCGCCAGCCGACCGCCATCAGCCGCTCGCCCACATTGCCGCCGGCCGAGACCGCCATGCGCAACCCCTGTTCGGCATGCTGGCGCACGAAGCCCCAGTCGGTGCGCAGCAACAGCCGCCGCTCGGCCTCGGAGAGATCGGCAAGATCGCGCATTACGCCGTCGCGCATGCGGTAGGAAACGGTGCCGGCGCTGGGGTCCAATTCGGTGGAGAGCAGGCCGAGCAGCGTGGACTTGCCGGAGCCGGATTCCCCGACGATGGCCACCACCTCGCCCGCATGGACGTCGAGATCCACATCGCGGCAGCCGAGGCGGGCGCCGTAGAATTTCGTCAGGCCGCGCGCGGAAAGCAGGGGCTGATCGTCATCGGCAAGGGCGCTCATGCATCCTCTCCCGCAAGCTCGATATGGAAGCTGAGGCCGTGGCGCGCAAAGCCGAGCTGCTCGTAGAAGGCGTGGGCGCGCGTGCGCTTCTGGTTGGAGGAGAGGACCAGCTTGTAGCAGCCCTTTTCCGCCGCATAGGCCATGGCGACGCGCATCATCTCCCGGCCGATGCCGGCGCCCTGCGTGTCGGGTGCCACCACCACGTCCTCGACGATCGCCGAGGGGGCGCCGAGATGGCCGAGATTGATCATGATCAGCAGCGCGAAAGTGCCCACCACCACGCCGCCGGCCTCCGCGACATAGAGCTTATAGTCGGGATAATCGGCGAAGCGGCGGAACAGGGCCTTGGCCTCGTCGAGCGGCAGCATGGCGCCGTCGTCCATGCCCGGCTGGGCATAGAGCGCCAGCACCGCCGGCAGGTCCGATTCGCCCGCGGCGCGAACCGTGAGAGTAGGAGTGGGAGTGGCGAGCACGCTCATGCGGCGTCCTCCGAAGCTGCGCCCGGCGTCGGCCCGCCATCCAAGGGCCCGCCATCCAAGGGCCCGCCGTCCACGGGCACGCTCTCAACGGGCACGCCGAGCTCGCCCACATGGCCTTGCGCGCGCCGCTCGGCGCAATAATCGGTGTCCGAGCACACGAACATGCGCCCGCCCTTGTCGTCGAGCACCACTTCGTCGAGATACACCCCCCGCGCGCCGCAGAGCGCGCAGGGTTTCGCGAAATGCTGCACCTCGAAGGGGTGGTCCTTGAAATCCAGCGACACCACGCGGGTGTGCGGGGGAAGCGCATAAATGCGCTGCTCGCGCCCGGCGCCGAAGAGCTGGAGCGCCGGACTGTCGTTCAGCTTGGGATTGTCGAACTTCGGGATCGGCGAGGGATCCATCACATAGCGGCCGGACACCGACACCGGATAAGCATAGGTGGTGGCGATATGGCCGTGGCGGGCGATGTCCTCATAGAGCTTCACATGCATGAGGCCGTAATCGGCGAGGCCGTGCAGCTTGCGGGTCTCGCTCTCGCGCGGCTCCAAAAACCGCAGCGGCTCCGGGATCGGCACCTGATAGACCAGCACCTGGCCTTCATGCAGCGGGGCTTCCGGCACGCGGTGGCGGGTCTGGATGATGGTCGCGTCCTGCGTCCGCGTGGTGGTGGCCACCCCGGCGGTGGTCTCGAAGAAGCCGCGGATGGCGACCGCATTGGTGGTGTCGTCCGAGCCCTGGTCGATGACCTTCAGCACATCGTCCGGGCCGAGGATGGAGGCGGTGACCTGCACGCCGCCGGTGCCCCACCCATAGGGCATGGGCATCTCGCGGCTGGCGAACGGCACCTGATAGCCGGGAATGGCGATGGCTTTCAGGATCGCCCGGCGGATCATCCGCTTGGTCTGTTCGTCCAGATAGGCGAAATTATAGGTGATGGCCGGCATCTGGCTCATTCCGCCGCCTCCGCATGTTCGCCCTTGTCGCTGGCGGGCCGGTCGCCGGCGTCCTGGTCGTCCTCGGGCTGGTTGTGGGATGCGCGCATGCGGCGCACCAGGTCCAGCTCGGCCTGGAAATCCACATAATGCGGCAGCTTCAGATGCTCGACGAAGCCGGTGGCCTGGACGTTGTCGGAATGGGAGAGCACGAATTCCGCATCCTGGGCGGGGGCGGATTTCTCCTCGCCCAGCTCGGCATGGCGCAAGGCGCGCTCCACCAGGGCCATGGACATGGCCTTGCGCTCGCTCTGGCCGAATACGAGGCCATAGCCGCGGGTGAATTGCGGCGGCACCTGCGCCGAGCCATGGAATTGCGTCACCATCTGGCATTCGGTGAGGCGGATTTCGCCGAGCGGAACGGCAAAGCCCAGTTCCTCCACGAACATGCTCACCTCCACCTCGCCGATGCGCACCTCGCCGACGAACGGATGGGTGCGGGCATAGCCGCGCTGGGTGGAATAGCCGAGCGCCAGCAGGAAGCCTTCATCGCCCCGCGCCAGATTCTGCAGGCGCACCGACCGGTCGGCCGGGAAGGCGAGCGGCGCGCGGGTGATGTCGCCGGGTTCCGTGCCGTCGTCCGGGGGAGAGGCCTCGATCAGCCCTTCATCGCCGAGCAGATCGGTCACGCGCGCCATCGCCACCGGTGGATCGGCCGGGGTCACGCTGGGGGCCGCCGGCCGCGCGGCGGGCGCGCTTTTGGCCGGGGCGGCGGCGAAGGTGGCGAGGCTTGGATCCAGCAGGCGGTGGGTATAGTCGAAGGTCGGCCCCAGCACCTGCCCGCCGGGCAGGTCCTTGAAGGTGGCCGAGACGCGGCGGCGCACGCGCATGGCGCCGGTTTCCACCGGCTGGGCATAGCCGAAACGCGGCAGGGTGGTGCGGAACGCGCGCACCAGGAAGATCGCCTCGATCAGGTCGCCCCGCGCCTGCTTGAGGGCCAGCGCGGCGAGGCTGCGATCATAAAGGCAGCCCTCGGCCATGATGCGGTCCACGGCCAGGGTGAGCTGTTCGGCGATCTGGTCGATGCCGATTTCCGGCACGTCGGGATTGCCGCGCCGGGTCTCGGCGAGCAGGGCATGGGCATTGCGGATGGCGGTTTCGCCGCCCTTTACGGCCACATACATGGCTCAGGCCTCCCGGATGACGCGCGCCGAGCGCGGCAGGCCGAGCACGGCTCCCGGCGCGACGAGGATGAGGTCCACACCCAGCGGAAACAGCTGCCGGTTGGCGGCGAGACGGGCGGAAAAATCGGCGGGCAGCGGCGCGGCCGCAAAGCCCGTGCGGGTCTCGATGCCCGGCCCCTCCAGCAGGATCGGGCCTTCGCCGAGGGCGGTCACCTGCACCACCAGCGTGGTGGACCGGTCGGGATAATCCGGCTCGCCGCGGGCGAAGCGGGCGAAATCCGGCACGGCGGCCCCATCGGCGATGAGCGCGAAGCGCCCGGCGGCGGGTGCTTCCACCAGCGGCGCGGCGGTGTGGAAGCGCAGGAAGGCGGCAACCGCCGGCACCGCGGCCAGGGCCGGATCCAGCCACACTGGGGTTTCATAATCCAGCAGCGCCAAAGCGATGGCCGCCATCTCGGGGGAGAGCGGCGCGGGCGGGGCAAGGCGCGCGTGGAGCGGCACCGGGCGGCCGGGACGGGCGAGCGCCCACATCACCGCCTTGAAAACCTCCTGGGCCTCGCGCGGGGCGTCGGCGAAGCCGGACGCCAATGCTGTGGCGGGCATTAATCTTCTCCCCGGACCATGGTGAAGAAATTCACCTTGGTCGCTTCGGTCTTGGCGGCGCCCTGCGTCACTTCATCGTCAAGGCGGCGGCGTACATGGGCTAGAGCCAGTTCGACGGCGCCGCGCAGGGCTTCGTCCTGCCACAGGGCGTCGAGGATGGCGGCGGCTCGTGCGCGTTCTGGCTCGCGCCCGAGCATGTAGGAGACACCGGTGGCCCCCGCTTCGAGTTGCACCGCTGCACGCGTCACGGTGGCTTCGCCTATGTTGAAGGGCGAGCCATCCCCACCGACGCGGCCGCGCAGCATGGCGAGGCCGACGTCCGGCGCCCGCAATTCCCGCATGGGGGGCAAAGGCGCGAATCGCTCGACGGCGGCTTCGAGCTCTTCGCGTGTGGCGCGCGAAAGAAGGCGCATCATTTCGATGCGGCGGGCAGTCGCGTCGTCCGGGCTTTCGTTCATTGCGCTCGATCCTCGGGTCAGGTGCAGCGGCGCCCTGCCGGTTGGAGGTATCGTGTTGTGCCTCTGGAAATAGTTTGTATAGTCATATATACAAATAAGCAAGGCGCGCTGGCAAAGCGGGCACAAAAATGATGGGAACGGTGACGACCATGGATGAAATGGGTCACGCTGCGATGACAGATGCGGTGGATGCGGATGTGAAGCGCGGATCGGGGATCGCGCTCTGGAAACAGATCGCGGAACGCCTCGAGGGCGAGATTAATTCCGGCCTCTACGCGCCGGGGGCGCGGCTGCCGGTGGAGGCGGACCTTGCGCTGCGCTTCGGCGTCAACCGCCACACCGTGCGGCGCGCCTTGGCGGTGCTGTCCGAACAGGGGATGATCGAGGCCACCGCGGGGCGCGGCACCTTCGTGAAGGATACCCCGCTGCGCTATCCCATCGGCACGCGCACGCGCTTCTGCGAGATCGTATCCGCCAATGGGCGGGAGCCGTTCGGCCGCTGCCTCGGCTCGGTGGTCGAGCCGGCGAGCCGCGAGGTGGCGCAGGGCCTGGAGATTCCCGAAGGCACGCCGGTACTCGCCATCGAGACCATTCATGAAGCGGATGGCGTGCCGATTTCCTGCGGGCGGGCCTATTTTCCCCAGTCCCGCTGCCGCGACCTCGACCTCGTCTATGCCGCCACCGGCTCGCTGACGCGGGCGCTTGCCACCATCGGCATTCTCGATTTCCGGCGTCGCGAGACCCGCCTGTCCGCGCGCCCGGCAAATGAGATCGAGCAGGAGCGCTTGTCGCTCAGCCCGGGGCGGGCGGTGATGGTGGTGGAACGGGTGGATGTGGAAGCCAACGGCACGCCCTTGCAATGGGGCCGCGCCAGCTTCGCCGCAGACCGGGTCCAGCTCGTCATCAAGCCCTGAGAGCGGGCGGCATCGGGCGCGGATCGGATCCGAAGGCCCCTTTGAAAGGAACCGACCGAAGAATGGTCGGTTCCTCACGTCAACGGGGTGCTCAGCTAGTTGCCGGCGTTTACCTCAAGGTTTTCAGATAGGCGATGACGGCCGCGACGTCCTCCGGCTTCTTCAGGCCGGCAAATGCCATCTTGGAGCCGGGGACTGTGTCCTTGGGATTTGCCAGGTATTTGCTGAGGGTGGCATCGTCCCACGTGAGTCCGGAACTCTTCATGGCGGGGCTATATTGATAGCCCGCGACACTCCCGGCCTTCGTGCCGAAGATTCCGAAGAGCGACGGTCCTATGGCGTTCTTTCCCGCTTCGACCTTATGACAGGCCTTGCATTGATTGAAGGCCGTCGGTGGATCGCCAGCCTGAGCGGCCGAAGTGAGCAGCAGGAGCGCCACGGCAGCTCCGCCAGACATTCTGAACATGAAAACCCCTTCTGGATTGTCCGTTGCAATCCATCCGAGCCCGCATGCGGGGGCCAGATGGCGGCCTGTACGCCCGAAGGGTAGCCCCCCTTTTGATCGCCTGGCCATCCGCTTGCCTAGCTGCCACTCTGGAAACTGTCCAGAGAGCGCTGCATTCGCGCGCGAAGGATTTTGACCTTTGTTTTGACGCGCGTTCTCAAGGCAAAAGCGGAATCCGCTTTTGCTGAAAGCGCTCTGGCGGCTGAGGGAGCCGCCTCAGACCACGTCCTTGCGGCCGATGATGGCGAAGCGCAGGCGCGAGGAGATGAAGTCGATCACCGCCACCATCACCAGCATCATGAGGATGAGAAAGCTCACCTTCTGCCATTCGAGCACGCGGATCTGCTCCACCAGGTGAAGCCCGAGCCCGCCCGCGCCGACGATGCCGACGATGGTGGACTGGCGCGAATTGCTCTCGAAAATATACAGCACCTGGCTGGTGAGCACCGGCATCACCTGCGGCAGAAGGCCGAAGCGCACCGCATCCACCGCCGTGCCGCCGGTGGAGAGAATGCCTTCCACCGCCTTGCGGTCGATCGCCTCGATGGCCTCGGAAAACAGCTTCGCCAGAATCCCCACGCTTGCGGTCGCGATGGCCAAAATGCCGGCGAACGGGCCGAGCCCCACCACGGTGACGAAGATCAGCGCCCAGATCAGCCGGTCGACGCCGCGCAGCACGTCCAGGAACCGCCGGACCAGCATGTGGAGGAAGAAATTCGGCACCACGTTGCGGGCGGCCAGGAATCCGAGCGGCACGGCGATCACCGCGCCGGTGAAGGTGCCGAGGAAGGCGATCGAGAGGGTTTCCCCGAGCGCGTGGATATAAAGCGCGAGCTGGGTGCCGGGATCGGGCGGCACCATCAGGGTGATGAACAGCCACAGCTGGCGGATGCCGCTGCCGATGCGGGCGAAGCTGAACTCCAGCTGCCACATGGCATAGGCCGCCAGCACCACCAGCACCACGAGGGAGCCGGCGGTCCAGGCGCGCTGCGCCAGCGAGGGATTGAAGATCGCCGGATGCAGCGCCGCGAGGCGGGCGCGATCCGCGGCATCGGGGGCGAGGCGGGCGCGGTTCACGAGCGGCGCTCCGTACCCAGCAGCGCATGGCGCACGCGCTCGGTGACGAGGTCGATGATCACCACCGTGCCGATGATCAGCAGCAGGATGGCGGAGACATCGGAATAATAGAATTTGCGGACCGCCTCCACCAGGTCCTGCCCGATGCCGCCGGCGCCGACGAAGCCCATGATGGCGGCTTCGCGCACATTCTCTTCAAACCGCAGCAAGCCGTAGGAGGCGAAATTGGAGAGCACCTGCGGCAGCACCGCGAAGCGCACCGTCTGCACCCAGTCGGCGCCCGAGGCGGTGGCGCCGTCCACCGGCTTCATGTCGATATTCTCGACCACCTCGGCGAACAATTTCCCGAGCGCGCCCATGGTGTGGATCGACAGCGCCAGCACGCCGGGCATGGGCCCGAGGCCGAACGCCACCACGAACAGCAGGGCGAACACGATCTCCGGCACGGTGCGGCAGAATTCCAGAAAACGGCGCACGCCCATCCTGATCCAGGGTGAGCGCACGAGGTTCGCGCTGGCGAGGAAGCACAGGCAGAAGGCGCCGAGGCCGCCGAACAACGTGCCGAGATAGGCGATCAGGATGGTATCCCACAGCAGCTTCAGCCAATGGTCCAGGTTCCAGAACCATTCGCCGAGGTCGGCGGCGAAATTCGCGAAGGTGAGCGTGGGCGTGATGTCGTAGAAATAATTCCCGAGCCGCCCGGCATTGGTCAGGAACACGGCGGGCTTCACCTCGCCCATCCAGGAGGAGAGGGCGATGCAGACCGCGATCACCGCGAGGCCGATATAGACGTGGCGCCGGCGCGAGGCCATGGCCGCCGCATAATGGCGCGCCAGCGGCGCGAGCTGCTCGGCCGGAAGGGTCGCGAACGCGTGGGGCAGGGGAAAGGGCATGGGGCGTTAGTTCCGAACCTGCGGGAACGGACGGCCCGCCGAAGCGGGCCGTCCTTTCGGCGTCAGGACGCCTTCTTCTTGCGCAGTTCGTCGACGAACTTGATCAGCTCGATCACCGGCTTGTAGGCCGCGTTGTCGACCGGCTGCCAGGGCTGGGCCTTGCCTTCATAGATCTTGTCGAACGCGGCCTTGTCGTTCTTCTGGATGGAGAAGAAGGCTTCGCGGATCTTCGCCTTCAGATCATCCGGCAGGTCCGTCAGATAGGCGTAGGGCGAGTTCACGATGAGGTCGGACTTGTAGATGATGCGGTAGTCCGCGTATTTCGCCATCCCCTTGCGATCCATGCGCATGAGGTTGGATTCGTTTTCATCGTTCCACCAGTTGAAGGCGGCGTCGCAGGTGCCCTGCTGAACGGCGATCACGGCGTTCTCGTGCGAGCCGGCATAGACCACCTTGCCGAAATAGGCGTCGGGGGTGATGCCCATCTTGCTCAGGGCGTAGCGCGGCACGTTGTTGCCGGAGGTGGAGTTGGGGTCCACCAGGCACAGATTCTTGCCCTTCAGGTCTTCGATCGACTTGTAGGGGCTGTCGGCCTTCACATAGAGCACCGAATGATAGCCCTTGGTGCCGTCCTGGCTGGCCCTCGATCACGGCCGCATAATCATTGGCGACGCGCAGGGTCACCTTCACGCCGAGCTCCTTGGAGAGATAGTCCATGAGCGGCTGGTAGCGGTCGGTAACGCCCGAGGCGTTCTCGGCCGGGATAACCGCGAACACCAGCTCGGGATACTTGGCTTTCCAATCCTGGGCGGCGGCGGCGCCGGCAAAGCCGGCGGAGAGCACCGCGGCGGTCGCCACGGTCATGAGGGTACGACGGGTCAGCATGTCTCGCTCCTTGAGGATGCGCGGTCTGGGCTGCGGGGGGTATGAAACGCTTGAAATCACGCGTACTTTTGGAAAACCGCGCGCGGCCAGGGCTGCGCGAAGAGGAGGTCGCATGCGCTGTCGAGCGCGCGCGCCAGCGGCGTGCCCGTGTTGGCGTCCAGCCGCCACGCGCATGGCGGCGGGCGGGGTCACACGGCGGCGGCTCCCGGCATCAGGGCGGGTTCGAATTCCGGCTCGGCGGCGCCGTGCATGTCCATCACCTCACCGGCCTCAAGGCCGTAGAGTTCGCGGGCAACCCCCTCGGTGAGGGCCTCGGGCGCGCCGTCGAACACCACGCGCCCGGCGGCCATGCCGATCAGCCGATCGCAATAGGTGCGGGCCAGATCGAGCGAGTGCAGATTGCACAGCACGGTGATGCCGAAATGCTTGTTGATGCGCTGCAGCGCATCCATCACCACCTTGGTGTTGCGCGGATCCAGCGAGGCGATCGGCTCGTCCGCCAGGATCAACCCCGGTTCCTGCACCAGGGCGCGGGCGATGGCCACGCGCTGCTGCTGGCCGCCCGAAAGGCTGTCGGCGCGCTGGGCGGCCAATTGGGCGATGTCGAACTGGTCGAGCGCGGTCAGCGCGACGGCCTTGTCCTCTTCGCTCCATATCTTGGAGAGCGCGCGCCAGCGCGGCATGGTGGAGAGGCGGCCCATGAGCACGTTCGTGAGCACGTCGAGCCGACCCACCAGATTGAATTGCTGGAAGATCATTGCGGCTTGGGCGCGCCACAGGCGCAGGTCCCGGCCCTTGAGCGCCGTGACATCGACGCCGTCGTAACGGATTGCGCCGCCACTCGACGGCTGCAGGCGATTAATCATGCGCAGCAAGGTGGACTTGCCAGCGCCTGATCGGCCGATGACGCCGATGAAGGCGCCCTGACCGATCTCGAGGTTGACATCCGAGACGGCGACCTTTTCGCCAAACCGGCAGGTCAGCCCTTCGATCACCATCATCTGGTTTTGCTCCGGTGCTTACCGGACATTTCCTTAAGTGGGCGCCGCAACAATCTTATGACACTGCGGTGATTGGATGCCGTCGCGGCCTTGCAAATCCTCCAAGGTCACGCTTCATAAATTTGTCATGGACGTCACAATCCAGCCAGAAAACCTATTTGTTGCGACAAAAGTACATTTAACGCCAATGGCCTAAGGCGAGAGACCAAGCGCGTTGCGCGACTCGGGCGCCGGGCAGCCGGCCGGCGGGGCGGAAGCTGGAGGGAAATCCTCGCCCCCGCCTGGGCGGCGCATTTCGGCCGGCGCGATGGCTTGCCGCGTGCGCGACTTGGCACGCCTTCAAGGCTGGCCGGTTTGCGCGGGCGGCAGTTTGCGCGGGCGGTGGGGGAGGCAGGAAGGCCCGGGTGTCGAGGCTGACAAATATTGGGAGGCGCGCGGCGCCGGAGATTTTCTCTCCAGCGCCGCGCTGATCGACCTGCCCTTCGCGGTTTTTGGTCTTTTACGAAGGCGGCTTGAGCGTGTGGCCAAACTCAGATCATGCCGAGCAGTACCGCGCCGATGACGGCGAAAGCGGTGCTCACTTTCAGCAGGTCGAGTATCGAGCCCAGGTCCACTTCTCAAGTCCCTTTTTGGTCGATCTCCGAGCGAAGCTTAGCAAAGACCAAAAAATGGAAAAGGAAATAACGCTGCCGCAACGCGGCGCTTTATCCTGCGCCGCAGCGTTTATTTTAAAGAAGTGTGCGATACCATCCACATGGTGATATCGCACTGCACATCGAGGTGTTTTGATATATTGTATGTCAGCTCTGTAAGGCGCGTTCCGCGAGAGCCGCGACAGTCAGGGCGGTCCGATCCCGGCCAAAACGTCCCACGATCTGCACGCCCATGGGCATGCCGTTCGCTCCCGAAAGGCCGGTCACGTTCACCGTCGGCGTGCCCATCAGCGTCCAGAGCCGGTTGAAGATGGCGGACCCGGTGGTGGCATAGCCTTCCGGCGCCGTGCCGGGCGCGGAGAAGGTGAGGATGGCGTCATAGTCGGCGAAGAAGTCGCCGAGCCGTTGGCGCGCGCGCTTGGCGGTGCGGCGGGCGGAATCATAATCATCCGGCTGCACCTTGGCGGCCTGCTCCAGATGCCGTGCCAGCAGCGGCGAGAGCAGGTGGCGCTGGCGATCATATTCGTCGGCGAAGGCGATGGCGCCCTCGAAATCCTGGATCGTGGCATGGATCGCGTCGGCGGCTTCCAATTCGGCCGGAAGCGCGACCTCGCTCACATGGGCACCAGCGGCCGACAGGGCGCGGGCGGCCTGGTCGAGCGCCGCATGGGCGTCGGCGTCGGCGAGGTCGGCACGCACGGTGCGGATGACCGCGATGCGCGGCGCCTGCGCCACCTCGGTGCCGATGTCGAGATCGCGACCGGTGAGGCCGGCGGCGGCGAACGCCACGTCCTGCACCCGCGCGCCGAACAGGCCGATGGTGTCGAGATGCCAGGAAAAGGTCTTCATGCCCATGGTCGGCAAGGTGCGGAAGGTGGGCTTGTAGCCGGTGACGCCGCAATAGGAGGCGGGCCGGACCACCGAGCCACCGGTCTGTGTGCCGAGGGTGAGCGGCACCATGCCCGCCGCCACCGCCGCCGCGGAGCCAGCCGACGAGCCGCCGGGCGTATGGCTGAGCCGGCGCGGGTTGCGCGTGACGCTCGGCTCCAGGAAGGCGAATTCCGTGGTCACCGTCTTGCCCAGCAGCACGCCGCCGCCACGCCGCGCCTGGCTCACCACCGGCGCATCGCTGACGGGGCGGTGGCCGGCATAGATCGGGGAATTATATTCCGTGGCCAGTTCGCGGGTATCGAGAATGTCCTTCACCGCGAATGGCAGCCCGGCAAGCGGGCGATCGGCCTGGCCCGGCGTCTGCGCGGCGGTGCGCGCCGCCGCAAGATCGAGCGCCGCGAACGCCCGCACCTGCGCTTCCTGCGCCGCGATGGCCTGATCGCACATGTCCACCAGATCGAGAGGGGTCAGCCGGCCGGATCGCACGTCATGGGCCAAGTCGCGGGCAAGAAGCATGGGAAGGTCTTTCTTCTTTGGTTCTGAACGGTTCCGCGCTCAGGGGCGCGAGAGGATGTGGCGGCCGCTGCGCGCGGCCTCGTCATAGACGCGCGTATCGCCCGGACGCTCCGAATAGCAGGTGGAGGCGATCACCGGCTTGCCGGCCGCGATCAGGTCGGACACCGTCACAAAGCCATAGCCTTTCGCCCGCAGCGCCGGGATCAATTGCCTGAGAGCCTCCGCCGTGTGCTTGCCGCGCCCGTTGGCGTGCATCAGCACGATCGAGCCGGGGCGGATCGCGCGCAGCATATTCTGCGCCATCAAGGTCGCGCCGAGGAAGGCGGGGTCGGCGGAATCCACGTCCCACTGGATCGCCAGATGGCCGGTCTCGTTGACGTAATTCATCGATTCCGCGCTGCACGAGCCATAGGGGAAGCGAAACAGCGCCGGGCGGGCGGGCACCTTTTCCAGCATGCAGCCGGCTTGCGTCGCATCGGCGCGGGTCAGGCCGAAGGCGGTGTCGGCATCGTCCACCTGGCGCGACATGGCGTCCCCGGTCTTCACCGCGAGATTGGCGTGGGACCAGGTGTGGTTGCCCATTTCGAAGATCGGATCGGCCAGGATCTGGGCCGCGCGGTCGGGATGGCTGACCATCCATTTGCCGCCGCCGAAGAAGGTGGCGGGCACATGCTCGGCGCGCAGATAATCCACCAGGGCGCCGTCATAGCCGGAAACCTCGCCGGACGCCTCGCACAGGTCGAAGGTGAGGGCCACCAGCTTCACCCCGGCCGGCAGATCCACCCGGCGAATCGAGCCGGACAGCGATGCCGGCACGGGCTGCGCCGGGGGCAGGCGCACATCGGGCAGGGAAACGGGGGCGGTGGCGCGGCGCACGATCTCTTCGCCCGGCCGCGCGCGCAGGGCGTCCGGCGCATAGCAGGCGGGTGCGGCAAAAGCCGGCGCGACGAGGGCCGTTGCGATAAGGGCCGTTGCGATGAGGGCCGGTGCGATGAGGGCTGGCGCGGCCCAGGCGAGCGCCAGCAGGCCGGCGGCAAGCCGCACGGGGGCGGAGCGGGGCGGAAGAGCGAAGGACAGGGGAGGGGGAGCGGGCAGGGGCATCGTGGGGTGGGAGTGGCATGGTCCGCGTGGCCTCGCAAGGCTCACCCGCGCAAAGCTGCGGGCGCGGCCTTGCAGCCGGCGCAGCCCGCCTCCGGGCAATCCCTGCGCGCCTTGCGGAAGGCGCCTGGGGCGCCGAAGATCGGCGCCATGCCGGCGCGACAGGACACCAAGATGGCCCCAGCTTCCTCCCCCTCGCAAATCCCCGCCCCCGCCCGCGCTCCCTCCGCCGGCGAGCCGCGCCTTGCCCTGGTCACCGGCGGCAGCGGCGGCATCGGGCTGGAGTTCGCCCGTCTCCTGGCGCGCGACGGGTTCGCCTTGATCCTGGTGGCGCGCGATGCCGCCCGCCTGGAGGAGGCCGCGCGTGATTTGCGGGCCGCCGGGGCGGTGGAGGTTCAGGTTCGCGTCGCCGATCTCTGCGATCCCGCGGCGGTGGACAGGCTCGCTGCCGAAATCGCCCGAACAGAGCTGGACGTCCTGGTGAACAATGCCGGATTCGGCTCTTACGGGCCGTTCGTCGACGCCGACCTTGCCGCGACCGAGGGCATGATCGCCACCAATATCGCCGCGCTCACCCTTCTGACCCGCGCAGTCCTGCCCGGCATGCTGGCGCGCGGACAGGGGCGGATCGTGCAGGTTGCCTCCACCGCCGCCTTTGCGCCCGGCCCTTTCGCCGCCGTCTATGCCGCGAGCAAGGCTTATGTGCTCTCGTTTTCCGAGGCATTGAGCGAGGAATTGAGCGAGACCCGCATCGCCGTCACCGCCTTATGTCCCGGACCCACACACACCGGCTTTGCCGCCCGTGCCGGCATGGGGGCGACGCGGGTGTTCCGCGGGCCGGTCGCCGATGCCCGCACGGTGGCGGAAGCGGGCTACCGGGCCATGCTGGCGGGCAAGAGGGTGGAAGTGGTCGGGCTGGCCAACCGCTTGATGACGTTTGCGGTTCGCCTCGTTCCCCGGCGATTCCTGGCGCGGGTGAGCCGCCGCGCCTACGGCCAGTCGCCGGAAGCCTAGCCGCGCCGGAATGCCGGCGGGTGCTGGCGGGCGGCATCAGCGCGGCTTCTGGCGCGGATCAGCAAAATCCATTTGTGCTGCAGGCCGATGCGCGCTAACGCCGCCGCATCCTTCCGAGCGGGCGCGGCCATGAACCTCCTCTCCATCCAGTCCCATGTCGCCTACGGACACGTGGGGAACGCCTCCGCCGTA
The DNA here is from genome assembly GCA_002304505.1 of Rhizobiales bacterium 32-66-11. GTDB lineage: Bacteria > Pseudomonadota > Alphaproteobacteria > Rhizobiales > Xanthobacteraceae > NCEH01. The sequence goes on along the minus strand of NCEH01000048.1, from coordinate 7,256 downwards.
TTCCCGCTCCAGCGCCTCGGGGTGGAGGTGTGGCCGATCCACACGGTGCAATTCTCCAACCACACCGGATACGGGGCCTGGCGCGGGCAGGTGTTCGAGGCCGCGCTGGTGCTCGAACTGGTGGAAGGCATCGCCGAGCGCGGCCAGCTGGCCAAGTGCGACGGCGTCCTGTCCGGCTATATGGGGTCGGCCGACCTCGGCGCGGCGATCCTCGCCACCGTGGCGCGGGTGCGCGATGCCAATCCGCGGGCGACCTATTGCTGCGATCCGGTGATCGGCGATGTGGGGCGCGGCGTCTTCGTGCGGCCGGGCATTCCCGAATTCATGCGGGACCTCGCCGTGCCGGCGGCGGATGTGATTACGCCGAACCAGTTCGAGCTGGAATGGCTGACCGGGCAAACACTTGCGACCCGCGCCGATGCGCTCGCTGCCTGTGCGCAGCTGCAGAAGACCGGCCCCGGCGTGGTGCTCGTCACCAGCCTGCACACGCAGGAGACGCCGGCCCAGTCCATCGACCTGCTCGCCTGCGGCCCGGAAGGGCGGTTCCTGGTGCGCACGCCGCGCCTCGACGTGGCGCCGAACGGGGCCGGGGACGCGATCGCGGCCCTGTTCTATTTCCACTGGAAGCGCAGCGGCAGCGTTGCGGTGGCGCTCGGGGCGGCCGCCTCCTCGATCTACGGCCTGCTGCGGCGCACCGATCAGGCCGGGGCGCGGGAATTGTTGTTGGTTGAGGCGCAGGAAGAGTTCGTGCGACCAAGCCGTGTCTTCACGCCGGAGGCGGTTTGAGGCAAAACTGTGGCTCGTGCCGCGCGAGGCCGTTCTCTCGCGTTCTGCCTCACCGGATGACCCGCCATGCCGCGCCGTTATGTGACGCTTGATGTCTTCACCTCGCGCCCGTTCGGCGGCAATCCCCTGGCGGTGGTGCTGGACGCCGCCGGGCTCGACGATGCGGCGATGCAGCAGATCACCCGCGAGTTCAACGTCTCCGAGACGGTATTCGTCCTGCCGCCGAAGGACCCCGCCCACCGGGCGCGGGTGCGCATCTTCACCACCGCCCATGAGATGCCGTTTGCCGGCCATCCCACCGTGGGGGCGGCGGTGCTGCTGGCGCTTGAGGACAAGCTCGCCAAGGGGCAGATGCGGCTGGAAGAGCAGATCGGCACGCTGATCTGCGAGGTGGCCAGCGATGCCTCAGGCGCCCGCAAGGGCAGCGCCACCTTCATCGTGCCGCGCCGCAGCACGCTGGAGGACGTGGACATCTCCCGCCAGGCCTGCGCGGACGCGCTCAATCTCAGCGTCGGCGACATCGGCTTCGACGCCCATCGCCCGGTGGTCGCCTCGGCCGGGGTGCCGTTCTTGTTCGTGCCGGTGGCCGACCTGACCGCGCTCGCCCGCGCCCGGCCCGACGAGGCGGCCTTCATCCGCAACCTCGGCTCCTATGGCGAGGCGCTCTATCTTTATACGCCGGATGAGGAGGGCGACGCCGATTTCCGCGCCCGTATGTTCTCGCCCGGCCTCGGCACCGAGGAGGACCCGGCCACCGGCGCCGCCGCCGCCGCCTTTCCCGCCGTGCTGCTGGATGCCGAGGCGCGGGTGGAGGGCAACCACAAAGTGCGCATCGACCAGGGCTTCGAGATGGGGCGGCCGAGCCGCATCAATCTCGGCTTCACGGTCAAGGGCGGGCACGTGGTGGAGGCGACCATCGGCGGCAATGCGGTGGTGGTTGCGGAGGGGGTGCTTCACCTTTGAGGGGTGCGCCTGGGGGCCTATGGCGAAAAAGTGTTCGGCCGCCCCCTTGGTTGCGGCCGTTGTAGATTTATCTGTTTCGCATTGCACCATTGCCGGCCGCAGGCCGCAAGCAGAAGGTCACCCCCCATGAGCGACGCGAAAGCCACGCTGTTCGACCCCTATCGCCTCGGCGACATGAGCCTTCCCAACCGCATCGTGATGGCGCCATTGACGCGCAACCGGGCGCTTCCCGGCTTCGTGCCCGGGCCGCTGACCGTGGAATATTACACCCAGCGCGCCTCCGCCGGCCTCATCATCACCGAGGCGACGCAGATTTCCCAGCAGGGCCAGGGCTATCAGGACACCCCGGGCATCTATAGCGCCGAGCAGGTCGCCGGCTGGAAGAAGGTGACGGACGCGGTCCACGCCAAGGGCGGGCGGATCGTGATCCAGCTCTGGCATGTGGGCCGGGTCTCCCATGTCTCGCTCCAGCCCAACGGCGGGGCGCCGGTGGCGCCTTCCGCCATCACGGCGAAGACCAAGACCTTCGTGAACAACACGTTTGCCGAGACCTCCGCGCCGCGCGCCCTGGCGCTTGAGGAGATTCCCGGCCTCATCGCCGATTATCGCCGCGCCGCCGCCAATGCCATCGCCGCCGGCTTCGACGGGGTCGAGATCCACGCCGCCAACGGCTATCTGCTGGACCAGTTCCTGCGCGACGGCGCCAACATGCGCACCGACGCCTATGGCGGCTCGATCGAGAACCGTGCTCGGCTGCTGCTGGAAGTAACCGCGGCGATCATCGACGAGATCGGCGCCAAGCGCACCGGCCTGCGCATTTCGCCGGTCACCCCCGCAAACGATCTGACCGACAGCAATCCCCAGGCGCTGTTCAACTATGCGGTGGAAGAGCTGGAGAAGCTGAAGCCGGTCTATATCCACGTGGTGGAAGGCGCCACCGGCGGCCCGCGCGACGTCGACCCGAGCTTCGATTTCGAGCAGCTGCGCACCCGCTATTCCGGCGCCTGGATGACCAATAACGGCTACGACCTAGCGCTCGCGCAAAAGGTGCTGGCGGAAGGCAAGGCGGACCTGATCGCCTTCGGCCGGCCCTTCATCTCCAACCCGGACCTGGTGGAGCGCCTGCGCACCGGCGCGCCGCTGAACGAGCTGAAGCGCGAGACGCTCTATGGCGGCGGCGCCGAGGGCTATACCGACTATCCGGTGTTGGAAACGGTGGCGTGAGCGCCGGCTCGGAGACGGGTGGCACCGCCGTTGCGGTCGCGGATCGCGTGTTCGGCACGGTGTTGCCGTTCACCGGCTTCGATCTTGCGATCACGGCCGAGGTCTGGACCGAGGCGGAGGCCCACCGCTCCGAGATCGATGCCGAGTTCGCCGTCCAACTGGCGGCCAATCCGCATTTGTGGAACGGCCGCATCCTGGTGCTGCGGGAGTTCGCCCTCGTGGGCGGGCTCCTGCGGGGCCATTTCCTGGAGACCGATTTTGCCACGCTGCTGTGGTGGCGGGCGCGCGACTGGCCCGAGCTTCGGGCCTGGAACGCCTTCGCTTTGTGCGGCCTCCAGGGCAAGGACGGCGCGTTCGTGATGGGCGAGATGGGGGCCCGCACGGCCAATGCCGGGCGGGTGTTTTTTCCCGGCGGCACGCCCGACCTCAATGATGTCACGCCGGACGGTCGGGTGGATCTGGAACAATCCGCCTTGCGGGAATTGCGCGAGGAAACCGGCCTCGATCCCGCCCTGATCCATGCCGACGGCGGCTGGAGCCTGGTGTTCGACGGCGCGCGCCTCGCCCTGGTGCATCGCCTGGTGTTCGACATGACGGGCGAGGAGATCGCCCAGCGCATCCGCGATTTCATTGCGCGGGAGGCCGATCCGGAACTTGTCGATGCGGTGGTGATCCGGGATCGGAGCCAGATCACGGAGAAGGTGACGTCCTTCGCCGCATCCTATCTGCGCCATCATCTGCCCTGAGGCGTCCGGGCTCTTTTGGGCCGCGGGCAGCCTTGATTCTTCCAAAATGTTTCACGTGAAACAATGAGTTAGCGCGGACGAAGGTCGGTTTCGTGAGGCTTCACCGCGGCTTTCCGGCGGATCACGCCGCGATTTCGGGCGAACGTTCGGCGCGCATGAATCCGGCCGGCATCCGCGCCCTACGGATAGCCGTAGCGGGCGCGGATGGCGGCGAGTTGGCTGCGCGATTCGCCATCCTTGCCGGCGGCGCAGGTGGCCTTGGGCGTCGCGAGGTCGGAAGAGATTCGCTTGAAGACGCTCGGGTTGAGATTGCCGCTCGCCGCGTCCGCATCCACCACCTTCATGAAATTCGCCAGGGCCGAGGTGCAACTGGCCGCGCCTGCGGTCGAATCGGCGGCTCCGGCGGGGGCGGCCGGCGCCACCGCAGGCGGCGGGGATGAGGTGGTGGTACAGGCGGCAAGAAGCAGCCCGGAAAGAAGCAGCCCGGCGAGGGTGCAGGCGGACAGGCGAGCCTTCATGGCATACTCCCGTGCAAGAATGCGAAGGGTGGCGCCTCGCGTGGTCCGGGGCAAGGGGCGGGGGCGGACCCGCGCGGGAAACAGCGCCGCCCACGCGCGCCTGTCTTGTGCCGCCGGCGCAATTCGTCTATCAGGACCGTCCGAGAGCCAATTGAGTGAGCGAGCCGCGAACCGTGTCGTCACATCGGACGAACTGCGCAGGTCCCTCCTCCCGCACCCCCTGGGTGGCGGGAAACGCTCTCATTCTGCGCGCGCTCCTTCTCCTTAGCCGCCCCTGAGGGCCGGCCGGGCGCTGCGCGCCTGGGCACTCAGGGGATCGGATCTGAACGAGACATCAGCGCAAGTGCGGCCCGCCCTCCCTTAAGACGCCAGATGCGCGCGGGAGACCGGCCGAGACCCGAGAAGGACCGAGCCAATGACCGCTCATCATGAGACCACGCACTCCGAAACCCCTGCGGCGTCCGAGAAGGACCGCGTGGTCATCTTCGACACCACCTTGCGCGACGGCGAGCAATGCCCCGGCGCCTCCATGACCCTGGAAGAAAAGCTCCAGGTGGCGGAATTGCTGGATGAAATGGGCGTCGACATCATCGAGGCGGGCTTCCCCATCGCCTCCATCGGCGATTTCGAATCCGTGGCCGAGATCGCCCGCCGCTCCAAGCGCGCCGTGATCGCCGGTCTCGCCCGCGCCATTCCTGGCGATATCGCCCGCGCCGGCGAAGCGGTGCGCCATGCCCGGCGCGGCCGCATCCACACCTTCGTCTCCACCTCGCCGATCCATCTGGAACACCAGATGCGCAAGACGCAGGAGGAGGTGCTGGAGATCATCACCGCCACCGTCGCCCAGGCGCGCAACCTGGTGGAGGACGTGGAATGGTCCGCCATGGACGCCACCCGCACGCCGCTGGATTATCTCGCCCGCTGCGTGGAAGCGGCCATCAAGGCCGGCGCCACCACCATCAATCTGCCCGACACCGTGGGCTACGCCACGCCGGACGAATACCGCACCATGTTCCGCACCATGCGGGAAAAGGTGCCGAACGCGGACAAGGCGATCTTCTCCGTGCATTGCCACAATGATCTGGGCCTGGCGGTGGCGAATTCGCTGGCCGGCCTGGAAGGCGGCGCGCGGCAGATCGAATGCACCATCAACGGCATCGGCGAGCGCGCCGGCAATGCCGCTTTGGAAGAAGTGGTGATGGCGCTGACCGTACGTCGCGACGTGCTGCCTTATACCACCGGCGTGCAATCGCAGATGCTGACCCGCGCTTCCAAGCTGGTCTCGGGCGTCACCTCGTTCCCGGTGCAATACAATAAGGCCATCGTCGGGCGAAACGCCTTCTCCCACGAGAGCGGCATCCACCAGGACGGCATGCTGAAGCACAACCAGACCTATGAGATCATGACCCCCGAGAGCGTGGGCGTCACCAAGACCTCGCTGGTCATGGGCAAGCATTCCGGCCGCGCCGCCTTCCGCGACAAGCTGAAGACCCTGGGCTACGAATTGGGCGAGAACGCCCTGAACGATGCCTTCACCCGCTTCAAGGACCTCGCCGACCGCAAGAAGGTGGTCTATGACGAGGACATTGAGGCCTTGGTGGATCGCGGCATCGCCGCCGCCTACGACCGCACCAAGCTGATCTCGCTCTCCGTCATCGCCGGCACCCACGGCCCGCAGCGCGCCACCATGAAGCTGGAGGTGGACGGCAAGGTGATGACCGAGGAAGCCGAAGGCAACGGCCCGGTGGATGCCACCTTCAACGCCATCAAGGCCCTGGTGCCGCATCACGCCAAGCTGGAGCTGTATCAGGTCCATGCGGTGACCGAGGGCACGGACGCGCAGGCGGAAGTCTCGGTGCGGCTGGAAGAGGATGGCAAGGTGGTCACGGCGCGTGCCGCTGATCCCGATACGCTGGTCGCCTCGGCGCAGGCCTATATCACCGCGCTGAACAAGCTGGCGGTGAAGCGCAACAGCGTGAACGCGCAGGCTGCGGTCGGCTGAGCGGCCGGGTATTGGCGACCGGACAAGGAGCCCGCAGTGTCACTGCGGGCTCCTTCAAAGGTGTGTTTCTATCCAGTATTTTTCTGGTATTTTTACGCTGGGGAATCGAATTTAAAAATGGTTTAAAATTATGGAGATGGGGGATTATTTCGATTACCTGATTAAGTTCAGCACGATTTTATCCACCATATTTGCCGGTTGGGCGGCGATCGCCGCGTCATCTGCGGCGAGGGCTGCGATAAGGCAGGCTAAGATCTCGCAGGATGCACTCATTATCGACCAAAGGGCTTGGCTAAATGTTAACCTTCTACCTGCGGGAGATCTGGAAATTTTCCCTACGGGGATACAGATTTTTGTTCAGGCATTTGTAAAAAATATTGGCCGGACACCAGCGCTCGATGCGCGTAGTAATATTGCTGTTGTTCACGATATGAGTTTAATAATTCAAAAATTGAAAGATCTTGCATTGGAGAATGAAAAAAGCGTTCCATTCTCAGGTAGAATGGTTTTGCCCGGAGAGGAGTATGGTAGACCGTGGGCGGTTACTTTCGAAGACGATTTAAATTCAATTTTAGAAGACGGATATATTTCTTCGTTCATCGTAGGTGTAACAACGTACAAAATAATAAATGATGATGGGTATCATCATACTGGTTTCGCATATTCTTGTGAGCGATTTTCTGAAGATATTCGAATTTGGCACCCACTTAGGGTTGACGTTGGAAATATACCAAAGTCTGAAATTGTATTTAGTGCGATCTCGGGTGGTTTCGCAACATAAACGAGAGTTTACTTAATTTAGGGTCGGGCAATTTGCCCGGCCCTTCTTCATTTGCCGTCCTTGTCGCCACCCGGACCAGCCGGGGCGGCGGGACCTCCCGCGCCCGGCGGAGGAGCGGCGGGCCGCTCGGCTTGCGGTGGTTTCGCCGCGGGCGGGGGACCGGCCGGCCGGGGGGGCGCCGGCTCCGCCTGCGGCGGCTTCTGGGCCGGCGGCGGGGCGGCTGCCGGACGCTCCAC